>NZ_QWKY01000048.1 GCF_003574035.1 Meiothermus hypogaeus | reverse complement strand
GTTCAAATTACCTTTTCTCCTGCGAGCCTGACCCTGCAACAGGGCGAAACTAAGGAAGTGAGCCTCACCCTGGAGCGAACCAACCTGCCCGGCCTGGTGGTGCTGGATCTGGAGAGCCCTCCAAAGATTATGCCCAGGGCGTAGGCCAGGGCCGCAAAAAAATTGCTGCTGGCCCAGAGCAAAATCAACAGACTGGCAAAGGTGAGGGGGAAGGCCCCGCGGGTCAGGAAGTTCACCAGTGTCTGGGCCAGGTCGGGCTGGGTTGGAAAAAGCAGCACCACCAGTTCAACAAGCCTCACCAGCACAGCGTTGCGCAAATCTTCGTTGCCCGAAAGTACAAAGCCGAAAATGCCCGCCAGCAGAATCAGTAAAGGCATCAGGCTGAAGAGGGCATAGTAGGCCAGCGCCGCCGAGAAGAAAGGGATGTGCGAGCGGGTATAAAGCTGGTAGACCTGGCCGAGGAAGGATTGCATATGTGCCTGGCGAATGGGCCGCCCAAAGTTGAATACCGATGGTAAATGCCTGGTAGCTTACGGTCGCAATACTACGCTACCTTTTGACGTGCTTAGCTCACTCGCGCACCTGCCCCTGGCCCAGGGCCACAAACTTGGTGGTGGTCAGCTCCTTCACCCCCATGGGGCCATAGGCATGGAGTTTGCTGGTAGAGATGCCAATCTCGGCCCCCAACCCCAGTTGGAAGCCATCGTTGAAGCGGGGCGAGGCGTTCACCAAAACCAATGAGGCATCCACCTCGCGCAAAAAGCGCAGGGCGTGGCCGTGGTGCTCGGTGCAGATGACTTCGGTATGGCGCGAGCCGTAGCGGGCGATGTGCTCCAGGGCTTCCTCGAGCGTGTCCACTACTTTTACGGCCAGAATCAAGTCCAGGTACTCGGTATGCCAGTCCTGCTCGCTGGCGGGCTGGGCGGGGATGAAGGCGCGGGTGCGCTCGTCGCCGCGAAGCTCGACTTGGGCCTCGCGCATGGCCTGGGCCAGCCTGGGCAGAAACACCGGGGCAATGGCGCTATGCACCAGGACTTTCTCCAGGCTGTTGCAGGTGCTGGGGCGCTGGGCTTTGCCGTTGACGGCGATGCGTACGGCGTTCTCCAGATGGGCGCTCTCGTCGACAAACAGGTGGTTTACCCCCTCGGCGTGGGCCAGCACCGGCATCCGGGCCTCGCGCTGCACCAGCTCGATGAGCTCTTTGCCGCCCCGGGGAATGATCAGGTCGAGCAGGCCGCTCAGGTGGCACATCTCCAGGATGGCGCTGCGGTCGGTGGTGGGCACCAGTTGAATAGCTTCCTGGGGCAGTCCGGCCTCGTGCAGTGCTTCCTGGAGCAGCCGTACGAGAGCGTTGTTGGAGTGCCAGGCCTCTTTACCGCCCCGCAGCAGGATGGCGTTTCCGGCCTTCAAACTCAGGGCGCTGGCCTCCACGGTGGCATTGGGGCGCGATTCGTAGATGAAGCCAATCACCCCCAGAGGAACGCGCATGCGGCCTACTTGAAGGCCGTTGGGCCGAATTTGTAAGCCCTCAATCTCGCCCACCGGGTCGGGCATCTCGGCTACCTGGCGCAGGCCGGTGCGCAGGTCTTGCAGCACTTTTTCGTTCAGGCGAAGCCTATCGAGCTTGGCTGCCGGGAGCCCGGCGGCCTGGGCGGCTTCCAGGTCCTTTTGGTTGGCAGCGTACAGGGCTTCGCGCTGGGCCTCGAGTTTCTCGGCCATGGCCAGCAAGGCTGTGTTTTTGGCGCTGGGCGAGGCTGCCGCCAGCGCCCTGGCGGCCAACCGGGCGGCTTGGGCATAGGTTTGGAGCATGGGGGTGCCGATCATAATAACCTCAAAGATACCACTGCTTTGGCGCGGCTATACGCATGAAACCGACTACATCCCCTCGAGTTCCGAAACCAGGGCAAAGTAGTCGCGGTGGATGGCCTCGTCGGTGTTTTTGTAACCTAGAATGGCCTCGATATCTTTGGTTTTCTTGCGCCGGATGCGGGCGAGCTCGGTAGCGCTGTAATTTACCAGGCCAACCCCTATCAGGTTATCCTCTTCGTCCAGGCACCTGACCGCCTCGCCTACCCCAAACTGTCCGCGCACCTCGAGGATGCCCGCCGGCAGCAGTGAGGCGCCGCCCTGGCGCAAGGCCAGGGCGGCACCGGCATCCACCACGACCTCCCCCTGGGGCTTGGGGAGTTGGTACAGCCAGAGCTTCCGACCGCTGTAGCGGCGGCTACCACCTGCAAATAAGGTGCCGATCGGCTCGCCGCGCAGGGCCTCGGCGATGCTCTGGGGGTGGGTTCCCGGCAGCAGCAGGGTAGGGATTCCGGCAGCCTGGGCCTTTTCCGCTGCGAGCAGCTTGCTTTTCATGCCCCCGGTGCCCACCCGGCCCGGGCTGTCACCGGCCATACGCAGCACCCGGGTATCCACCCGCTCTACGTAGGGGATGGGTTTGGCCTGGGGGTCGGTGCGGGGGTCGGCCTCGTACAGAGCCTCGATATCGGAGAGCAAAACCAGCAAGTCGGCTCCCACCAGGGTGGCAATTAGGGCCGAAAGCTGGTCGTTGTCGCCAAATTTGATCTCCTCAACCATTACCGTATCGTTCTCGTTGATGATGGGCACAATACCCCACTCGAGCAAGGTTTCCAGGGTCTGTCGGGCGTTCAGGTAGCGGTGTCGGTGGCCCAGATCTTCGGCGGTGAGCAAAACCTGGGCTACCTTCAGGTCGTACCAGCTAAAAGCCTGCTCCCACAGATACATCAGGGTGGGCTGGCCCACCGCAGCCAGGGCTTGTTTGCCTGGCATTGACCTGGGCTTCTCGGTAAGCCCGAGCTTTTGCATCCCGATGGCCTGGGCTCCGGACGAGACCAGCACCACTTCACGCCCCTCACTTCGCAGAGCGGCGATCTGGGCGGCGATGGCCAGTTGTTGCTGCCTTCCCCTGGGCCCACTGAGCACGGCGCTGCCCACCTTGACGACCAGGCGGCGGAAAGTCTGAACCTCGAGGGGTCTGCGAACCATCATTGCCGTTATGGTAACGCTTCTTGGGCTTTTTCTCACTCGGCTAATGCGCTGCTTATGTTGATATGGAGGCATCATGCGTGCCTGGTTTGGGCTGGCTTTGTTATCTTTGGCGGCTTGTAACTCCTCTCCGTCGGTGCCGGGGCCTGATGTGCCCCTGGTCTCGGGCGAAGTCACCATTCAAAAAACCGAGTGGGGCCAAAGCGTCCTCAAAACAGGCCTGCGCCTGGTAGCGGGCAAACCTGCGTTGCTGCGGGTGTACATGACCGCAGACCGCGAGGGCCTGCCTGGCCACCTCAAGGCGGAGGTGTTTCGGGGTTCCAACCGGCTGGGCGAGCTAAGCTTTACCGGCCCCGCCACCCTCCCAACCGCCATCAACCCTGCCGACCTGGCCCAGACCTACCGGGCCACCCTTCCGGCAGCCTGGGTAATCGCCGGAATGGAAGTACGGCTGCTGGCCGACCCCAGCAATCAGATTGGCGAAAACAACGAGGCCGACAACCGCTTGACCCTCACACCGGCAGTGGGGGTGGGCACGGTGCTCCCGCTTACTCTGGTGCCGGTGCTACAACCGGGGCAGACCGCCCCACCCACCCTTCCCAGCGTGGACTTGTTGCGGGACATGCTCCCACTGCAGGGCGTACAGACCTCCACCCGGCCCCCTTTTAGCTACGGCGCTACGGTGGGCAATGCCAGCAGCGACTGGAGCAACCTGCTCGGTGCCCTGCGCAGCCTGCGCACCAGCGACGGCAGCAGCCGGTACTACTACGGTGTGGTGCGGGTGGGTTACACCAGCGGCATTGCCGGGATTGGGTATGTGGGGTTGCCGGTCAGCGCCGGGTGGGATTTTGCCAGCTCTGCCGCCCGCATCATGGTGCACGAAATTGGGCACAACCTGGGCCGGGGGCATGCGCCCTGCAATGTGGCGGGTGAGTCGGGCTACCCCTACCCAGGCGGCTTTATTGGCACTTGGGGCTATAGCGTGGCCAGTAGTGCGCTGTTCAACCCAGCCCAGTACAAGGACGTGATGAGCTACTGCGCCCCACAGTGGATTTCCGACTACATGTACGAGGGGATGCAAAGTTTTCTCGAGCATCAGTCGGGGCTTGCGCAGTGGGCCGAGATTCGATCCGCAAGCAGTGGGCTCGCGCCTGTCGGCCTCGAGGCCAACCCGTCTACCGCGCAGTTGCAAAACCTGCGGCTAGCGCAAGAGGTGCTGCTCGTTAGTGGGCGCATTCGTGGCGGCGAGGTCATCCTCAACCCCATGGTGAAGATGCAGGCCGTCCCTGAAGCGCCCCAGCCCGGTACGTATCGCTTGCGACTCGAGGCGGCGGGGGGTCTGGTGGAGGTTTCGTTCCGAACCGAGCGCGTGGAGGCGCCACATGGGCCTGACCAGCCCCCAGACGAATCCTGGTCAGAGGAGCACTTTAGCCTGCTCCTGCCCGACCCCGGCCCGCTACGGCAAATCGAAGTGGTACGCGAGGGCTTGTCGCTGTATCGCCGCGACCTGCGCCTGACCCGCCAGAGTACCGACAACCCCGCCGTGCGCCTTACCGAATCGGGCAGCAGCCTCACCCTTACCTGGATGCCCTCGGTCTTCTCCTACGCCTCGGTGGCCCACCTCGGCCAGGCGCGTACTACCCTGGCCTTATGGCTTACGGGTGGGGAGGCCCACCTTTCTACCGTGGGCCTGCCTTCGGGCGGACGCTGGGAGATAGCCCTGTCGGACGGCTTCAACACACAGCGCCTGGAGTTTGCACGTTAGGCTAGCCCACCAGCTTCTCCAGCTCGTCCACCATGCTTTTCAGCACCCCAAACCCTCGCTCCACCGGCTCGGGGCTGTGCATGTCAATCCCCGCGATTCTGAGCGCCTCCAGCGGATACACCGAATCGCCCGCCTTGAGAAAGTCCAGATAGCGCCTGGCAGCGGGTTCGCCCTGCTCGAGCACATCCTGGGCCAGCGCATTGGCGGCGGCAATACCGGTGGCGTACTGGTACACATAAAAGGGGCTATACAGGTGCGAGAAGTGCATCCAGCCCGCTCCGAGACGCTCTTTGTCTAGTTCTACTTCACCGCCATAGCCCTCGGCGAAGAGTTCGGCCAGACGTTCCATCAGGTAGGGGGCCGTGAGGGCCCCACCCTTTTCGATGCGGGAGTAGAGCTCCTGCTCGAAGCGAGCCAGCGTGGGCATTACAAATAAGTAGCGGTGGAAGTTGGCAAAGGCTTCCTCCAGCACTGCCAGCTTGTATTCCGGGGTTTGCGCCTCACGCAGCAGCCGGGCCCGCACCAGGGCCTGGTTGAAGTTGGAGGCCACCTCGGCAATAAAGAGACTGTAGCGGGCGTAGACGATGGGCTGGGTTTTGCGGGTGAAGTAGCTGTGCATGGAGTGGCCGAGCTCGTGGGCCAGCGTACTCATTGAAAACAGGTCGTCGGACCAGCTCATGAAAATATAGGGAAAGGTGCCCTTGAGCCCCGAGGAGAAGGCCCCGGCTCGCTTGCCCTGGTTTTGCCCCCAGTCCACCCAGCGCTCCTCAAACAACCCCCGCCGCATGGGCTCTACGTATTCCCGTCCGAGGGGTTCCATGCCCCGGCAGATGGTCTCGGCGGCCTCCCAGAAGGTGATTTTGGGGCTCGGCACCAGGGGGGCGGGAGCATCGTAGATGGGCACGTCGTAGGTGTGGAGCTGTCCGCCCAGGGCCTTCTTGCGGATGCGCCAGAAACGGTGCCAGGTGGGCAGGTTGGCCTGGAAGGTGGCCAGCAGGTTGTCGTAGACGGCTCGGGGGATGTTATCGCCACAGGTGCGACCTCCCCCCTTCAAAGCCATCTCGAGGCTGCTCGAGTAGCCCCGTGTACGGGCCTGGAAGGCAAAGCTCTTTATGCTGCCCTGCAGGGTGTGGGACAGGGTGTTTTTGAAGGCCAGGTGCCCATCGGCATAGGACTCCCAGGCGGCCTTGCGAACCTCGGGGCTGGGGTGCACCAGCAGCTCACCGATGGTGCTGTGCGAGACCGGCAGGGTCTGGCCCTGGCGCTCGACCGGCCTGAACTGCATATCGGCGTTGGTGGCCGCATATGCGGTGGCAGTGTGTGCGCCCAGCGGATCGGAGGCAGCGGCCAGTACTGCTTCAACTTCCCCACTGCGCACGTGGGGTTGGCGGCTTTGCAGGGCTTCAAAGTAGTGCCGGTATGCCGCCAGCGCAGGCTCGGCTTGCAGAAAACGCTCGAGGGTTTCGGGGGGAATGCGGAGTATTTCGGGCTCGAGGTAAGCCCCTGCTGCGGCCAGTTGTGCCACCACCGCACGGGCCTCGCCCACCATGCGGGTAAAGGTAGGGTTGGTGCCCTCGGTCGAGAGTTGCAGCGAGGCATACTGAAATACCTTCATGGCCTGGAGCATCCGGGTCTCGTAGGTTTGCAGGGCCTCCAGCAAGACCTGGGCCGACTCCACCAGCCGTCCGGCAAAGGGTTTGACCTCTTCCACCGAACGAGCGGCTTCTTCCAGGGCTTTTTGCCACTCGGCCTCCGAGGGGAAAAGGGCCTCGAGGTTCCAGGTTTGTTCCTTGGGTAGTTCGGATCGCTTGGGTAGGGTACTCATCCAGTTTATTCTAACTGACCCGCCGGTCAGTCGGACAGGAACTCCTTGAACCAGCGCCCGGAGTCTTTCAGAATGCGCTTCTGGGTGGGGTAGTCTACGTACACCAGCCCAAAACGGGGCTTGTACCCCTCGGCCCACTCGAAGTTATCCATCAGGCTCCAGTAAAAGTAGCCCTCTACCGGCACCCCCTCGCGCCTGGCCCGGAGCACCTGGGCCAGGTGATCCTGGATGTACTTTATGCGCTTGGGGTCATGTACCCGCTCCCCCTCCGGGGTGTCGGGAAAAGCAGCTCCGTTCTCGGTGATGATGATGCGCTTTACGCCTTTGTAGGCACTGAACTGCTTGAGCAGGAGGTAGATGTTCTCGGGCCAGACCTCCCAGCCCATCTCTGTAAGCTCGCTGCTGCCGCGCTCGGCGTGGGGTATTTCCTGGCCAAAGGTGCCGGGTGTGAAAAGGTCGAAGCGCACCAGCTGGCGGAAGTAGGTCTGCAAGCCGATGAAGTCGAAATCGAAGGCCAGCTTCTCCATATCGCCGGGGCGGATGTGGCGCTGTAAGAGGCGCAAAAAGGGCATGGTTTTCCAGGGGTAGCCCAGCCCCAGCGCGGGCTCAATAAAAAGCCGGTTGGCAATTACATCGTAGTTGGCAGCGGCTATGCGGCTGAGCCAGGTGGGGCCGGCGGGCTGCACATAGGAGGCCGAGAAGGTGGTGCCTATCTGGGCGCCCGGCACGTGGGCACGAAGGATGCGCCCGCCTTCGGCCTGGGCCATGGCGGCGTGGTGAATGGCGGGCAAAAAGTTGCCAAAGCCCTTTCGGCCCGGGGCATGGGTGCCCTGCATGTAGCCCAGCACGGTAAAAACCGTGGGCTCGTTGAGCACCATCCAGTGTTTGACCTTGTCGCCAAAGGCTTTGCTGCAAACCTCCACGTACTCGGCAAACCACCCCAAAATGTCCCGATTCGTCCAGCCCCCCTTGTCCTCCAGTACCTGCGGCAAGTCCCAGTGGTACAGGGTAACCCAGGGCTCGAGGCCAAGCTCGAGGGTGCGGTCGATAACCCGATGGTAATAGTCTAGCCCTTTGAGGTTGACCGGGCCGATTCCCTCCGGCAAAATGCGCGGCCAGGCCAGGGAAAACCGGTTGACCTGCATGTTCATCTCGCGGATGAAGGCAATATCCTCTCGGTAGCGGTGGTAGAAGTCGCAGGCCACATCGCCGTTCTCGCCGGTTTTAATCTTGCCCGGGGTATGAGAGAAAGTGTCCCAGATGGAGGGACTGCGCCCGTCCTCGTTCACCGCGCCTTCAATCTGATAGGCGGCGGTCGCCACGCCCCAGCGAAAGCCGGAGCCAAAGTCCTTTTTACTAAAGGCTATCACCGCATCAATCTACTACGGAGTCAGGCTGCTACCAATGGGTTTTTTGCGCTGGAAAAGCCAGGACCAAAGCGTCTTTGTTCAGCCTCCAACGAATCCGCTGGGGTATGGTATGGGCTATGGAAATCCGGCCCGAACGCACCGACGAATACGCCCTGGTGGAGCAAATTCACCGCCTGGCCTTTGGCGGCGAACAGGAGGCTCGGGTGGTGGCCCTGGTGCGACAGTCGGCATTTTATGCGCCCGAGCTTTCGCTGGTGGCAGTGGTGGAGGGCCGGCCCGTGGGTCACATATTGTTCAGCGAGGTGGGTTTGCAGGATGAACAGGGCGTGATGCGGAAGGTGGCGGTGCTGGCCCCTTTAGCAGTTCATCCCGGGTTTCAAAACCTGGGTGCAGGGAAACACCTGGTGGAAGCAGGTTTGGCCCGGCTGGAAGCCCGGGGGGCGCCGCTGGTGCTGGTGCGGGGCCACGCCCACTACTACCCCCGCTTCGGTTTTGTGCCCTCGGGGCAACTCGGCATCCGCCCACCGTTTACGGTGGCCTCCCAAGAATACATGGCCAGGCCGCTTTCGGCTTATACCCCCGAGTACAGGGGTACGGTGCGCTACCCGGCGGCGTTTGCCGAGGTGGGCTACCCGGTGGAGTACGGGCTATAAGGTTGTAATCCGAACCTGCGTTCCGTTGGGATCGGTCTGGGTCTGGGGGGCTTGGCCCTGGATGGCTATCTGATAGGAAAGCAGCCCGGTGGCGTCTTTGGGGGCGGTTCGGCCCCGGGCCCACAGGTTGATGCCGATGTGGTGGTGGTAGCCATCGGCGGCCAGGAAGCGGGCGCCGGGGTAGTCGCCCTGCATCAGCTGTAGGCCCAACCCCTGGTAGAAGGCCTGGGCTTCGTCCAGGTCGCGCACGTGGAGGTGCAGATGCCCCAGGGCGGTCTCCGGGTCAAGCGGTTCGCTGCGCTTGGCTTCGGCGAGAAGGGCTTGCAGGTCGAGTGGCATGGACACCATAGCCAGCCGCCCACCCCGGAAGGGCCAATCTTCGCGGGGTCGGTCGCGGTAGAGCTCGAGCCCGTTGCCCTCGAGGTCGGCCAGGTAGAGCGCCTCTGAGACCCCGTGGTCGGAAGCACCTTGAAAGTGGGGGTAGCGGGCCTCCACCAGCCGCCGGAAAATAGCGGCCAGGGCGGCCCGACTGGGCAGCAGCAGGGCCAGATGGTACAGCCCCAGGGTGGGCTGGGGGCGCAGGGGGGCGTTGGGCGCGTGTAGCAGGGTAAGGGTGAATTTTCCGCCTGTGGGGGCCAGTGTGGTCTCTGGGCCTTGTTGATATAGAACCTCGAGGCCCAGCAAGCCCCGGTAGAAGGCCAGTTGGCGCTCGAGGTCCTGTACCCGCAGGGTGAGCCCGGTTAGCGCCAGCGTTGGGACCATGGTTTCATAATATCCAAAGTGCTATAAAACGTAAAGCATTTGGGGGCCAGGATTTCGATATGCTGTCAGGGTGAGGGTTTTTATAACGGGGGGGACAGGATACCTGGGGGGCGCTTTGTTGCGCCAACGGCCCGACCAGCCCTGGGTGCTGGGGGCCAGCTACTTTAGCGGTACCCCTGGGCTACCGGGGGTGGCGTGGGTTCGCCTGGATATTCGAGACGCTAAAGCCGTTGAGGCCACGCTGGCCCGGTTTCGCCCGGCGGTGGTCGTCCACACTGCCTACAGCAAGGCCGGCCCGGAGGCGCTCGAGGCCATTACGGCGCAGGGCAGCGCCCATGTGGCCCAGGCGTGCCGGAATATCGGGGCACGGCTCATCCACCTCTCCACCGACCAGGTGTTTGATGGCGAGCACCCGCCCTACGCCGAGTCGGCGCTGCCCAACCCCATCACCGCCTACGGTCGGGCCAAGCTCCGGGCCGAGCAAGTTGTGCAGGCCATCCTGCCCCAGGCCACCATTGTGCGCACCTCGCTCATCTGGGGCCTGAACCCTGTGGATGCGACCAGCCAGATGGTGCTGGAGATTGCCGATGGAAAGCGCACAGGGGGGCTTTTTGTGGACGAGCACCGCTCCTTTGTGTTTGTGCAAGACCTGGCCAGCGCCCTGTGGGAGCTGGTTTTGCTGAGCCATCAGGGTGTGCTGCACCTGGGGGGAGCCGAGGTGCTGAGCCGGCTCGAGTTTGGCCGCTTGATTGCCCCCCTTCACGGACGTGACCCGGCCTACCTGCTGCCCCAGTCCCGTACCGACTTCCCCGAACCCCGTCCGGCCAACTGCGCCCTGGACAGCTCGCTGGCCCAGTTTATGCTCCAGACCCGCCTGCGTGGGGTGCGAGAGGTGCTGGACACACTCTAGAAGCAGGGCCTTGGGCTTTTTTGAATTTTCTCTGCAGGTTATTCTGAAGCTCATGTTGAAACTCGGCGTGGACTTTGGGCTCTCCAATACCGATGTGGTGCTGGTGGAAAACAACCAGATTCTGGCCCACGAGACCCTAAAAACCGGCCCCGCCAGCCCGGAGGCGCTCTCGAGGGTGCTCCATCACCTGAACGTGCAGTCCTCTGAACTGGGGGCCATTGCCAGCGCCGGAGGTTTGTCGCGCCACCTGCCCGATACCTTCGAGGGGCTTCCCGTTGAAAAAATCAGCGAGGCCCAGGCGGTAGGGCGGGGGGCCCTGGCCCTGTCCGGCCTGACCGAAGCCCTGGTGGTTTCGGCGGGCACCGGTACGGCCATGATTGCCGCCCGCGGCACCGAGGCCCAGCACTTTACCGGCTCGGCGGTGGGTGGCGGAACCTTGCTGGGCCTGTCCCGCTTGCTGTTGGGTACCTCCGACCCCCTCGAGGTGGCCCGTTTGGCTGAAGCGGGCAACCCCAGCGGCGTGGACTCAACTCTGGTAGATGTAATTGGCGGGGGTATAGGACACCTGCCCCCCGATGCCACCGCCGTCAACTTTGGCCGGTTGGTAGAAGGAGCCAACCCCAGCCGCGAGGACCTGGCGGCAGGCCTGGTGACGCTGGTGGGGCAGGTGATCGCCATGATTGCCATCAATGCCGCACAGGCCGCTGGCCTGCCGCAGATTGTGATCGTGGGGCATCTGCCCGACCTGAAACCCATGCGCCAGGCGTTTGAGCGGGTCTGGTACTTTTACCAGATTGAACCCAGGCCCCTCATTCCCCACCTGTCCGGACTGGCCACAGCCTACGGCGCGGCCCTCTGTGCCTAAAAAAACAAGCCGGGCCTTGCAGGGACGTTTGACATAAAAAGCCGTCGTAAACTGAAACCATGAAACCTCCCGCGGGCCTTTTCGCCCACCTGGAAGACGACAATAACTACGACAACCTCAAGCTGGTTTTGTCGGATGGGGTAGGGGAGGAGGTGCTTTGGCTCTCGGCGCTCGAGCTGGCCGAAGGTCTAGCCCACCTGGAGGAAGACGACCTGCTCGACCCAAGCGAGTCGGCCTGGTCGCACGAGGCCGTCGAGGTGCCCGAAGTACACATCTCGCCCTATGGCGTAGCCCGCCGCAGCCCCCGCCTCGAGGGCGCTTACCGCGCTGCCCAGGTCGAGCTCTACAACCCCTCCGGCCTCTTGCTGCTGCGCCGGGTGGTGGAGGATGGGGGCGATGTGCTCGAGATGACCACCCCCAACGGCTCGGTTTATACCCTCGACTACCAGCAGGTTCGGGCCTACCTGCGTCTTTTGCTGCCCCACTGATACCAGATTCGCTTGACTCGTTACCGTTCGGTAACGAGTCAACCCTACCGAAGTTATCCGCGTAGCGGAGGGCGACACCGCCCCTTTGGAAGGCAGACGTTTTCTTCGCCGACCGACAGGGAGGGCGCGCTCTAGGATTCAAAAAAGACAACCTGATGGGTTTTTTGGTTTTGCGAACTGTCTTTTTAAATCCGGTATGACCGCAGGCTTTAAGCCCGGTGCAAAAGTGAACCGACCGATAACAGAATCGGTCGGCTCGAGGTTTGAAGAAACTTAAGGTTGAGGGAACAAACCGAAGGTGGCCAGCCAGTCCAGGTCGTCTTTACGGTCTACCCGGTAGACCCCGCCCGTACCGGCGCAGTTGCCGTTCTTGCCAAACGAAGTCACCCCGCCAATCACGTTGCTATCGCCGATAAAGTTGGGCCCGCCCGAATCGCCAAAGCAGGTGCCCCCGGTGCTGGCGTTGTTGGACAGCAGGATGGAAAAGTCGCCGGTCTGTCCGGGCACGTTGATCTGTACCAGGTGAGGGGTAGAAAACATGCGCACCCTGGCTGCTTCCACAAAGGCCGGGTTGATCCGCTGTAGCCCGTAGCCCACCGCGGTAAAGGTGGTGTTTTTCAAGCCGCGCCGACGGGCCAGGTCGTCGAGCACGTCTTGTTTGGGCAACGCCCCGTACTGGCTCATGGGCATGGGGCGGTTTGGATCCAGCACCACCACCCCGAGGTCGTAGAGGAAGAAGGCGTTGGGGTTGTACTGCGGGTGGGTATAGGGGGTTCCACCAGTCTGGCCTGTATAGGGATACCCATTGCCGGGCCTGCCGGCATCCACGTCGGCATCGAACCAGATTTCCACTTTTGCAGCGGGCGCCTCGGTGCAGTGGCCAGCGGTAAGGAAAATCGTCGGGGACATTAGCGTGCCACTACAACGCCACAGGGGATTGCCATACCTTGCGTTAAAGTTTTGCTTTGGAGCGAAAGGGATTGGTTGGGGGTGGTTCGCTAAGATGGGCGCATGCGTATTACCTCCCCAGCCAACCCCCGCATCAAGGCCGCCGCACTCCTGAAAGAACGAAAAGAGCGTGAGCGAACGGGGTTGTTCTTGATAGAGGGCTCGAGGGAGATCGAGCGGGCCCTGGCGGTGGGCCTGGAGATGGTGCAGGCCTACTGCGGTGAGCACTTGGATCCCGAGGAAGCCCGAACGGTGGCGGAACTGGGCAAGCTCGAGCGCCTTGTAGTGACGGAAGTTTCAGAACCAGTGCTCAAAAAACTCAGCGCCAGGGAGAACCCGTCCGGCGTGGTGGCCGTAGCCCGGATGCCCAACCCTTCGCTGGCTCGCTTCAAGCCGCCCCAAAACGCCCTGCTGCTGGTGGCAGTGGGGCTGGAAAAACCCGGCAACCTGGGGGCCTTGCTGCGCTCGGCCGATGCTGCCGGGGCGGATGCGGTGCTGGCGGTGGGCGGGGTGGACGTCTACAGCCCCCAGGTGATTCGCAACTCCACCGGGGTGGTTTTTTCACTGCCCACCTTTGCCGCTTCGGAAAAGGAGGTGCTGGACTGGCTGCGAATGCACCAGATGCCCCTGGTGGCCACCACCCCCCACACCGACCAGGTTTACTGGGACGCCGACTTGAGGGGGCCGGTGGCCATCGTGCTGGGCCCCGAGCACACCGGGCTGGGTGCGCTGTGGCTGAACCAGGCCGAGCTCAGGGTCAAGATTCCCATGCAAGGCCAGGCCGATAGCCTTAATGTTTCGGTAACCGCAGCTTTGATGCTCTACGAGGCCAGAAGACAGCGCCGGGCTATTGAATAGGGTCTATCCCAATCCGAATTGGGGCCCCCAGGTACCTGGGCTGCTTGTTCAGCAGCAAATCCAGCAGCATCTGCACCCGGGCCAGGGGTTCGCGGAAGCGGGTGTTGGAGTTGAAGCCCTCCGGGGGATCCGGGGCGTTATAGCCTATGGCCTCGAGGCCCCGGTGCCGCGCAATAAAGATCGCCCGCTGGTTGTGAAACCGCTGCGAGACGATAGTAAAGCGCTGTTCCCCAAAAACCTCCCTGGCCCGCACCACCGAGTCCAGGGTGCGAAAACCGGCATAATCGCGGTAGATACGCTCTTTAGGAACCCCAAGAGCCATCAGGGCCTCACGCATGGCCGAGGGTTCGTCGTAGTAGGGGCTGCTGTTATCGCCGCTCACCAGCAAATAATCAACTTTTCCAGCCTGGTAAAGCTGTGCAGCCGCCTGGATGCGGCCCACAAAGTAGGGGTTGGGCCTGCCACGAACGGTGGTGGGGCCGGTACCCAGCACCAGCCCCACCCGGTTGTGGGGAACCAGAAGGGGATCTTGATAGAGCCAGGCTTGGCTATAGCGCTCCACCCAGGCGTTCGTTCCCGACAAGATGAGAAGAGTGGACAATATCAGCAATCCAGCGCTCCAGAATAAATATTTGAATAACAATGTCCAGCGCACAATTTTAGTATAGGCCTTATCCTGAACTTGATATTTGTAGACTCAACTGTTTTAGGTCTTGTAGCCTAGCCCTCTTGACATTCTCATGGATAGCCCGAAATAATATGATTCCGGGTTGACACTCTAAACCCAAGACTGTCAAAAGCGCAACAAGGAGGTAGTATCTATGGCAACAGCAACCATGCTCAGACCCCTCGGTGACCGTGTGGTGGTCAAGCGCATTGAAGAAGAAGCCAAGACCAAAGGGGGCATTGTTCTGCCCGACACTGCTAAGGAAAAGCCCCAGAAGGGCAAGGTGATTGCTGTGGGTACCGGACGGGTGCTCGACAACGGCACCAAGGTACCTCTGGAAGTGAAGCAGGGCGACACCGTGGTTTTTGCCAAGTACGGCGGAACCGAGATCGAGATTGACGGGGAAGAGTACATCATCCTCTCCGAGCGCGATCTGCTAGCGGTGATGTAAATAAGAGCCGATGGCGGATAGTCCATAGTCAAAGACAAAAGCCCTAAAAGGCAATTAGCTATTCGCTATATGCAAAACTGAAAGGAGTACAACCATGGCAAAAATGCTGGTTTTTGATGAAGCTTCCCGCCGCGGCCTCGAGCGCGGCATGAACGCGGTAGCCAACGCCGTGAAGGTAACCCTGGGCCCCCGTGGCCGCAATGTGGTGCTGGAGAAGAAGTTCGGTAGCCCCACCATCACCAAAGACGGCGTGAGCGTCGCCAAGGAAGTGGAGCTAGACGACCACCTGGAGAACATCGGCGCCAAGCTGATGATCGAAATTGCCTCCAAGACCAATGACATCACCGGTGACGGCACCACCACCGCTACCGTGCTGGGCCAGGCCATTGTGCGTGAAGGTCTGCGCAACGTGGCTGCCGGGGCCAACCCCCTCGACCTCAAGCGCGGCATCGAGAAAGCCGTGGATGTGGCCATCAAGAACATTCAGGAGCTGGCCGTGCCCGTCAACGACCGCAAGGCCATCTTCGAAGTGGCTAGCGTCTCGGCCAACAACGACGCCGAAATCGGCAACCTGATTGCCGATGCCATGGAGAAGGTGGGCCGTGAAGGGGTCATTACCGTAGAGGAGTCCAAGAGCCTGGACACCGAGCTCAACTTTGTGGAGGGGTACCAGTTCGACAAGGGCTACATTTCGCCCTACTTCGTCAACAACCCCGATGCCATGGAGGCTCAGCTCGACGACCCCTACATCCTGATCACCGAGAAGAAGATCTCCAACGTGCGGGAACTTCTGCCGGTGCTCGAGCAGGTCGCCCAGACCGGCAAGCCCATGCTGATTATCGCCGAGGACATCGAGGGCGAGGCCCTGGCCACCCTGGTGGTCAACCGCCTGCGCGGCACCCTGAACATTGCTGCCGTCAAGGCCCCTGGCTTCGGTGACCGCCGCAAGGAGATGCTCAAAGACCTGGCGGCCATCACCGGCGGCACCGTGATCAGCGAGGAGCTGGGCTTCAAGCTGGAAAATGCTACCCTCTCCATGCTGGGCCGCGCCGAGCGCGTGCGCATCAACAAGGACGAGACCACCGTGGTGGGTGGCAAGGGCAAGAAGGAAGACATCGAAGCCCGCATCAACGGCATCAAGAAGGAGCTCGAGACCTCCGATAGCGAATACGCCAAGGAGAAGCTGCAAGAGCGCCTGGCTAAGCTGGCCGGCGGGGTGGCGGTGATCCGTGTGGGTGCTGCTACCGAAACCGAGCTCAAAGAGAAGAAGCACCGCTACGAGGACGCCCTCTCGACCGCCCGCGCTGCGGTGGAAGAAGGCATCGTGCCTGGCGGTGGCGTGGCCCTGCTGCGCGCTGTGCCTGCCATCAAGAACCTGCTCAAGGAGCTCGACGGTGACGAGGCCACCGGTGCCAAGATTGTGCTGCGGGCCATCGAAGAACCCGCCCGCCAGATTGCTGCCAACGCTGGTTACGAAGGCAGCGTGGTGGTGAACAACATCCTGAGCAAGAAGGACAAGAACTATGGCTTCAACGCCGCTACTGGCGAGTACGGTGACATGATGGAGTGGGGCATTGTAGACCCGGCCAAGGTCACCCGCACCGCCCTGCAAAACGCGGCTTCCATCGGCTCGCTGATCCTCATGACCGAGGCCGTGGTGGCCGAGAAGCCCGAAGAGAAGAAAGCCCCCGCTGCCCCCGCCGGCGGTATGGGCGGCGACATGGACTTCTAAACCCAGCCCCATACAGGACACCCAACCCCGAGGGGTTGGGTGTTTTGTTAGCCAGTATCTTTGCCACTGCATCCTAAACGGTATACAGCTCGGCACGGTGCCCATGAAAGTGCGGTTCTTCAGATTGGCTTTGCGAATGGAACAAACTCAACAAGTGCAACTCAACCAATACGACGCACACGGTGCGTCGTATTGTAGTCGGGACGGCGGTTTTTGCCGTCCCGACTATTCGTGGGAACCGCTCTCAGGAGTAGTGTTATCACCATTCCTACTTTTATCAACACTTGCAAAGCCGAAAGACTGGGAATGTTAATCATCGGTTATGCCATGTGACGCTGTGATTAACGCAAGAAACCTTCTGCTGAACATAAAAATCGCCATGGGAGGAGATGAGCCAGGGCTTGTTAGCACTTGCACAAATAGAACTCTAATGATATTTTCACCCGCAGGAGGTTGTCTCTATGAAAAAACTCTTTTTTGCAGTGGTCGCTGTTCTATCTCTCGCCGCGCCTGCTTTTGCGCAGTTTAGTGTGGGTGCACGTCTTGAAGCCAACTACAGCACCACCCTGGCCCCTAACCTAACCGCGGGTGTGTTGGGTCGTCTGGAGGTGCCCATCACCCCCACCTTTGGGGTGGGAATTCTGGTTCGTCCCTTCATCCAATATGGGGTTGATCTGGTGAACGATGGCCCGCTGAGCGTGAGCGCTTATGCTCGAGTTCGCCTTCCTATCACCCTGGACATTACCCCCACCAGCGACTTTGGTTTTAGCATCTCCCCTCAAGCTGGCGTAGATTTGTCTTACGACCTGGGTGGTGGAGCCAGCCTCAGCAGCGGCCTGCGCCTGGTGACCGATCTGCCCATTGCACCTTCGGGCGGTAGCTTTTCCTGGCTGATTGATGGGTATCTCGAGTTTGGCTATGCCCTGGATATGCTCAGCCTGTACGCTGGCATTTCCCTAGACCAGATCGTACCCAGCCCCTTTGCCCAGACCATTTACCTGGGGGCCAACTACGACATCCTCTCCAACCTGACCTTCAACCCCGAATTTGGCTTCAGCAACTTTGATTTCAATACCGCCTATTTGCTGTTGCGTTTTGCTCTAAAGCTCTAGGCCTAGTGCAGCCGAAAAAAACCAGCCGACGGCTTGCTCGGCTGGTTTTTTTACTGGGCTTCTAGGCTGCACCCATTACTACGCACGCTGAGTACGTACGTTGCACGGCGGCACAAGCCGTTTCACTGGTGCGCTGAACTGTACCCGTTACAGCGCAAGCCGCTGTACTGGTGCGAGCGCTTGGGTATTCGAGAGAATCCCTCTAGCCGATCTTTTCTTCCCAACGAGCAAGGGCCTCGAGAGCGGGCTCGAGGCCCCGGCCACGCTCGGTGAGGGTATAGTCTACCCGCGGGGGCACTTCATGGTGTTCGGTTCGGCTAATCAGACCCAGCTCTTCGAGTTCCTTTAACCGCAGCGATAGGGTTCGCGGGGGCAGGGCGGTTACCTGCTGCAACGCACCAAATCGCAACGAGCCGTTTTGGAGCGAACGCAGAATAGTGTATACCCCGCGTTGTCCCAGCAATTCGAGTACTGCCTCGAGTGGCTTCTCCGCAAACTTAATCATAGTTAAAGCGTAACCACGCTTATTCCAACTCAGGTATATCAGCGTTACAATGCGAACATACGGTCGTTTTGGAAATAATTCCAGTAAAACTAACTGATAAGCGAAGAAAACCACAACAAGGTTTTAGCTATCGCAAAACAGGTTTGGTTCCGCATAATAGCCGTCCTCGAGTATTAAGACTAAAAATTAGCCCAGGCTACAAACCTGGGCGACCTGCATACCTTGTGGCTATTTGGTAGATGGTGCAGGCAGGTACTGCCGGCTCCAGCGGTCTATAGCTTCAATCACAGCCTGCAGGGCTTGTCCGGCCTCGGTCAGGGCGTAGCTGGTGCGGGGGGGCATGGTGGAGTGAATGGTTTTGGAAACGATGCCGAGATGCTCGAGCTTTTCTACCCGTTGGGCCAGGGTAGCCGGATTACAGCCGCCAACTGCTCTGGAGAGTTCGTTGAAGCCTTTGGGGCCATCCAGCAAGCTGCGAATGATGTGTAGGGTCCACTTTTCCTGCAATACATTGATGGCTTCATAGACCGGACAGAAGCTGTGGTCTACTTCAGGGGTTTCAGGGGCAATGGACCTGACCATACCTACAACAGTGTAGCACAATTACTTTCTTTGCCCAAATGCTTGACAATACATATCACTATGAAATACTATGTGCTTGTTGATCCGAAGTTTCAGCTCGGATCAGATCCAAGGAGAACAAATGAACTGGAACCTCGATAGCAGCCACACCACCGTCGCTTTCGCCGTCAAGCACATGGGCATCTTCACCGTTCGCGGCCAATTCAAAAAGGTTGCAGGCAGCATTGTGGCCAGCGAGCAGGGCGTGCCCAGCAAAATCGAGGTCACGATTGACGCTGCCAGCATCGAGACCGGCGAAGCCCAGCGAGACGCTCACCTGCGCTCCCCCGACTTTCTGGATGCCGAGCAGTACCCCGAGCTGCGCTTTGTGAGCACCCAGATTGAAGCCCTGGGCGGGAATCAATACCGTATCCACGGCGATCTGACCATTCGCAACATCACCAAATCGGTGGTGCTCGAGGCCGAACTCAGCGCCCCGGTCAAGGACCCCTGGGGTCTGACCCGCACCGGAGCGACCGCTACAGGTGTTCTCAACCGCAAGGACTGGGGCCTGACCTGGAACCAGGTCCTCGAGCTCGGTGCTTTGCTGGTTGGTGAAGAGGTCAGGTTCACCATCGAGGTGCAGGCAGTTGCGGCACAGCCCCCTGTTGCGGCCTAAAATAACCCCGCCAGGGACTGCACTTGCAAGGCTTACCGCACGCCCATCAGCAACTCTACTGTAAGCTGGTCGAGCCGCTCCAAACCCGGCCCGCGCTCGGCCAGCATCCCCCGGTTAAACTTCCTGGCCTTGAGAGCTTCGGCATTCCTCTTGCTGAACTTCCTGGTCAGCTTGGAAAGCTCGGCGTCTTGCACCTTGTAGGCTTTGATCAGGGCTTGAATTTCCTTGTCCTGGTTGAACTGCCGGGCTTTTTCTTTGAGGATCAGGTAGGTGCGCATGCAGCCTCTGGCAAACTCCCAGACCCCGGCTTCATCCTCGGTTCGCAGGGCGTGGGCGTCGAAGTGGCGGGGGCCCTGGTAGCCCGAGTCCTCGAGTAGCTTGACCAGGAAGAAAGCTGCTTTGAGGTTCTCCGCACCAAAGCGCAGGTCCTGGTCAAAGCGGCCCATCTTCTGGTCGTTGAGGTCTATGTGAAAGAGTTTGCCTGCATCTATGGCCTGTGCTACCGCATGAACAAAGTTCAGCCCGGCCATGGTCTCGTGCGCAAACTCGGGGTTGAGGCCAAACAGATGGGGTTTATCGAGCGTGGCGATAAAGCCCAGCGCGGCACCCACCACCGGCAGGTAAATATCGCCCCTGGGCTCGTTGGGTTTGGGTTCTAGAGCGAACTTGTAGCCATAACCCTGGGCTTCGCTGTACTCGGCCAGGAAGTTGAGGGCCTCACGGTAGTAGGCCAGAGCGTCCAGGGTGTTCATCCCGGCGTCTACTTCGGCCCCTTCGCGCCCACCCCAGAACACATAGATTTTGGCTCCTAACTCGGCCCCCAGGTCCATGGCGTGCATGGTCTTTTGGATGGCATACGCCCGAATCTTGGCGTTGGCGTTGGTGAAGGCGCCGTCCTTGAAAACTGGATCGGCAAAGAGGTTGGTGGTAGCCATCGGCACGACCAGGCCCGAGTCGCGCAAAGCCTTTTTGAAGTTTCTCAGGATTTTGTCGCGCTCTGCTTTGGTGGCGTCAATGGGAATCAGGTCGTTGTCGTGCAGGTTGACCCCGTAAGCCCCCAGTTGGGCCAGCTTGTACACGATATATTCGGGACTGAGGGGTTGGCGGGTGGGGTTGCCAAAAGGGTCGCGCCCAATGTTGCCCACTGTCCAAAGACCAAAGGTGAACTTGTGTTCGGGTTGGGGGTTGTAGTTTGACATACCTGCATCCTTTCGCTGCGACGAAACGAATAAGCTGACTAAATTTACTATGAAAGCCCCGCCCTGGCTGCACTGGTCGCCAGTCTACGAACGGCGGCTAGCTCAAGATTCCAATGGTGATTGAGGGTGAATGGGTGGGGCACTGCAAGCTCGGAAAACAATCTGGGGTACTGAAAAATCCCAGGCTGGCCGACCTCGAGACTGCTCCCCAGAATTCGGCCTGACCAGCGCCAAACTTACACAGCTTTTGGGCAACCAGGCGGTATCGTTGGTTGTGGTGGATTGCCCAGGCAAGGTTTGCTGGATACACACCCAAGCCTGACAAAACTGAATACAGGTACATAACCGTGGCGGGTGTCTTCGTGTGTTCCCTGTGGTGTGCTCTGTTTGTGTTCGAGGAAAATACCATGCATAAGGTTCGTGGAATTCATCACATCACCGCGATGGCAGGCCACCCACAGCGCAACCTGGAGTTTTACACTGGGGTGCTGGGGTTGCGCCTGGTCAAGGTAACGGTTAACTTCGACGATCCCGAGACCTACCACTTTTACTATGGCGATGGGTTGGGCCAGCCCGGCACCATCCTGACCTTTTTC
Organism: Meiothermus hypogaeus; assembly: GCF_003574035.1. Taxonomy (GTDB): domain Bacteria; phylum Deinococcota; class Deinococci; order Deinococcales; family Thermaceae; genus Meiothermus; species Meiothermus hypogaeus. The sequence continues at coordinate 4,771 of NZ_QWKY01000048.1, read as the reverse complement.
CCCTGGCAACGGGCCCTAGCCGGACGGGCCGGGGTGCATCAGGTGGCGATTATCAGCCTGGCGATTCCCCTGGAAAGCCTGGGCTACTGGATGCACCGCCTGATGGAAAAGGGGGTTGGGTATGAAGGCCCCCAGCGCCGCGAAATTCTCGGCCCCCACGGCTTGGAAGAAGTCAGGGTACTCACCCTCCGGGACCCCGATGGCATTGTGGTGGAACTCGTAGCGGCTTCCGGGGTGCCCGCCATTCAGCACTGGGCCGGAGCCCCGGTACCGGAGGAATGTGCCGTCCGGGGCCTTTTTGCAGCCCAGATGTGGGTGCTGCGAGCGGAACCTTCGGTGCGGCTGCTCGAGGGGTTGGGGTACCGGGTGCTGGGTCAGGTGGATGCCATCACCTATCTGGGTCCGTCCGAGGAAGAACCCTCTTTAGGCCGTATCGAGGTGCGCGAAACCGACCAGTTTATGGCCGCCAAAGGGGGTGTGGGCACAGTACATCATGTTGCCTTCCGCGTACCCGACGATGAAACCCAGCAAGCCCTGCGCGAGCAACTCCAGCGCCAGGGGGTTCGGGTGACGGCGGTGCAGGATCGTCAGTATTTTCGCTCGGTCTATTTCCGCGAGCCGGGAGGGGTGTTGTTTGAGATTGCTACCGATACCCCTGGCTTTACCCACGACGAGTCCTTTGAGCAGCTGGGTACCAGCCTGCGCCTGCCCGCCTGGCTCGAGCCCGTCCGGGCCCAAATTATGCAAAAGCTGCCGGCCATTCCCTATGCAACACCTCTACCGGCGCAAACCCCAGGGCAGGTTTCGGCAGCCTCGAGTGAAGAATGACGGGCAGGCCTCGTCCATAGGCCGGGCCGATGGCCCATAAGCTGTGCCCCCTCGAGGGGGGGCCAATCCATCAGACCCGTCTGCCCAGTAACCCAGTGCTCGTCGCTTCGCGCTCAATTTGCAGGGCAACAGCCACGTGCCATGGACCGGTCAGGTTACAGCAGGAATAGGTTTTTCCGGCAAGATAGCAAGGCGAAGGAGTTGGCATGAAATCCGTCAACGGACTTCATCACGTGATACCAGATGCGGTTGATTCGCTACCGAACGGTAACGAATCAATAGGGCCGAAGTTATCCGCGTAGCGGAGGGCGATACCGCCCCTTGGAAGCAAGACGCTTTCTTCGCCGCCCATAGGGAGGGGAGTGCTCTAGGATTCAAAAAGACAACCTATGGGTTTTTTGGTTTTGTGAACTGTCTTTTTGAATCCGGTATAAGTTACCGGTGCACTAGCCTTGAGGCCCTTTGCGCCGGGCCCCGCTGGTCCAGGCCAGGTGTTCGGCGATGCGGGGAAACCAGCGGGCCAGCAGGTCGAAGGCCTGCAACTGCCAGGGTACAAACATCATACGGGCATTCTGCTCGAGGGCCCGCACAATGCCCAGGGCCGCTTGCCGGGAGGTAATCTCGGGTATGAATCGCCCGATGCGGGGAATGCGCTGCTCGGTATCGGTGTTATGGGTGAAATACTCGGAGTCGCTGATTTTGCTTGGAAAAAAAGCGCACACCTGGAGATTGGTGTGGTAAAGATCGGCACGCAGGGCTTCGGTGAACCCGTTCAGCGCCCAGCGGGCGGCGACATAGCCGGTAGCCCCCGGCCAGACCAGCCGGCTGGCCGGTGAACAGACCGAAAGAATAAAGCCCCGGTTTTGCTGCAACATGGCCGGCAGAAAGACCCTGGTCAGGTAGGCCGCCGCAAAGTAGGGGGTATCCATCAGGCGCTGGAGGTCTTCGAGGGGGGTTTCGTCCAGAAAGCGCCACTCGCCGGCCCCGGCACTGTGAATCAGGGTGTCCGGCGTACCCAGCTCGCGCAGCACCCACTCACCCAGGCGCATGGCCTCCTGGGACTGGCTGAGGTTGGCGGGAAAGGCCCAGGCCAGTCCGCCAGCAGCGCGAATTTGCCCCTCGAGCTGTTCCAGGACCTGTGCCCGGCGGGCTACGAGCACCACCCGGGCCCCGCGTCTTGCGAGCTCGAGGGCAGTGGCTTTACCAATCCCGCTGCTGGCCCCGCTGATTACGCACAGGCTTCCGGCAATCTTCATAGCTCAATCAGAGTGTACTCGAAGGCATTGATCACCCGGACCCCCTCGGGGCTGGTGTACTCACGTTTGGGCTGGGCCTCGTAGAGGTGGATGTGACCATGAACGTGGATTCTAGGGCGATACAGACGGTGGAACAGCCCCAGCGCAGTGCTGCCCCGGTGGGGGAAGTCCGCGCCGGCGTGGGGGCCTGGGGGTGGGGCATGGGTGAGCAGGATGTCCACGCCGTGCCCCTTCAATAAACGGCGGCCCATCAGTACCGGATACCACGACAAAAAGCGGCTCTGGGCTTCGGCTTCGTTGTACTGCCCAATCTCGCGGTTGTTGTAGCGGGGACAGCCCCCCCAGCCCGCAATCCGAAGGCCCGCCACCTCCACAATGCGCCCGTGGGCCTTGATGGCCCCGCCTGGTGCGCTCAGGTTGCCCAGATAGTCCTGTACGTATTCCTCTTTGTGATTGCCGTGCACATACACCACCGGTACCCGAACTTTGGTCGCTACGAACTCGATATAGCTACCCGGTAAATCACCGGCTACCAGCACCAGTTCAAAAGGGGGCAGGTTGTCGGGAAAGCGCTCCTGGTAGATGAAGGGGTGAATCTGGTCAGAGAGCGCTAGAATGCGCATTGCGGAGCACTCCTGAACACTTTAGGTGCAACTCGGTGGATCACAACATGAGGTTTGGGCATAAAGACACCCGATTGAGCTTGGAAATAGTCTTAGGCACACCTGGCAGTTTGTCAAAGCAGATGGATGTGTTTTTTTTGCTTCAGATTCGTGCAGGCTACGGGCTCGCTTTTGATCACGGAAGCGATAAAGGCTTTGGGCAGCCTGGCGGCTTCCATGGATTGGCTTTAGTATCGACAGGATGGTACCAAGCATTTTTGCCGTGAGCCTCGAGGCCCAGCCTGTGCCCAGGGTCTGGGGTGGGCTGCGCATAGCCGAGAGGCTGGGCCTGCAAACCGACGAACCGATAGGAGAACTATGGTTGGCTTTCGACCAGAACCGCATTCGCTCAGGGCCGCTGGCGGGCAGAACCCTGGCCGAGGCCTTGCCCGATCTGGGCCCCGACTTCATCGGCAAGGTCGCCTATGGCAAGTATGGCCTCGAGCTGCCCCTGCTCATCAAATTCCTCGATACCGCCGAGTGGCTCTCGGTGCAGGTACACCCGGACGATGCTTATGCCCACACCGTAGAGGCGGCCAGTGGTTTTCACGGCAAGACCGAGGCCTGGTACATCCTCGAGGGCGAGGGCGAAATTGTCTATGGTCTGCGTGAGCCAATGGATCGCCAAGACCTGGCTAGGGCTGCCCGGGACGGTAGCCTTTGGGACGCGCTTCAGCGGGAGTGGGTGGTTTCCGAGCAGGTGATTCCCGTACCCGCAGGCACCATTCACGCCCTGGGGCCCGGCCTGTTGCTCTACGAGGTGCAGCAGCGTTCCGACCTGACTTATCGACTCTACGACTATGGACGGCCGCGTGAGCTACACCTGGAAAAAGGGCTGGACGTCGCCACCCGTACCCCCACGCCGCTGCCCCACCCGACTCCTCTCCCCGCCCATCACAAGGAAATCTTGCTGGCCTGCGAGGCGTTTGCGCTCGAGCGCTACCACCTGCGCGGCAGGCTGACCCTGCGGGCACCTGAGGAGAGCTTTTTGCTCCTGACCCTGGTTGTGGGGGGCGCCGAGTGGCTCGAGGGGCCGCTCTCCTGGGGCGATACCTTGCTCATTGGGGCTGGCCAGGCCATCGAGCTCACAGGGCAGGCCCAGCTTTTGGGTGCATTTGTGCCTTGTCCGGACTGGCTGGACTGGTATCCAAAGTCGCTACGGGCGCTTCCATAAGGCGGGTTTATCGTTTCTGGCCAGCAATTTGCTAGCATGATGCCATGCTTCAGTACGATCAGCTCCCCCTTGGGAGCCCTCTAATCGATGCCGCCTTGCCCGACCTTTCGGGCCAGGTGGTCAGGCTCTCGGCCTTCAGCGAACCTTTTCTGGCGGTGATGTTCATCTGCAACCACTGCCCTTACGTCAAGGGTTCTATAGAGGAGCTGGTGGCCCTGGCCCAGAAATACCAGGGGAAAGTGGCCTTTGTGGGCATCAATTCCAACGACTACGAGCGTTACCCCGAGGATGCTCCCGAAGGCATGCGCTCGTTTGCTCAGGCACACCGCTTCAACTTCCCCTATCTGCTCGACGAAACCCAGGCCACTGCTAAAGCCTACAAAGCCCTGCGAACTCCCGAGATTTTCGTCTTCGACCAAAACCGCAAGTTACGCTACCACGGCCGGGTGAACGACACGCCCAAAGACCCTACCACCGTCACGGAACACACCCTCGATCTGGTGCTGGCGGCGCTGGTACAGGGCCAGGAACCGCCCCTTACTGAGGCCAACGCCATTGGCTGTACCATCAAGTGGAAGCCCGGCAACGAGCCCACGGTGCGCATCGGTTGAGGCCGAGTCATCGCAAATGAAAAGCGGCGGGGAAGACCCGCCGCAGGTGTTTCTTGCCAGGTTATACCAGATTCGGTTAGTTCGTCACCGTTTGGTGACGAACTAACCCGACCGAAGTTATCCGCGTAGCGGAGGGCGATACCGCCCCTTGGAAGTTATCCGCGTAGCGGAGGGCGATACCGCCCCTTGGAAGGGAGACGCTTTCTTCGCCGACCGACAGTGAAGGGCCATCGGCCCCCG
>NZ_QWKY01000047.1 GCF_003574035.1 Meiothermus hypogaeus | reverse complement strand
CGAGCAGCCCGAAGAAAAAAAACAGCCAGAGCCACAGCCAACCACAGAAAAATCTTTTGCACAAGAACCACAAATCGCGAAAGAGGAAAAAGCCAAAAAACACTCTGGCAAAGGTAAATCCCTGCCCCTGGTAGGAATTGCCCTGGCCGCCCTGGCCGCCATCGTAGCGGTGACCAGTCAAGGAACAACCTATGGAAGCAAGCAATCCCCTCGAGCCGAACAACCCCATACCCCCCAGCCCGCCGGTGGAAACCGAGGCATCATCTGGGAGTGAAGCATTTGCTCCGCTGGAAAGCGAAACGCCCTTTGAGGAAATTCCAAGTGCACCTGAGGCAATTATTCCTTTTACGGGCGAGGAAATCGTCAACGGCACCGCCATGATGCTGGCCCTGGGCCTGCGCTTCCAGACCCCGGAGGAGGTGCAGGCCTTTACCACCACCTACCGAGCCGGAGTGGTGCCGATGCTGCCTCCGGCTGCCGTACTGGATGCGCTCAAGGTGGGCGAGGCGCTGGCCGAGTACGGCATCGGCAAAAACCGCATGCCCGGCATGGGCAATCTGGCCGATTTGCCGCCCTGGCTGCGGCTGGTGGTGGGAGGGCTGGTGTTGGCAATGAGCGCCTATGGAGGAATCAATGCCGCCAAAGCTGCCCGGGTGGGCATGGCTGATACTGCTGGGGATTCTGCTGCTGCTACTAACTAGGAGCAGGCGGGGGGGCCTGATGTTGCCGTGCCCACAAACAGACATACCCAGAAGCGGACGGTACTTCTGGCCGATGAACCCTATGAAGGCCCGACCCGATGTAACGTTCATGGATCCCAACTACCCGGCTGACTGGGGAATCCATACCGGGGTAGACCTGAACCACCCGGACGGCGGCGATTCCGACCTGGGCCAGCCCATACATGCGATAACCGATGGGCGCGTAGAGGCGGTGCTGAAAAACATCGGGCCATCCTGGGGCAACATTGTGGTTTTGTGGCACCCGGGGCCGGGAGTCTGGACGCGCTATGCGCACCTGGAAAAAGTGCTGGTGCAGCGCTGCCAGGTGGTGAGTGCGGGGCAGGTCATCGGCACCGTGGGCAAGGGGTTTGGCAACCGCTGGCAGGCGCACCTGCATCTCGACGTTTTGAAAAAGAGGCCCGAGCGCTGGGATGACTGGCCTGGGCAGGACAGGGCCCGGCTCCTCGAGCACTACCTCGACCCCTGGGCCTTCCTGCAAAAGCAGGCCCAGGCAGGCCGGATAAACAAGCCGCAATACTGGATAGGAAGGTATGCAAACATCGCCTGATTTACCGCTGTTTGAGCTGGCCGTATTAGCCGGAGGCCTCTACCTGGGCCTGGGCCGCGTCAAGAACCTACGGACGGGGCAGGGCTGCCCCAAATGCGAGACCGTGCAGGCAATAGTAGCCTTTGGCCTGGCTGCGTGGGCGGGGTGGGAAATCTGGACACACTATGGCTCAAAATAAAAAACAACTTTTGCGAAGGTATAATGGCCTTGAGCGACAAATACGAATACACCTACGCAAAATCGATCAAGAGCAAAATAAGCCATATCCAGACCAGGGCTGTATAAAAAAGTGGAAAAAGGAGATCGGAGCATGGCGATCAGAATTGAAAAGGATAAAAAAACGCTTGGGCCAATGAGCATTGAAAAACTTTACTGGGACGAACTATGGCAAGAAATAGCTAACCTGCAAACAATGTACCGCCAAGCTCAGCAAGGCGAAGACGAAAAAACCAAACAAGCTATAGTGGATAGCATCACCCACCTTATAGGCCACCTCAAAGTGATACTGGAAGATGGCCGGTAACGAGGCGTCCCCGAAGGAGTTTTGTGATATGCTGGGAACATGAAGCGTGCAGCCCCCAAAACGCCAAAACCAAAAACCATCGGCCCGAACCCAAGCTCATGGGCAGATGATTTTGTGGTCATCGAACCCACCAACCCCGACAAAAGGCCGCTACCTCCACAGGTCAAACTCAAAGGCAAAAAAAGCTCGCTTGAATATGTCAAAGAACAGCGAAGATGAGCTGATTGTCTTTGATACCAACGCGCTGATCCAGTTACACACACAAGAACGGTTCAGTAATTTGGCCTTGTCGATTTACCAAAAGGCCAAATATATCGGCGTTTGCAATCTGGTAGTGCCTGAAATAGCGGGCGCAGCCGGGGCTATGGTAAGAAACAAAAGCCTCAGTAAACGCGATAGAGCGAAAATCCAATCCTTTTTGCTGGATAATCTAGAAAACTGGCTGGTACTTCCGGTTTCAAAAAAGGTTTGTCGCAAAGCATTCGACCTATGCCAAAAACACCCCCTCAAAGGAGCAGACGCCGTACATCTGGCCGCTGCCCTAGCTATGCAGCTATTTCGTGAACTACGCTTTTTCACCCTAGACAAAACCCTGTACCAGGCCACCCAAAAAGAAAAAGTCCCCGTGGTGACCATTCCGGAGTTCGAGCGTGGCCGGTAGGCAGACCTTTCGAATGCTCATTGTGGGCAAGTCGGGCTCGGGAAAGTCCACCCTGGCGCGGGAAATCATCCGACGTATGCAGGGGCGCTACCGCCACCTGGTCATCGTCAACCGCAAACGCGAGTTTGCCGAGCTGTGCGAAGGGCGCTACACGGTGAAGGAGGACGGCGACCCCCAGCCTGCCCTAAAGCGCCACCGCCGGGTGATTTTCCAGGTCACCGGCTACGACCCCAGGCCCTTCCTGGACAATCTGGGCCAGGCGATCATGCGAATGCAGGATGTGCTGCTGGTGCTCGATGAGGCCCACCACTTTTTTCCCAGGGGGCAGACCCCTAAAGGGCTCTTCGAGGTGCTCACCGGTGGGCGGGAAGCGGGGCATAACGCCATATTCATCACCCAGATGCTCCAGGGGGCCACGGGCGGGATTGACCCCGGGGTAAGAAGGCAGGCCTCACATCTGGTAACGTTTCGGGTAACTGAGCCTCGAGAGGTAGCAGCGGTGGCCGACATGTTCCCCGAGCTGGGGGAAGGGGTAAAAAGCCTGGCCCGACCCGAGAGCGGCCTGCCGCCCGAGTACGGCATCAAAGACCTGGATCGGGATTTTGCGGGAGTGGTCAAAAGAGCAAACCAGGGCCGGGTATTTGTACGGCTGGAATAGCCGTCCGGCTTAGCCGTCCATCCTGGCCTTGATTTTCCGCCAACAGCCTTTCAGCCTGGGTGCAGGAGGCATATGGCAGAAAATCAAGCATCGCAAGCAAGCAGCGATATGCGCAAACTGGCCAGCGCCAGCAACCCCCTACAGGTGGTGCAAAACCCGATTGTGGTAAGCACCAGCCTGGGGGTGCTGGGCGCGTACTGGTTACGCAAAACGCTATACACGCAGCGCCGGGACATCTTTGGCTGGGCTGACCGCAAAGATGGCCGGGTGGTGTACTGGCAGGTAGACAAAAACGGCAAGCCCATTGTGGGCAAGGAAAACCAGAACGCCTACACATCCCGGATTGTTTTTAACCTAGCGGGGGTGCTGCTTGGCACAATTCTGATCAACAACAACCTGATTGAGGATGCAACCGCAGATTATATCGGTCTGGGGGTGGCCGCCGGATCGTTTGCGAATCTGGTCATGACCCTATTCCAGATTGACTAAGGAGAAAAGATGCAAGAAGCCTTTGAACGAATCAAACAAGTAAACCCGAGTGCCCGACCCATCACCGTGCTCTTTACAAGCCCTGAGTTTTCCGCTTACAGCGGCAAACAGCGTACAAAAGTCGGTATCTTCACGGTGCCGCGCGGTGCCGCCTGGGTGCTGCCAAATCCGCTGCCCCTAATCGCCAAGCTGTACGACAACGCCGGCAACCAGATTCCGCCGGACTCTGACCTGATCATCGCCAAGCGTTCGCGCCCGGATGATCACCCCGAGTTCATCGCCAAAGTGCAGTATGCCGCCTACTATGACCTGACCGAAAGCCAGCAGCGGGATGCAAAGTATTACCAGAACATCCTTCAAACCCTGGCACCTTTGCGAGTAGGGGCGCAGATTCAGGCGATTCGATTCCGGCAAGAGGAGCAGCTCGAGGTCTACGTAGAAAGCAGCGTGAGTGTAGATCTGACCAAGCCCGGTACCCGGTTGGAGCTGCCCGCCGGGGTAGACAACTCCAACGTGTAGGGGGAAATGATGGGCCTCTTTGAACAACTGCGCGACAACATCAGCCGGGGTCTGGGGGCCCTGCAAGGCCGCCGCCCTGTCAATCCTGAGCCGGTGGCCCCTGTAGCTCCAATGCAAGCCCAGGCCGCCATGCCCGATAGCCCGTGGCTGACCGCCTGGCTGGATGAAGAAGATTTCAGCGCTAGCGGTCTCCCCTATCGGCCCAACGAATGGTTTAGCCTGGCCCAGTTCCGGGTGCCGGAAGATCGGCAGGTACAAATTCGATCTGGCGAGCGACGCATCCGCATGTATCTCAAGGGACTGGCCGTGCGTGCCGGGCAAAACCTGGGCGCACCCGCTGCTCGCAACGTGGTTGTGCCCAATCTGATTGAAACCCGGCAGGCCTCGCCCACCCTGCCAACGCTATTCCACCCCGAGATAGCGGTATGGGCGCTGGTGGGGTCTAACTGGCAAAAGTGCCCCATCACTGCTATCAACTACAACACCAACACCATCACCTTTACCGAGCCCGCTGGGGTCACCAGCAACACCGGGATCGAAATCTACTACACCCACAGCGACGGGCAATTCCGCTTCAGGATTTTGCGCGAGCTGGGCGGAGTAGACGATTCGGCAGCCACCGCCTTCAACGGCAGCTTTTCAGCGCTTCACAGCCTCGAGCAGTCCAACCTGGAAGCTATGTGGGCCTGGGCCAACGAGGTAAACCTGGTACCCGGTATGCGGGTCAGCCTCGAGGTGTACACCACCAATGTGCCGATGATCTGGAATGATAGAGCTAATCACTATCTGCACATCTACGCGGAAAGCCGGAAATTGAATGTGCTGGATCGCAGCCGCCTGGTGAAGATGGCCGAGCTGTCGGCAAGGAACAACCTGTAGGGGGACACTATGAGCTTTGGCGTCTCCAACGCGCTGGCCAATCCCTACAGCAACTATGCGGCTGGGGGCTATGACCCCATGCCGATGGCGGCCCCTTCTGGCTCCAATAGCCCGGACTGGCTCAAAGCCATCAATGACATCGTGAGCGCTGTGGATGCCGGGCTGGACATTTACGAGCGCATTGACTACCCCTCATGGAAACGGGCCCAGGATGCCCTGGCGCTGGAACGTGAACGCCGTCTGCAAGAGCAGGCAAAGGCAAATCAAGCCCAGGCCCAGGCCGCCGGCACGCCCGCCTGGCTGTGGGTGGCGCTGGGGGTGGGTGGGGTCGCCGTGCTGTTGTTGGTGGTCAAACAAATCAAGGAATAATGGAAATGGAACCGCTGACGGCTATTTTGGGATTTGCAGGGGGGCTGCTCAACTGGGACGCCCGCCGCCGTCAAGCGGATGTGGCCTACGAAGCGCTCCGGGTAGAAAAGGAGCGCATCGAGGCCGATGTGCGCCTGGGAATAGCAACCCTGGAAGCCAAGCAACGCCTGGCCCAGATCGAGGCCGAGATGCAGCGCATTTTGGCGCGGGAGAAGGGCGACACTGACCGCACCCGCGCCTACTATTCCTTCGCCAAAACCCGCGCCTTCAGCGGGGCCCTGGTAGCCCTGGCCGGGGTGGCCCTGGTGGCCGGGGCCTTCTACCTGGCCGAAAGGGGGGCTGCATGAGCAACGCTGCCCTAGTGCTGGGAGTGGCCGGGGTAGCCGTGGTGGGTGTGGGCCTGGTGCTGGCCAATCAAAAAGCCGAGGCAGAAAAGAAAGTAGACAGCCTGGCTCCTGGATCTGACGCTACTGCGCCCAATATTCCGACACACACCAACGCGCCCACCGAAGAGCAGAAAAACGCCACACTGCTTCAGCTACTGACCAGCTACCGCTCCGACCTGGCCCGGCTGGAATCTGAACAGCTGACAGTGCAAATCGAAATGCAGCAAATCGAAAGTGCAGGAGCGCGGGCTTGTGAAGGGTATGCCGTAGATCCGGAGTTCACCTACCGGTGCAATGGTTTTCCCGTATGCGGCATTAATGAGTGGTGGGAGCTGACCGGACAGAAAGTGAATCAGACCATTCTGGGCCAGTGCAAAGCCGCCGTGACCGGTGTTGGTAGCCTGGCAGATCGCACTGTAGAAATGAGGGGCGACCACAACAAGCAACGCTGGGAGCAATTGATGGGCATCATCCGCCAGGGCCAGGCCCAGGCCCAGGATGCCGCCGCCAAATATCAAAAAGCGAAGGCGCGGCTACGAGAAATAAGCCAGCAAATTGCGGATATACAAAAGAAAATCTCCGATCTGAATGCCAAAGGGGTGTACTGATGGGCGAGATTGCGGCCTGGAAAGCCATTGCTGACCTGGGGATGGGCATGGTCAGCCTGGTGGCCCTGGTTGTGATCAGCCTCAGATTGCTCGCCAGCGTTAGCGATACGCATAAAGAAGTGAGGCTGATCCGCCTCGAGTTGCACCGGGCCATCGGCTATATGCAGGCGTATTTCAGTCGCCAGGGGGTGCACTTCAGAAAAGAGGATGATGAAGCATGGACGGAAAAACGCTCCTGATCATTGGATTGACGGCAGGCCTCGCTTTGTGGCTGGGCATTATGGTGGGCCAGCGTCAATCTGAAAGCTACGCGGGACCAGCCGAACCGGTGGGGCCTGGGCAGGTGGATACCGGCGATACCGGCACCATTGGGCAGGTGCCCGATCCGGGAGGTGTGGTGTGGACGTGAAGCTGTTAGTTGGAGGGGTAGCCCTGGCCGGGATAGGGATGGGGGCCTACATCCTGGCAAACCGAAAACAGCAAAGCACCCCCACTGCGCCCAGCTACCCCAGCCCCACCACGCCAACACCCAGCCCGGTGCCGCCGATTGCCGATGCTGGAGATTTCATGTGCGCCCAGGTGGTGACCAAATGTGCGGATGGTTCCTGGGCCAGCACGCCGTGCGGGTGCCGGGATAGAGGAGGAGTAGCAAAACCAGACCCGGCTACCGTGATTTACGAACCTCAACCTATGCCAGCGCCCGAAGTCATTGCAGTTGCCGGGGGGCCGGTGCAAGCCATAGAACCGATAATTGCGCCTCCGACAGTGCAAGTGTACTCAGACATTGACGACCGGCCCATCTGGGATCGCTCAGAAGGGCCTCTATGGAGCTAAAGATGGCAGCGGATAAAGAAACTCTTTTGACTGTACTGGTGCTGGGCGGCCTGGCCCTGGGAGGATATTGGTTGATTAGACAATCTGGGCAGGCTGCACAACCACAACCCACACCAGAACCGCTTCCTGCGCCGCCAAACACAGGAAATAGCGACGTGGTAAATCCAAGCCCTTTTGGCTATAGCGTAGGCGATCCGTGCAAGCGATTCCCGAGCCTCTGTAAGTTTTGGTGAAGTATGAACCTGACCGACTTTATCCCCCCAACCCAAACCTGGATCGTCTGGGCAGTACAGGCCGCCCTGGCTGTTGGCGTGATCTCGCTGTTGGCTGGTCTGCTGGTTGCCGTGCTGGGCAAGGTGCCCTTTGTGGGCCCGGTGCTGGCCAGCCTGGTGCGCATCATCGGAGGAAACTACGAAAAATGGTTGGCCGAACGCTTGCCCAAAATGGCAGAGCAGGCAGTGCTGGCAGTTGAAGAGCGCTATCGCAAAAGCGATTTGCCGCCAGAGGTGCGAGCTACCGAAAAAATGCGCGAGGCGGTGGAGCTGGTGGAACAGATGGCACCGGGGGTAAACCGCTCGATTGCCAAAGCGGCTATTGAATCGGCGCTGACTCGCATGAGGAGCGCCTACATGGAGCAGAAAGCGAGGTTGAACTGAGATGAACGCAAACCTGAACCTGGACTTTGGTGATGGCTTCCGCTTTGGCCTGGGCTACATGACCGCTGCCCTGGTAGCCCTGGGGGTGGTGGCAGTGCTGGGCGCGATACTGGGAGTGGCAGCCAGTGGAAAGCAGCAGTAACGCACCCACCTTTTGGGAGTCCTACCGTAACGGGGTGGGCCTGGCCCTGGGCCTGGCCACGGTGTATTTGCTGATTCTCGCATTGCTGGGCTGGTTGGTGAGCAAGCAACTGGAAACCCCAACAAAACCTAAGGAGAGCTCCGCATGTTCAACTTCCTGGCAAACCTGAATCCCAACGATCTGCTAGCCGCGCTGGACGAGCTGCGGGCCAGCGCGGCTCAGATGAAGTGCATAGAAGATCGCTTAGCGGCGATGCAGCGGATGCTCGAGTACGAGTTTGGATCCCCCGTGCGCGACCTGCCGGCGCACGACCCGCGCAACCTGCCGCTAATCGCACAAATCACAGCCGGACTGGTGGATGTGCAGGCTGGGCTGGGGAAACCCGGCACACGGGGCCACATCGCGAACGTTGGAGACAACCCGGCAGATCTGTACTTCCATGCCCGTGGCAAACGAGTAGGGCCTTACAAGCTGCTGTCGGGGGCAACCCTTGACCTAAGTTTTGCCCTCGAACAGCTCGAGGTCATCCCAGACCCCGCCGGAACCGTTGTGCAAATTCATCTGCAATGATCACGCCTATCGCCCACACCAGCAAACGAGGACGGCACCACCTGCCCGAGGTGGCGCTGTACCGGGGCCCACAGGCCATAGGTGTTGTGGGCGATGGGAGCTTTAGCGCACTATTTGGGTTCTCCTGGGCCTGCATCTGGAATAAGGGGTTGAAGCTTTACAAAGAGGCAGGAGGCACGTGGCTGGAACAGAACAGCCCTGAGCCGCTGCCACAGCTGCAAAATACAGATCGGCATCTATCGTGCCAATCCGACCAGGCCGCCCGGCCAATGATTGCCTGGGAGCGCTCTGGCAGTGTGTATGTGTGGTTCTGGGATCCAGTGGCGGTGCAATTTGATGTAGAAAATCTGGGGCCTGGGGTAGACCCGGTGCTGCTCATGGACGCCCAGCTAAATGGAATAGTGGGCAATTCAGATGGAGTGCTGTTTTATCTGGATAGCAGTAGAACAGAAGTAAAATATCGGCTCCAGCGCGACCGATGGGCGACTGAGTACAGCCTGGCCTTATTGCCAGAACCTATGTATCTGGATCAGGCCATAGTGCTTCCCTGGCGCTATGAGCTGCTACTGGGCAACGAAACAACGCCTACCTACGCATTGCGTTCAGCCCTCTATCCGATTGATGTTGGCACAGAGTATTTGGCAGGACAGGTAAACGCATTGAATGGGACATATCTGCCTGCTCGCATAGATGCCGCCGCGCTCGAGGCCCTGGCCGGCCAGATCGAGCCCAGGCCGGGCAGCTATGCCCCAGCAGCAATTTTTTTGAGTGCTACCGAGGCCCTGGCCGGCCAGATCGAGCCCAGGCCAGGCACCTATGCGCTGGCAGTCATACGTGCCAATCCGGCAACTGAGGCTCTCGCCGGCCAGATCGAGCCCAGGCCAGGCACCTATGCGCTGGCAGTCATACGTGCCAATCCGGCAACTGAGGCCCTGGCCGGCCAGATCGAGCCACTTAACGGACGGTATCACCTATGAAATTGACTATGAAATTGAATCACCTAACGCCCGAAATCACAGCTCGAGTCCCCCTCTCCGTTGGCGTAAGAGCCTGGATAGAGGTGAAAAAATACCGCCGTGGCAGCAATAAACCGCATTTTTACCACGCGCAACACAACCTGATTTTGAACAAAGGCCTGGATCATGGCCTGGCTAACTGGGGTGGAATTATTATCCATCCCGTAGAAAGCCAGCAGTATCGTGGATTTGAACAAATGTTCGTATACGTAGCAGTGGGAACAGGAACGAACGCACCCGCTAACAATCAAACCGGTCTGAGCAGCGAAATAGCGCGAACCGCGGACAATCTGGGCCTGGGGGCAGGCAGGACAAGGCAGAGATTAAGCGACGGGGTGCACCGCATTACATTCACGCGGGCTTTTGATTACAGCCAGGCCAACGGCAACCTCACTGAGTTTGGGGGAAGCCATAGTGGCAACATAGCTGATGGCACGCTCACGCGTGAGTTGTTTAGGGATAATGGCGGCAACCCCATAGTGATCAGCAAAACATCGAACGAGCGGCTGGCCATAACGTATCACTTTGAAGTAACGCTGACCCCAACAACCGAAACCGCTCAGGGATCCATAAACTTATTGGACAACAGCGGGAATGTTGTGCTGACGCGGCTGGTAAGAGGCCTTTGGATAGGCCGAGACAGCAACCCGCATCGTGATTATGGTGGATTCATCGGGGACAATGGTATGGCAGATCGAATCGGGCACTGGGTGACCTCTCAGGCCTCAAATATGACCTACCTGGATACCACAAACTTCAACGGTGGGCGATATGGTGCGCGACTGGCATACACCAACGGCAACTACTACCGGGACGTAGAAGGCGAGCGTGGGCCTGAAACTAACAACGTGGACGTGTTTGCCTATGGCTTGGCTGGCGCTACTGATTCGCAAGTAAGCTACAAAATCCGCTTTGTGGACGGCGTCGGAGCAGATAACCCAATAATCAAGGACAAAGATTATCGGTTGCGTTTAGCGCTCAGGATGAAAGTGAACAGGGTGTAATTATGATCAAATACTTTCAATTTTCGGTAAAGGCAAAGCTGGTGGATCTAGAAGAGATGCTCGATCTGGGCTTGCTCACCTTATCGGATCCGGCCTACTCAATGAACAAAAGCGACCTCACCGAAAAGGAAGCAGCAAACGCGGCTTTGAGTGAACTGAAATACATCAAAGCCAGCAACGTATACCAGTGGCGCTCTGCAATCATTCCGGCAGCCAACTTTGGGGGATTGATTGTGCAGCTGGTCTCGAGCTGGATCGACCTGAACCTTGAATCATGATTCCCCTTCCGGTTTGGCCTACAGCTCCAACGGTGCCGGCCAGTAATGCCATTAGCCAGCTGGTGGTGCGAACCAGGCACAACATCCGCCATATTTACAGCCACGTGCCGGGAGTGAGCAAGGGCAGCGTGGTCTACTTTGACCTGAACGGCTATGGCTGGTATGACGGAAGCAGCGGGATGATAACGCACAACCGAGGCAGAAAGGGATTGAGGCGGACAGCAAGGGGGATTGAAGATGGACTTGGCAAAACTTCTAACTAGCCCCTGGGTTTGGGGGGGAATAGGGCTTTTGGTGTATCAACGAACTCGAAACACCTCGAGCATTGATCCAAACGCCAAACCACCAGCAACCCCCACCACCGGTGCAGCCTGCGGCTACCCTGCTTCAGGTTTGCCGCCGGCGCCAGCCAAGACAGTGGCCGAACTGCAAAACCGTGTGTGGCGGGCCATCCTGAGCTACAACGGTAAGGTGAACGACACCGCCAACGGCATGGGATTTGTTCCAGATACCATTGGCAAAACCTACGCTAAATATCTGGCTGAATTTTTGGCAGAATCTGCCATCAAAAACAATGTACCCCTGGATCTGCTGGTAGCTTTGGCGCGACGCGAAAGCAGTTTTATCCCCACAGTAACCACCGGCCGATATGAAGCCATCGGATGGACAGACGAGGCCATAAAAAAAGCAGTGCAAAATCAGTGGGCAATAGGCCCGCTTCAGGTTAAGCCGGTGGTCTTTACCGAGGTTGGCCTGGCCAGCCCGTCACGCTGGCCAGGTGACCCGATTCCCTGGCGGCATCCTGCCCGCTTGAGAGATGCTGTGGAAGCCGGGGCCCGATACCTCAAAAAACAGCGAGATAGGTTTGGGTCGTGGTGTGCCGCGCTGCACGCCTACAATGTGGGGCCTGGTGCATATGCGAAAGGCTCACGAGCTGAACGGTACGTTAGCCAGATTATTGCCTGGGCGAATAACTATACTGAGCTGCGGACGTAAGGTGTCAATAAGGTGTCATTAAGTGCAATAACCGGGTGAACGTACCCGGTTATTTTCGTCCAGAACTGGTGCGCCCGGCAGGACTCGAACCTGCGACCTAAGGTTTAGGAAACCTTCGCTCTATCCAAACTGAGCTACGAGCGCAAAGGGCTTGCTCGAGCAAGCAACCCAGATTGTAACACCTACCTCGGCAGGCTTCTACCGTGCACGGGGGACATCTGGCCCCATGATGATCGATGTTGCAAGGCCAAACGCCAAATGGATAAAACCCCTTGTGCCTGGAGTGTCGTGGACAAATTTTTACCGACGGCGCCTTTGGGCCGTCTGGACCTATAATGGTCAGGGTATGCCCGAGTTCGAAGCGGTGGTGGGGCTGGAAGTCCACCTGCACCTAAAAACCAAAAGCAAGATGTTTTGTAGCTGCGACGCCAACTATTTTGGCGACCCGCCCAACACCCATACCTGTCCGGTCTGCCTGGGGCTGCCGGGGGTGCTACCGGTGGTGAATGCCCAGGCGGTGGACTTTGGCATCCTGTTTGGGCTGGCCCTGAACTGCAGCATCGCCTCCTGGACGCAGTTTCATCGCAAGAGCTACTACTACCCCGACATGCCCAAAAACTACCAGATCTCCCAGTACGACCTGCCCATCGCCGAGCACGGGTATCTGGAAGTGGAGGGCCAAAAAGTGCGCATCAAGCGGGTGCACCTGGAGGAGGATGCAGCCAAATCTACCCACCCGGACGGCGCCGCTTACTCGCTGATTGACCTCAACCGGGCCGGCTCGCCCCTCATCGAGATGGTTACCGAGCCGGATATTCGCACCCCCGAGCAGGCCCGGATCTTCCTGTCCCACATCCGCTCGATAGCCCAGACCCTGGGGGTCTCGGAGGCCAACCCCGAGGAGGGCAAGATGCGGGCCGATGTGAACGTCTCGGTGCGGCCGGTGGGGGGGCCTATGGGCACCAAGGTGGAGATTAAGAACCTCAACTCCTTCAGGAGCGTGGCCCGGGCCCTCGAGTTCGAGATCAAGCGCCAGCAGGAACTTCTGCGCAGCGGACGCCAGGTGGAGCAAGCCACCCTGGGCTGGGACGAAGCCGCCGGCAAAACCTACCTGATGCGCCTCAAGGAGGGCGAGGCCGACTACCGCTACTTCCCCGACCCCGACCTGCCCCCCATTGTGGTAGACGAGGCCTGGCTTTCCCGGCTCAAAGCCGCCCTGCCCGAGCTACCTGCGCAAAAGTACGCCCGCTACGTGGAGAGTGGGGTGCGCCCCTACGACGCCGAGATTCTGGCCTACAACGCTTCGCTGGCCCGCTTCTTCGATGAGGCCCTAGCCCACTACCAGGGCAACCCCCAAACCATCGCCAACCTGCTCAACGCCGATGTGGCCGGCTACCTGAACGAGCACCAGCAGGAGGTACAGCAGACCGCCCTCTCCCCCGAACATCTGGCCCAGTTGGCCGGGTTGTTCGAGCGCCGCGAGATTACCAACCGCGTCCTCGCGCAGCTTCTGCCCGAGGTGATGGCCGGGGCCAGCCCCATAAAGCTGGTGGAGGAGCGCGGCCTGCGCTCGGTTTCGGATGAAGGCTCGCTCAAGCCCCTGGTGGAGCGTGTGGTGGCTGCCCACCCCAGGGTGGTGGAGCAGGTTAAGGGCGGCAACCTCAAGGCCGCCAACGCCCTCCTGGGCCCCATCATGAAAGAAACCAGGGGCACCGCCAAGGCCGACGTGGTCAAGAAACTGCTGAGCGAGATGCTGGGGGTAGAGCTATGAACTACCAGGAGGCGGGCGTAGACATTGACCGCAAGGCCGGGGCCCTGAGAGCAGCTGCCCAAAAAATCAAGGCGACCTACACCCCCCAGGTGCTGCGGGGCATCGGGGCTTTTGGGGGGATGATGGAGGCCTCCAGGCTCAAGGAGATGGCCGCGCCGGTGCTGGTGGCCTCCACCGACGGGGTGGGCACTAAGACCCTGCTGGCCGCCCAGACCGGACGCTACGGGGGGTTGGGCTTCGACCTGGTGCACCACTCGGTCAACGACCTGCTGGTGCAGGGAGCCAGGCCCCTCTTTTTCATGGACTATATTGCCAGCGCCCGCCTCGAGGCCGAGGTACTGGCAGCGGTACTGGAATCGCTGGCCGAAGCCTGCAAAGCCGTGGGCATGCCCCTGCTGGGCGGCGAGACCGCCGAGATGCCCGGGGTCTACCACGAAGGGGGCCTCGACCTGGTGGGCACCATCGTGGGGGTGGTGGATAAGGACAAAATTGTGGACGGCGCCCAGGTACAGCCGGGCGATGTGCTGCTGGCCCTGCCTTCTTCAGGGCTGCATACCAACGGCTATAGCCTGGCCCGCAAGGTCTTCGCGGGCTGGAACCTGGAAGAGCCCCGGCCCCAGCTCGGCGGGCAGTCGCTGGCCGAGGCCCTCCTGGTACCCCACCGCTGCTACCTGGAGGAAGTTGATTTGCTCCAGCGCGAGGGCATCGAAATTCGGGCTATGGCCCATATCACCGGCGGCGGCGTTTACGAAAACCTGCCCCGGGTGCTGCCGCAGGGGCTGGGGGCTGAAATCCGGCGTGGAACCTTTCCAGTCCCCCCCATTTTTGAGCTAATTCAACGGGCTGGAAACGTAGCCGAGCAGGAGATGTTCCGCGTGTTCAACATGGGGCTTGGTTACATTTTGGTTCTAAGTTCAGATATGGCATCTGGGGCCGGGACACTTTTAACCCAAAGCTACCCGGTAGGCTATATCATGGAAGGGTCAGGGATTAAGGTCGTCTGAAACCCTGCCCCCCTACCGTATGAAAGAACTCTGGCTGCTGCGCCATGGTGAAACGCCCTGGAACGCCGAGGGGCGCTTTCAAGGACACTACGACATCAACCTTTCGCCCCAGGGCCTGCACCAGGCCTACCGGGTAGCCGAGCGCTTGGCTACCTGCAGACAGGGGTTTGATGGCCTTTACAGCTCCGACCTCCAACGGGCCGCGCTCACCGCCAAGCCGGTAGCGGAGGCCCTGCACCTTGTGCCGACCTACGACCCCCGCCTGCGCGAAATTTATGCGGGGGAGTTGCAAGGGCTCTTGCGCAGCGAGATGGAGAAGCTCTACCCCGAGTTCCATGCGGCCATCCAGCAGGACCCCTGGAACACCCGGCGCCCCGGCGGCGAGAGCATGGCCGACCTGGCCAGCCGGGTACAGGCGTTTTTGAACGATCTGCCGGATGGGCGGTTTATCGTGGTGACGCACGGGGGGGTAATTCGGGCTGCCCTGAAAATCGTGCTCGAGCTAGAAAACGGCTCCTGGCGCAAGTTCCAGATCCAGAACACCTCTATCACCCGCCTGCTCTACCCCGAAGGGGTTGCGCTTTCCATTGGGGATGTGGGCCACCTCGAGGCCTGGGCCGAGGGGCTGATGGACGAGGCCACCCTGTCGTAGACCCCAGGGCACAGGGTTCCGGGCTCCGAAAAAAACCCGCAAGCCACCGTCTATTCAATCTATCTGGACCAGCGAACGCTAAGATCTTCTTTGCCCGCCATAGCTTTTTGTAGCATCTCCAGCAGGGCCGGGTCGGCGCCCTGTTCATGCCAGGTCTCGAGCAGGTCGGCATTCAGGTAGTAGTCCTGGTCGAGGGCGTGCTCTTCTTCCATCTGCGAGACCAGGAACTCCAGTTGGGCATCGCTAATCTCGCCGATAAGCGCTCCGGTGTCGGCGTTGAACAGTTGGGGCATGGGTTCAGTTTACCAGGGTCGGTATACTTCGGAAATGAACCCTCCATCCCGACTCAAGCCGGCCTCCTGGCTGGTTGCGGCAGGCCGCCCGTCCGAGCCCGGCGAACCCCTCAATACCCCCCTGGTGCCGGCTTCTAACTTCCTCCTGGGAACCGAGCGGGCCTACGCCCGCGACGGCGGGACCCCCACCTGGGAGGCCCTCGAGACCATTGTGGGGGGCCTGGAGGCCGGGCGGGCCGTGGCCTTTGCTTCCGGGATGGCTGCGGTGGCGGCGGTCTTCGAGCAGTTGCCGGCAGGGGCAGGGGTGGTGCTGCCAGACGACTGCTATCAGGGGGTGGTGGGGCTGGCTCTGGCGGGCGCCGAGAAGCAGCGCTGGCGCGTGCAGCGGCTGGCGCTGGAGGACACCCAAGGCTGGGTTCAGGCCTGTGCGGTGGCCGACCTGGTCTGGCTCGAGTCCCCCTCCAACCCCCTGCTCACGGTGGTGGATCTGGCGACCATCGCTCAAGCCCCGCGCAAACCCGGTGCAATCCTGGCGGTGGACAACACCTTCGCCACCCCCCTGAACCAGCAGCCCCTCGAGCTCGGGGCCACGGTATCCATCCAGTCCGTCACCAAGTTCATCGGCGGCCACTCCGACCTGCTGGGCGGGGTGGCCACTACCCGTGACGAAGCCCTCTGGCAGGCCCTCCGGCGGTCCCGCATGCTGAGTGGCGCTACCCCCGGCACCCTCGAGGCCTTCCTGGCCGTGCGGGGGGCCCGGACGCTCGAGCTGCGCCTGCAAAGAGCGCAGCAGACCGCCCAGGTGCTGGCCGAACGCCTCGAGCAACACCCCCGGGTGGCCCGCGTGCGCTACCCGGGCCTGCCCTCCCACCCCACCCACGCCACGGCCCGGCGCGTGCTGAAGGGCTTTGGCACCATCCTCTCCTTCGAGCTGTACGGGGGGGCAGCCGAGGCCGATGCAGTCTGCCAGCGCGTCCAGCTCATCCGCCACGCCACCAGCCTGGGGGCGGTGGAGTCCACCATGGAACGCCGGGCAGCCATCCCCGGGCAGGAGCACCTGCCGCCCTCCCTTCTGCGGCTTAGCGTGGGCATCGAGGATGTCGAAGACCTCTGGGCCGACCTCGACGCGGCCCTGCAGACGGCCTGGTAGTTTTGCGGGGTTTTCCACCGGGCTGTTATACTCTAGCTTTTGTGGAGAAGACCCTCACCCCCCGCCATCTGGGCTTTGCGATGCCGGCCGAATGGGCCCCCCACGCGGCCACTTGGACGGCCTGGCCCTACGACGACGAAAAGTGGCTGGGCTACCTGGAGCCCGTGCGGCAGGAGTTCGCGGCTTTTGTGAACACCCTGGCCCGCTTCGAGCCGGTTCATCTGGTGGTGAATGACCAGGAGTCCGAGCAAGATGCCAAAGCACGCCTCTCGGGCCCCATCCATTTCCGCCGCATCCCCCACGACGACTGCTGGCTGCGCGACTCAGGGGCCATTTTTGTCACCCGCTCGAGCCAGGAAAAAGCAGCCCCTGCAAGCGAACTGGCCGCCGTCAACTGGGAGTTCAACGGCTGGGGAGGAAAGTACCCCGCCGAACAGGACAACCAGATGCCCCTGCACATGGCCGGCATTCTGGGCCTGCGGCTGTTCCATGCGGGCATCGTGATGGAGGGCGGGAGCCTCGAGGTCAACGGCGAGGGGGTCGGCCTCACCACCCGGCAGTGCCTGCTCTCGCCAGAGCGCAACCCCGGCCTCGACGAGGAGGCCCTCGAGGGCTACCTGAACGAGTACCTGGGCATCAACCACGTAGTCTGGCTGGGCCACGGGCTCGAGGGCGACCACACCGACGGCCACATCGACACCCTCACCCGCTTCACCGCGCCCCGCACCATCGTCACCTCGGTCTCTTCCGACCCCGACGACCCCAACCACCGCCCTTTGCAAGAAAACCTAGAAATCCTGCAAAGCCTGGGGGGCTTTCGCGTCGTGGAGCTCCCCCTACCCCAAAACCCCATCTGGCTGGACGATCAAACCCGCCTGCCCCTGACCTACGCCAACTTCTATATTGCCAACGGAGCCGTGCTGGTACCCATCTACAGCGACCCCCACGACGAGCAGGCCCTGCAAATCCTGCGCCCGCTGTTCCCTGGGCGCGAGGTCATCGGCCTCAAGAGCCGCTATCTCATCACCGGCGGGGGCAGCTTCCACTGCGTCACCCAGCAGCAACCGGAGGGTAGGCTATGGAATGGGTAGCTCGGGCACAAGAGGGCAACCGTGTAAACAACCCGAGGGCACACCGCCATGTAGTTTCAACCAACCCTTCGTCCTGCTCAATGAACGCCCTTTTGCTCACGACCCGCGCTAAGTGCAGCCGAGTTCCTCGAAGTTCGGCCATAGACCATTGACCTTAAGGAGCCCTCATGACCAAACTTGCCGTTGTGCAAATGTCCATGACCCAAAACCGCAACCACAACGTGGCCAGGGCCACCCAGATGGTACGCGAAGCTGCCGCCCAGGGAGCGCAAATTGTGCTGCTGCCGGAGCTATTCGAGAATCTTTACTTTTGCCAGGCCGAGCGGGATAAGTTTTTTGCCCTGGCCAATCCGGTCGAAGATCACCCCTTTCTGCCCCACTTCCAGCAGTTGGCCCAGGAACTCGGCGTGGTGCTGCCCATTTCTTTTTTCGAGAAGGCCGGGCAGGCTTACTACAACAGCCTGGCCCTGATTGACGCCACGGGCGAAATCCTGGGCATTTACCGCAAGTCGCACATCCCCGACGGCCCCGGCTACGAAGAGAAGTATTACTTCAACCCGGGCGATACCGGCTTCAAGGCCTTCCCCACCCGCTATGGCCCGGTGGGCGCGGGCATTTGCTGGGATCAGTGGTTCCCCGAGTGTGCCCGCAGCATGGCCCTGCTGGGCGCGGAAATTCTCCTCTACCCCACCGCCATTGGCTCCGAGCCCGCCGAGGCAGGCGGCATCGATACCAAGGACATGTGGCAGCGCGCCATGATCGGCCATGCAGTCTCGAACATCTGCTACCTGGCCGCCGCCAACCGGGTGGGCACCGAGGTGGTGGAGGGCCTCGAGCAGACCTTCTATGGCTCCTCCTTCATCGCCGACTACATGGGCAACAAGCTGGCCGAGGCGGGCCGCAGCGAAGAGACCGTTTTGCTGGCCGATTTGAACCTGGAAGAGGCCCGTGCTTTCAGGGCGAGTTTTGGTTTCTTTCGTGATCGTCGGCCCGACCTGTACGGCCCGCTTCTCACCCTGGACGGCAAAACCCGCCGCCCCTGACTGGGCCGCTTTTGGTTAAACTTTCAGCATGTTTCGTGGCAAGGTGGTGCTGATTACCGGAGCGGCCCGCGGTATTGGGCGGGCCATTGCCGAGGCTTTTGCCCATGAGCAGGCCCTCCTGGTGCTATGTGATGTGCGGCCGGAAGGCCTCGAGGTGGCCAAGCGCCTGGGGGCTTTGTTCGTGTACGCCGACCTGGCCCTGCCCGAGCATCGCGTGCGCTTTGTGGAGCAGGCCGTCAAACAGTGGGGCAGCATTCACGTGCTGGTGAACAACGCCGCCATCGCCGCCCCCGGCTCGGCGCTCAAGGTGGGGCTGGCCGAGTGGCAGCGAACCCTGGAAGTGAACCTGACCGCACCCATGCACCTTTCCGCCCTGGCGGCCCGCGAGATGGTGCGATCGGGCGGGGGTGCGATTGTAAATGTGGCCAGCGTACAGGGGCTTTTCGCCGAGCAAAACAACGCCGCCTACAACGCCTCCAAGGGGGGGCTGGTCAACCTGACCCGTTCGCTGGCGCTTGACCTGGCGCCCATGAACATCCGGGTCAATGCCATTGCACCGGGGGCCATCGCCACCGAGAGCGTGCTGGAAGCCATTCAGATGTCCGAGCACCCCGAGCTTACCCGCCAGGACTGGGAAGACCTGCACGCCCTACGCCGCCTGGGCAAACCCGAGGAGGTGGCCCAGGCCGTGGTGTTTTTGGCCTCCGAGCGGGCCAGCTTCATCACCGGGGCCATTCTGCCGGTGGACGGTGGCATGACGGCCAGCTTTATGATGGCCGGAAGACCGGTATAAAAACCACCCTGCAGGAACCGCTTGATAGCTCTTTGGCTATTCTTGGTGCAGCAGCAGCTCTCCGCTGGGCTTTTCACCCTCGCTGCCCCGGGCGCTGGCCCAGTATTTGAGAAGCTGGTCGCGGGAATCCAGGATGGCCTGCTGGATGCGGCCAAGCTCGGCGCGGGAAAAGCCGTTGTTGGACTGCAAAGCCAGCGGCTGCAGTAAGAACTTGGCGAAGTGCCCTTCGTGTTTGACGCAAATATAGGGCTGCTCGAGGTTGTAGCCCGAGTTGACGTAAAAGCGGTACTGCCCCGAACGATGAAGTGTAATCATAGAGTACCCCGACCTCCCAAAATGTGATAAAAAAACGTAAAGCGATGCGACGACGTAACGCTAAATTAGCACAGTTCTAGAACTTGCGGATGAGACGGTATTAATTGGAAGGCCCCCCGGTATCAGCGGCTAAACGACCACCCCACCGGCTGGCCACCCGCGTAGGGCATCACCCCGTGGAAAGGGCGTGGGTCGGCATCGAACACCAGGGGCAAAAAGTGTCGGTCGCCCGGCCACATGGGCAGCTCGAGCCGAAATACTTTTTCCAGGGGAACCCACTCCAGGCGCCCCTCATGGTTGGCCTGAAGCGGGATGCCCGACCATTGGGGAATTACAAAAATAAAGCCAAACCAGTCCTCGCCGTTTTTGCCGAAACCCGGCCAGGAGAGGGTTCCGCGCAAAATCAGTTGCAGGGCCTCGAGGCCGGCTTCCTCCCGGATTTCTCGCCGCATGCCAGCGGCCACATCCTCGGTGGGCTCGAGTTTGCCCCCCAGCCCGTTATACTTGCCAAAGGCGGGGTCGTTGGGGCGCGCGTTGCGGTGAATCAGCAAAACCTGCTGGCCGTCGGGCGAAAGCACAAAGCCCAGGGTGGCAAGGATAGGGGTGTAAGGCATCTCTTTTGAGCCTACTCCCCTTTCCACAGGATGCGCCCACAGGAGGGGCAACGCACCACCTTCTGGGCCTGGTGGATTTGCTGGGCCACGTGCATGGGAAGCTGGACATTGCAGGCCGTACAGCGATAGCCGTTGCTGGTTTTGGTCATTTTAGCCAGGCCCGTACCTTTGCGGGCCTTGCGGATGGACTCGTACTCCTTGACGATGGGCGCGGGAATGGTGGCGGCCAGTTGGTCGCGGTCGGCTTTTTTGGACTGATAGGTGGCCTCGAGGTCGTTTACCCGCTGCTGGTTGGCGGCCTCCAGCGCCTCGAGCCTGGGCCTGGCTTCGTCTAACTGGGTTTTGACCTGGGCCAGTTCTTCTTCCAGCTTGTCCATCTGCTCCATCAGCGGCATCATCTGGCCCACCACGTCTTTGCTGCCCTCGAGGTCTTCGATCAGACCCGAGAGCTGGCGAATCTGCTCGCCGTACTGGGTTTGCTCCTTGGCCCCGGTGGCCTGGGCCTGGGCCGCTTTGGCTTTTTCACGCTTGCTTTTGAGGTCTTGCAGCTCGAGGTCGGCCTTGTGGTAGGCCAGGCGCACTTCGCGCAACTGGTCTTGCAAGCCAGCAAGTTGATTCTCCAATGCCCTGAAGTGTACACGGGCCTGCGTCAGCTCCTCGGGAATGCGGGATTGATCTTCGCGGATTTGGTCAAGCTCGAGGTCGCGTTCCTGTAGGCGGTTCAACTCGGCCAGCGGGTCACTCACGTGTATAGTCTAACACCCTCCACTGCGCCTGGGGTCAGGGGTGGTGGAAGCGAGGCAGAAAATTAGCCCGCAAGATAGGGATTATGGGCCATTTCCTCGGTCAGGGTCGTGAGGGGGCCATGACCGGGGTAGACCACCGTCTGGGGGGGCAGCCGGGTAAGTTTTTGCAGCGAGGCAAACAGGGCCTGGGGGTCGCTGCCCGGCAGGTCGTAGCGGCCAATGCCACCCCGAAAGAGCACATCCCCGCTCACCAGGTGGCCGGGGCTGTAAAAGCCCACATGCCCCGGCGCATGACCGGGCAGGAACAGCACCGCAAGGCCCAGACCAAAATCCAGTTGCTGCCCCTCGGCCAGGGGCAGGACAGGCTCGGGCGGCTGGGGGATAGACAGGCCCCAGCGGGCCGCGCTCTGCGCGGCGTTCTGATAGAGGGTCAGGTCACCTGGATGCAGGTAAACCGGCAGATCTAAAGCCTCCACCAATGGCGCCACCGCCCCCACATGGTCAAAGTGGGCATGGGTCAGCAGGATGGCCTCCGGGCGCAGGCCCACCCGGTGCACTTCGGCCAGGATGCGCTCCGGCTCATCCCCAGGATCTACAATGGCCCCCCGTCCATGCTCGCCCACCAGCAAGTAGGTGTTTTCTTGTAAGGGGCCCACACTGAGACCATATACCTTCATGCCTTATAGCCTACCTGTCATACCAGATTCGGTTGACTCCTTACCGTTCGGTAACGAATCAACCTGACCAAAGGAAGTGCTCTAGTGGTCAGGTAGCCATCCCTCTAAATGAGCTGCACATCGCAATTATGTGCAATCAACGCGCTTCAAAACATGCCGAAAAAGAAGTTACCGGTGCACTAGAGCCTGCTAGAAGGTGTTATGCACTTTGGTTCACAAGATTGACGAATCGGGACAGAAGCAGGATGGCAAAGGCCAGTAAGTGCAGCCCAGCCAGGGTTTGAGAGGGTTAGGTAGGGGGCCACAAACATCCGTTCCTCGTCGCTTACGTCACTGGGATACCGCTTCCGACTCATCCCCCAAGCTTGTCCCAGGGTTCTTGACACGCTCTAGTTGTGCGAATTGCCTCGAGCGCAAGAAATGCCGTTCTCTGCAATGCAACCTCGAGGCCATCCGGCCCCTCCGGGTGGGCCTCCGCGCGTGATGCAGCGGTCTCTATACTTTGCGCAGGTTGGCTGCTACCAGCCCCGCCACGACCATTAGCAACCCGGCCACCACCCCATACACCACCACCGGCTCGCTGGGATGGGCCACCCAGATGCCCCCAAAAGCCCACAGCAACACCAGGTTGAAGGGAATGTCACGGCGGCTCAAGGCAAACATCACCCCGATACCCGCCGCTATCAGCACCAGCAGGGCCGCCCACACCTGCCCGGAGATGCCCCAACCATCCCATTGCAGCTCAATCAGCGTCGTGACGGCGTTGGCCGCCGTAGCCACGGTAATCCAGCCCAGGTAAAGGCTGAAGGGAACTCGAGCTAGCCAGTTTTCACCTGCCGAAACGGCCAACTGCCCCACCCCCAGCCGCCCATAGAGCAGCACCAGGGTGAAAAGCAGGCCCAGCATCATGGCCATGCTGGGCACAATCAGCAGGTAGTGCCAGCACAGCAGCCAGGCCACATTGAACCCGCAGGTCAGCACGAACAGCCCACGGGTGGCAACCAGCCGGGGGTTGTCTCGCTGGGTGGGTAGCGCCTGGTAGACCGCATAGGCCAGCAGGGCCAGGTAAATCACCCCCCAGATGGCGAAGACATAGCCTGCTGGGGTAAATAGGCTGGGGAAGCTATCGGATATTTCACCCGTCCGCCGACCTGCAATGGGCAGAATGTTGGCCAGCGCATTGACCGCAATGGTGCTCAGAAGGGCTAGCACCACCAGGATTTGCATGAACACAGTAGAAGACACCGGCAAGGGCTGGGATTTTTGCATGACCTTACCCTACTCGCTTGGGCCGGTGCGGTATGGGGTGCAGTGAAACATTGGCCATGAACCACGCGCTGGCGGTATGGGTTTGCATCTTGCGGTATGGTAGTGCCCAGTATGTTTCGCTCCCGTCGTACCCCCTCGGGTGGAGGGGTCTTTCTGGAGATGGACGCCGCCAAGGCCGAGGCCCGCGCCCGGGGCCTGGAGGTGATAGACCTCTCGATTGGGGCCTCCGACCTGCCGCCACCGTCCGAAGCCCTGCAAGCCCTCAAACAGGCCATCGACGACCCCGCGACCTATGGCTACTGCCTCAAATCGGGCACCTTGCCCTTCCTGGAGTCCGCTACCGAATGGTACTTCCGGCGCTATGGGGTGTGGCTCGAGCCCCGGCAGGAGGCCCTCTGCCTGATTGGTTCGCAGGAGGGGCTGGCCCACCTGCTCATGGCCGTGGCCGACCCCGGCGACGTACTGCTGATGTGCGACGTGGCCTACCCCTCCTACTTTGGGGCGGCCCGGGTAGCAGGCCTCGAGGCCTACCTGATGCCCCTGGGCGAGGGTTTGCTGCCCAACCTGTGGGCCGTGCCGGAGGCAGTAGCCCGGCGGGCCAAGGCGGTGCTGCTCAACTACCCCAACAACCCCACCGCTGCCCTGGCCTCCGAGGAATTTTTTGTGGAGGCGCTGAAGTTCTGCCAACACTACGACCTGCTGCTCATCCACGACAACCCCTACCTCGACCAGGCCCTAAATCCCACACCCTCGCCCCTGGCCCTACCTGGGGGGCGGGAACGGGTGGTGGAGCTTTTTAGCTTTTCCAAGAGCTACCACCTGGCCGGGTTCCGGCTGGGCTTTGCCCTGGGCAACGCCCGGGCCATCGAGAGCCTGGAAGCCCTCAAAGCTCCCATTGATTTCAACCCGTACCTGGGCATCCAGTGCATGGGCATGGCGGCGCTGGCCATTCCCCCGGAGCGCTTGCAGGCCGATGCCCGGATCTGGGCCGGCCGGCGCAGCGCCATGGCGGCGGCCCTGGCCGAGCAGGGCTGGGAGGTTCCGCTGCCGGAGGCCGGGATGTACCTCTGGGCCCGGCTGCCCCCAGGGCTGGCCCTGGACGATTTGCAGTTTGCAAAAGCGCTGTTGGCCCA
Source organism: Meiothermus hypogaeus (assembly GCF_003574035.1). Taxonomy (GTDB): domain Bacteria; phylum Deinococcota; class Deinococci; order Deinococcales; family Thermaceae; genus Meiothermus; species Meiothermus hypogaeus. Next base: position 1,351 of record NZ_QWKY01000047.1, on the reverse strand, counting down.
AACCGGTGTGGCCCTCTCGCCGGGACGGGCTTTTGGGCCGGGTGGGGTGGGCTACGTGCGTTTTGCGCTGGTACAGCCCGAGGCGGTGCTGCGCCAGGCTGCCCTGAAAATAGGGGCCTTTATTCGCAGCGCAGAGGGCTAGGTGCGGGTGCCCTCGAGCACGCCCAAAAGCTGCATGGCGGCTTCCTCGGGGGTAAGGTCGCCGTGGGCTACCCTGGCAATCAACTCCTGGCCTTCGCGGGTCTTGCGGCGGCCCCATTCCTGAATCACACTCTCGATTTCGAAGCGGGCCCGCTCGAGCCGGTCGGCCTCGAGCAGGTTGTGCTTTTGCAGGTGCTGGTAATGGGCCTCCATCGCCTCGAACAGCTCGGGAATCCCCTCGGCTTTGGGGGCCACGGCGGTCAGGACGGGCGGCTTCCAACCGGCGGGGCGCGGGGCGGCGAGCTCGAGGGTGGTCTTGAGCTCCTGCACGATGCGCTCCCCCCCGGGCAGGTCGAACTTGTTGACCACAAAAACATCGGCAATCTCCATCACCCCGGCCTTGAAGGCCTGCACGGCGTCGCCCGCAGCAGGGGTCAGAATGAGCACGGTGGTATCGGCCACGCGGGCAATATCCACCTCGCTCTGCCCCACCCCCACCGTCTCCACAAAGATGCGGTCAAAGCCAAACGCCTCCAGCAGGGCCAGGCTGGCCACCGTGGCGCCCGCCAGCCCTCCTAGCGCCCCCCGGCTGGCCAGCGAGCGAATATATACGTTTTTATCCTGGTGGTGGCGCATCATGCGGATGCGGTCACCCAGAATGGCCCCCCCGGTGAAGGGGCTGCTGGGGTCTACCGCCAGCACCGCCACCCGCTCGTCCCGCTTGCGGGCCTCCTCGATCAGCCGGTCGGTGAGGGTGCTTTTGCCTGCCCCGGGGCTGCCGGTGAGGCCCACCACCCGGGCGTGGCCGCGCCCACGCAACTGGCGCAAGAGGGCCTGTCCTTCAGCATAGCCCGACTCCACTAAGGTGATGGCCCGGGCCAAAGCCCGCATGTCCTGGGCCAGAAAACGCTCGTAGAGGTTCATGGGCTCAGTCTATCGCGGTTCGGAGGGTTTTTTGCCATGCCCCTGAGTAAATCACCTTTTCGGGTTTGCAAAGCCCCATATTCTTAGCAGGCGCTTTCACGTAGAAGTCATACCAGATTCGGTTGATTCGTTACCGAATGGTAACGAATCAACAGGGCCGAAGTTATCCGCGTAGCGGAGGGCGATACCGCCCCTTGGAAGTTATCCGCGTAGCGGAGGGCGATACCGCCCCTTGGAAGTTATCCGCGTAGCGGAGGGCGATACCGCCCCTTGGAAGTGAGACGCT
>NZ_QWKY01000046.1 GCF_003574035.1 Meiothermus hypogaeus | reverse complement strand
TGCGCAGCCTGACCTTCTTGTTCATGTGCGGGCTCTGCTCGATGGCCCTCAGCCGCTCATCCTCTTCGCTGCTCAACTCAATGTACCGAAAGTTTCCCATAGTAAAAGTCTATCGTGAGTGTACTTAGAGCACACCCCTCCCGAACGGTCGGCGAAGAAAGCGTCTCCCTTCCAAGGGGCGGTATCGCCCTCCGCTACGCGGATAACTTCCAAGGGGCGGTATCGCCCTCCGCTACGCGGATAACTTCGGCCCTGTTGATTCGTTACCGTTCGGTAACGAATCAACCGAATCTGGTATGAAACCCGAGAAAATCGTCCCTTCGTTCAAGCCATCATTGCCATGAGGTGTCGCTATCCAGATCACTCCAACGGCACGCAGGGTTGACGGCTCACTTCTGGATTGCTTCGTTGGCCTGCTGCTTCCTCGCAATGACCAGGCTTCGCTTACCCAAGGAAAAGATAGAGGGAATCGTGATCAGACCAATCGGCTGCGCAGCCACGAAGAAGCAAAGTCGATGATGTTCACCACAATCACAATCGCAATCACCCCTACAATCATCTGGTCGTACTGCCCCGAGGCCATCTTTTCGTTGATGAAGTAGCCGATGCCCCCGGCCCCCACCAGCCCCAGCACCAGCGAGGAGCGGAAGTTGATCTCGAAGTTGTAGACCGTGTAGGACACAAACAGCGGCAAGACCTGGGGCAAAATGGCCCAGCGCACCACATTCACACCCGAAGCGCCGGTGGACTCGAGGGCCTCCACCGGCCCCTTGTCGGCGTTCTCGATGGCCTCCGAGTATAGCTTGCCCAGTTCGGTGAGGGAGTGGATGGCAATGGCCATCACCCCGGCAAAAGGCCCCAGGCCCACTGCCGCCACCAGAATCAGGGCAATTATCAGGGTAGGAACCCCCCGCAGCACGTTCAAAAAAAGGCGGGTTACATAGAACACCGAGCGCATCAGGGGCGTACCGGAGGTCACATTGCGCGCCGCCAGAAATGAGAGGGGCATAGCAAAGACCGCAGCCAAAAAGGTGCCCACCAGGGCCATCTGCACCGTGACGGCAATCTGGCTAAGGACCTCCTGCAAGGGGTAGCGTTCGGCAGCCGGGTCGGCCAGCAAGGGGGGCCAGGCTTTGTCGGCAAACTGCTGCAAGAAAGGCCAGCCCACCACCAGCTTGTTCAAATCGAACTCGGTGGCATCAAAGGCCGGTATCAGAAAGCTTGCTACCAAGGCAATCAGGATGCCGGCGCGGAAGTCGTCGGGTTCTTGCAGGCTGGCGTTGCGCAGTTGCATGAGCCCTGCCCCCAGCATCAGGCCCGCCAGGAAGAAGGCTGCAAAAGCCCCGTACTGGGTGGTGGCCGGCTGCACCAGGCGGTAGCCTTCGCTCGAGGCCTGCTGGGGAATAGCCCCTTGCAGGTCGGCCAGGCTCTGAATGGGTTTCAGCTCATCCTGGCCCAACTCCTTGCGGATGGCGTTGAGTTCGGGCAGCGCCCGGTTGTAGGCATCGACAATCTGTTGTTCTGCCCCTGGAGGTGTGGGCAACATTAGCTTGTAATAACCCAGGCTCTTGGGCAGGTAGGCCCCGCCCCCCTGGGGCGCATGGAACCACAAAAAGGCCAGCACCCCCGCCACCACCGCCCCTATCAGGATGGGAACCCGCTGCTTTGGGCGGCTGAAGGACAGCAGGGCCACCGAGCCTGCCACCCCCAGGGCCAAGAGCAGCTCAATCAGGCCCTCGACCGGATAGAGTTTAGCGATCTGCACAGGCTGGACGTACCACCAACCGGCGGCAACAAGGGCCGCCGTACCGCCCAGCACCCCGCCCAGCCCTGCCGCTTGCCCACCCCGGCGGGCCAGCACCAGCGCCAGCAGCACCCCCAGGGGAATCATGAGCAACAGCGGGAAAAGGGGAACCAGGGCCAGCAGGGTAGGGTCTATGGTATCGCGGCTCAAAAAGCCCCGGGCCCGGCTAAAGGGGAAGGCTGCAAAGACTACCAACAAAGCCAACCCGGCACCAATTACCCAGCGCCGCATGGAACCCTTGGCCAGGCCGGCCAGCACCGCCAGCAGCATCCCAAAAAAGGTGTAGAGGAGCAACTCGGTCATGCCAGCATCTCCTTGCGTTCGTAGAGGTCGTCCACCACTTCTTCGGAAAGCTGTTCAGGCGAACCATCATAGACCACCCGCCCCCGCTTGAAAGCCACGATGCGTTTGGCGTACTTGAGGGCCAGGTCGAGGGCGTGGATGTTGATCACCACCGTTACGCCGTCCTGCTCGTTGAAGCGCCTGAGGGTGCGCATCACCTCCTCCGAGAGCACCGGATCGAGGTTGGCGGCGGGCTCGTCGGCCAGCATCAGGGTAGGTTGCTGGGCCATGGCCCGGGCAATGGCCACCCGCTGTTGCTGCCCCCCCGAGAGCGAATCGACTCGAGCGTTTTCCTTGGCAGCCAGATCCACGCGCTCCAACTGTTGCCGTGCGATGCGGTAATCGGCCTCGCCATACAGACCCAGCAACCCGCGCCAGGTCGGGAGGTAGCCCAGGCGGCCATGCAGCACGTTGTCCAGGGTGCTCAGGCGGTTGACCAGGTTGAACTGCTGAAAGATAAAGCCCACCGTGCGGCGGTATTTTTGCAGCTCGCGCTTGGGCAACCGGGTAATGTCGGTGCCGTTCACCACCACCGAGCCGGTGGTGGGAATCAGCAGCCCATTCAGGGTGCGCAAGAAGGTGCTCTTGCCTGCCCCCGAGCGCCCGATAACGGCCACAAAATCGCCCTTGGGAATGTCCAGGTTGATATCCATCAGCACCTTCAGCGGCCCCTTGGCGGTGTAGAAGGTCTGGTTGAGGTTTCGGACTTCAATCATGCGTCCCCCCGTCGAGCACTGCTTCTCGGTTCCATGTCATCAAATCATAAGCCCCCAGCCAAAACCGGGGGCAAAAGCGCACAACAGATTAGGCGGTTTACTGACCAGCCACCTTACGGGCCTGGCGCACCACGTCGTAGTCGGAGTCCTGGGCAGGAATCATGTAGTCAATGCGGTAGAGGTTCATCAAGAGGTTGCTCTGGGGGGTACGAATACCTTGCAGGGCCGCAGCAATACCACGGGAGAGGGTGGGATACTTAGCAAAGAACTGCTTGGAAACCGAGAAGGTATCGCCAGGGATGGGCTTGGAGTAGAAGATGGCGGTCAGCTGGGCGGCTTCCTCGGGCTTGAGGAACTGCGTCCAGGCGCCGCTCTTGTTGCGGGTATCGTTGGCGAAGGTGGCGCAAGCATCCACCGATTTGTTCAGCACGGCCAGCACACAAGCATCGTGGCGGCCCGCAAAGGTCTGCTTGGCAAAGAGCTTATCCGGATCGAGACCAGCCCCCACCACCGCCGCACGCGGGAAGACATAGCCCGCCGCCGAGTTCTTATCTACCCAGGCGATGCTCTTGCCATCAAGCCCCTGAAGGTTTTTGATACCGGAGTCCTTGCGAACCACGATGGCGCTCCAATAGAAGGGGCTGGTACCGCGCACGCTCTTAAGAAGCACCTGAGCCCCCACATCCTGGTTGGCAATCACATAGCCGTCGGGTGGAAAAAAGGCGAAGTCCAGGTTGCCGCCGCGCATGGCCTCGATGAGGCCCCGGTACTCGGTGGGGATGAAGATTTCCACCTCGATGGCCCCCTGGAAGCGGCGCTCGAGGTAGTCCGCGATGGCCTGGGCCGCCGGGCGGAGCTGGTCGGAGTTCTGGGTGGGGTTGAACCCGATGCGCACCTTAACCGGATTCTGCGCGAAACCAACCGACAAGCCAAAGGCCAGTATGGCCAGAAGGAGAAGTAAGCTGCGTTTCATACGATGCTTAGCCTACACCAGCTTCTGCCATAATTGAATCAGGTCAAAGTTTTATTTGGCCTGGATTTAGTTTTTGGGCTAATCGGATTTGAAACAATTGTCCTGGAGGTTGTTTGGGTTACTCGAGTTCTCCAGCAAGCCTTGCGAAAGAAGTACAATCGCGCAGATGCAAGCTCTTATCTTCGACTTCGACGGCACCATACTCGACACCGAGAGCACCGAGTTCCAGGCCTGGCAGGAGGTCTACCAGCAACACGGGGCCGAGCTATCCCTGGATTACTGGCTCCCTTTTATTGGCAATAACTCGATTCCCTTCGACCCTGCGGGCCACCTGGAAAAGCTGCTGGGCGAACCGCTGGACAGGGAAGGCATAGAGCACTGGGTTCAGCAACGCAAACAAGCCCTCAATCAGACGCTAGAGCCCCTGCCGGGGGTGCTGGACTACCTCGAGGCTGCCCAAGCTATGGGCTTGAAGCTGGCGGTAGCCAGCAGCTCGAGGCGGTCCTGGGTGGAAGGACACCTCGAGCGGCTGGGGTTGCTGGAATACTTTCAAGTGATTCGCACCAAAGAAGATGTGGCCCTGACCAAGCCCGACCCAGCCCTATTTTTACGGGCTGCCGAAGGGCTCGGGGTGCTGCCTCAAGAGACCCTTGTGCTCGAGGACTCCCTGAACGGGGTGCGAGCGGCCCGGGCAGCAGGGGCCTTTACGGTGGCAGTTCCCAATGCCCTCACCCGGCATCTGGACCTGGGCCAGGCCGACCTGCTGCTTTCCAGCCTGTGCGACCTGGCGCTGTGGGATCTGCTGCGCATCGCGCGGGGCAAGCAACCCAGGTCTACTCCCCGTTATTTAGAAAGCGCAGGATAGCCCGGGACATAGCCGTCGCCAGGGCCTGGCGGTACTCGCTGGTCTGAAGCCGACGGCCTTCCTCGGGGTGGTTGGCAAAACCCACCTCAACCAGAATGGCCGGAATGCGCGCATTGCGAATCACATAGAACGGCGCCTGGCGTACCCCTCGATCCACCGCACCGGTGGCCTGGAGCATGGCCCCCTGAACCAGATGGGCCAGTTGGCGCGAGAACTTAAGGTTGGACTGGGCAATCAGGTCGCGCACCAAACGCTCGCCCACACTCTGGGCCTCGCGGGTCAGGCGGCGGCCCAGCTCACCGCCACCGTTTTCGCGGATCACCTGGGCCAGCAGGCTGGGCTCCAGGGTATGACCAAAGTAGTAGGTTTCGATGCCCTGGGCCACATTGGGGGCGCTATTTACATGAATGGAGATGAACAGGTTGCGCTTGGAGTGGGCCATATCGGCCCGCAGGCCCAGGTCGGTGGCCTTATCGGGGGAAAGGTGGGTATCGCTGCTGCGGGTGAGCACGACCTCGACGCCCTCTTTTTGCAGCAGTTGCCGCAAGCGCAGGGCCAGGTCGAGGGTGACCTCCTTTTCTACAACAAAACCCACCGCGCCGGGGTCCACGCCGCCGTGTCCGGGGTCAATCACCACAATCTTGGGCTGGGTGCGCGGTTTGGGGGGTTCTGGGCGGCTCGAGGCTTGGGGTGGGTTCTGGGTGGGCCGTGCTACCTCCAGCACATCCACCACCAATCGTCGCCGATTTCCATCGTTCAGCACAGAAGTCTTAACCTCTACGTTTGGGCGCAGGCGTACAAACACCGTCACACCGCCCGACCCGGGCACCACCTGATAGGACGCCACCTGGGGCGAGCTCACGTCCACATCGGCGGCCCCCACGCTAATACCGCTAAAGCGCAGGGTCAGGGTGTCGGGTGTTTGTGCAACCTGGTACTGCGCTTTGGCCTCGAGGTCGAAGACTAAGCGGGTGTAGCCTTCGTGCAGGCCCAGCCGGGGAAAGGCGAAAACGGGGGCCAGAATTACGATCAGGAAGGCCAATAAGCGCATCTGTTTGGAGTATAGCCGAAATGGAGAGGCTTTTTTTGAAAATTTGACCCTGGCCTGAGTGGGCTCCTAAACCTCAACCACCAATGAACAGTTTGCTTTTGGCCAGTGTGCGGGCTACTTGCAGCTATCGGACTTTGGTTTTTGGGCTTTGTCGTGGGTTGGTCAGGCCTGGTGGTCGTGTTGATGGTTTGCTCATTCGCTTCATGCCCCAGGCTCTAGGATTGAGGGGATGAAGCGTTGGCTGGTTCTGTTCGTTCTTCTATCGCTGGTGGGATTGGCCTCGAGGTTCGCCGGCTTCGAGGTGAGGCCCCGGGGCAACTCGGAGCTCGATGTGGGCACCGGCGTCTATACTTTGCCGACCGGCGGCACCATCACCGACAACAAGAGCGGGCTGGTGCTGGAAGCCCGCTACATCCAGTACCGCGATGGCGACTTTATCAAGGCCCAGGGAGCCACCCTCAAGGCCAGGGAGGGCGAGTTTGCCGCTGCAAGCCTCGAGTACCTGCAAAAGCCCGACACCGTGCGGATGAACGGGGTGCGCTTTAGCTCCAAAGAGTTCAAGGCCCTCACGGCTCAGCAGGGCTTGCTGCTCAAAGAGGACGTGCTGGTACTCAAGGGTGAGGTGCGCTCGAGCGAGCCCGTGCTCGAGGCCAGTACCCTTGTGGTGGACACCGCCAACAACCAGGCCCTGGTGCTGGGGGTTTTTACGTTCCGCGACGGTGCCACCACCCTGCGCGGCAACCGGCCCGATAGCACCCTGCTGCTGACCTCTGCCAACGGCAAGGTACGGGCCAGCACCCGCGTGCCGGCCGAGGTCTTGAACCGCCTGCGCCCCTACGCCGATAAACTGTAGGGCGTGTGGATGGGGAGAGAAGGGTACAGGGCTCCGGGTGTGGGGCCCACGACAGGTACAGGCGCGGGGGGCCAGGGGGCAGCGAAACCCCCTCTCCCCTGCGCCCTCTCCCCTTTGCTTCTCCTCTTAGCCCTGCTGTTCAGTGGCTTGGCCTGGGCCTCCCCAACCAGTCCAATCCCCTGTGCGGAGCAGCCCTACACCCTCGAGACCCCCGAGGGGCTGGCGGGGGGAGGAAACCTTGAATTTGATGGCGAGGTGGCCCTCTTCAGCGACGGAGCCTGTTTGCAGACCAAAGGTTTGTTGTTGCAAGCCCCCAGCCTGCGCTACGACCAGGCCAGTGGCGAGCTGACCGCTCGGCAAATCGAGGTAGAAACCCCCCGCTACCGCTTCTGGGCGGAAGAGAGCCACATCCAAGACCAGGTCTTGCGGGCCAGCGGGATTCGGGCCACAACCTGCAGGTGTGGCGATGACCTGCGGCTCTTGTCCAAAACCCTGCACTTCGACACCCAGACCGGCGAGGTGGTGCTGGAGGATAGCCAGCTCGAGGTGTATGCATTCGGCCTGGCCCACTTCAGCGAGCTGCGGCTCGATCCCAACCAGCCCCTTGGCGATAACCTGGGGCTCACCCCGGCGGGCGCCGAAGCCCCCCTGGCCCTGCCGGTTCGTTTCGACTTCGACCAGGGCTTGAATGTGGGCCTGAGCGAGTTTCCCCTGCCCGATGCGGGGGGTCGTTCTGGCAAGTTCTCCACCCGGCTGACCCTGCTGGGCCTACGTCTGGGCAGCCCCGACCCCATTCTGCGGCTGGGCCTGGCCGCCCAGGAAAAAAACCGCCGGGCCAGCCTGCAACTCGATAGCAAATCCAGCGGCGTGGCCAGCCGGGGCGAGGTGGTGGATGGCCCTTTATTTTTTGTGCACGATAGCGAAAAAGGGCGCTATGCTTTTGGCCTGAAGCAGGCTTTTGCCCTGGATCGCTTTATCCTCATTCCATACGGCTGGATTGCCCAGGACTGGCGCGACGGAACCCCTGCCACCCAGGAGCAAGGGCTGACGGCCGGTGCTGAGCTGCGCTACAACCTCGAGATGCAGGAGGGGCCCTTTCGCTTCCGTCTCGAGCCTTTCGGGGTGCTGGGTTTCTACAACCAGCCCCAGCAGTATCTGGCCTACGGCGGATACGCCGAAGGCCGCTACGAGGGCGATTTCATCCTGCAGGTGGGCTATACCTGGGCCATCGAGTCCACCCCGGGGCGCTTCTGGCTCGAGCGCCGCGAGGCCACCCAGAAGCTCTCGGGCAGCCTGCGCTACAGAGGACTCGGCCTGGAAGCCGGGCACGACTTCCTCAAGGCCCAGACCGAGGCCAGCCTGCGGATTGGTCTCGTGCAGGACTACGGCGAGGTATGGGCCCAGCTTCACACCTGCTGGAACTGCGTGGGCAAAACCCTGAGCAACGGACGCGACGACTGGGAGCGCCGGGAACTGGTGGTGGGCTTCACGCCGGTTCCGCTCTCGTGTACCTACGACCTCAACCTGACCCCCTTCCTCGGGTATGATTTCCTGCGCCAGGGCGTAAGCCGCTGGGGTTTGGAACTGCGCTACGCCGACTGCTGCTTCATCTGGCGGCTGGGTTACCAGGAAATCCGCCTGGCTCAACATCCCGACGAGGTGGCCAACGGCAAACTTACTTTTGGGCTGGAAATCCGATGACCCACCTGGATCGTTACATTCTGCGCGAGGCCGTGCCCATCTTTTTGTTCGGGCTGGTGTTGTATGTGGGCTTTGGGCTCATCAGCAACGTCTTGCCCAGGGCCCAGTGGATGGGTACCGCCGAACTGACCAGCATCCTCAAATGGCTGGCCTTGCAGGTGCCCTACGCCGCCGTGCAAGCCCTGCCCATCGCTGGATTGTTGGCCGTGATGCTGGCCTTTGGACGGCTGGCGCGGGAAAACGAGCTGATGGTTATGCAGGCCGGTGGCATTTCGGTGCTTCGCACCGCCCGGCTGTTTTTGCTGGGGGGGCTCTTCATGAGTGGGCTTTCGCTTATGCTTTCAGAATGGGTGGTGCCCTGGGCCAACCGGGCTACCGCAGTGGTGTACTGGAACGAGCTGGTTCCAGCGCGCACCCCACAGTTCAACCTGGTGGGGCGGGAGCTTTCGGTGGGCGAGTACACCCTGCGCTACGATGGCTTCGATGCAGCTAAGGACGAGTTGCAGCAGGTGCGCCTCGAGCGCTGGCAGGGCCCGGTCATGACCGTAATTCTGGCTCAGACCGCCCGCTTACAGGGCTCTACGATCGTGTTCCGCGATTACAAGGTCTTCACCCTGGATTTTGCCCAGTTGCCCCTCCCTGACTTCAGCACCCTCGAGCAGGCCGAAGCCGACTTGCGAGGGGTGTTCCGGGCCCAGAACATCGGCCAGCCGGGTGCGGAACTCTCGGTGCGGCTTTCCCGCAGCCGCGAAGACCTGGAAGCCCAGTACGCCGGGGGCGGCTTCGAGACGCCGGTTTCGCTTTCGGAGTGGTGGCGCAAACTCCGGGACCCCCGCACCCCGCCCCGCGAGTTACGCGAAGCCAAAGCCCAGTGGCACTCCACCATTGCCCTGGCCCTGGCCAACCTGATGGTGCTGGTGCTGGCCCTACCGGTAGCGGTGCGGCGGGCCACCAGCCCCGGCACCGCGCTGGCGCTGGCCCTGGTGCTCACCATTGCCTACTACGTAGCCTTTAGCACCGGCAAGGTACTGGCCCTCACGGGCCCCCTGCCCCCCGAAGCCGGGGCCTGGGGCGCGAACCTGCTGGGTCTGGTGGTGGGTTTCTGGCTGGGGAAGGGCATCTATCGCTAAAAACCAGGGGCCACCAGAAGAGCTATCCGCAAAAAGTAACTCCGATGTACTAAGCTAAACGCCAGGTGTTTTGAATGATTCCAATACTGGATCTGAAGCAAGAGTACCAGGAGCTCAAAAGTGAAATTGACGCCGCCATTGAACGGGTTCTTACCTCCGGCGGGTTTGTGGGGGGCCCCGAGGTAGCCGCCCTGGAAAGCGAGCTAGCGGGCTATCTGAAGGTACCCCATGTGGTAACGTGCGGCTCTGGTACAGATGCGCTTTATATTGCCCTTAGGGCCATGGGCATTGGGCCAGGGGACGAGGTCATCACCACCCCATTTACCTTTATTGCTACCCTCGAGGCCATCCAGCATGCCGGGGCCAGGCCCGTTCTGGTAGACATTGACCCCCAGAATTTCAACCTGAACCCCTCGCTTCTCGAAGGTGTCCTCACGCCGCGCACCCGGGCCATCCTGCCGGTACACCTCTATGGGCAGGTCGCACCCATGCAGCAAATCCGGGCTTTTGCGCAAAAACACGGCCTGCGCGTACTGGAAGACGCAGCCCAGGCCATCGGAGCCCGCTACTGTGCCTCTGGCTGCCAGCACCCAGCAGGCCATGCCTGCAACTGCTCCAACCCCCAGGCCGGCACCCTGGGCGATGCCGGGGCCTTTAGCCTTTATCCCAGCAAAAACCTGGGGGCTTATGGCGATGGGGGCTTTATCGCTACCCACAGCGCCTCCATTGCCGAAGAAGCGCGCCTACTGGCCGCCCACGGCTCCAGGGTGCGTTACTACCATGTGCGGCCTGCGGGGTACACCTCGAGGCTCGACGCCTTGCAAGCAGCCATACTGCGGGTGAAACTGCCCTACCTCGAAGCCTGGAACACCCGCCGCCGACAAATCGCCCAGATGTACAACCAGGGACTTCGGGACAAGGTGCTGGTTCCCTGCGAAATGCCCTACGCCCTTCACATCTATCACCAGTACACCGTACGCCACCCCGAGCGCGACCGGCTGGCCGCTTATCTGAAAGACCAGGGCATCGGCAGCAGCGTCCACTACCCGGTTCCGGCGCACCTTCAACCCGCCTACCGCGACCTGGCCCCAGAAGGCGCGCTCCCCGCTGCCGAGGCCGCCGCCCGCGAGGTGCTGAGCCTGCCCATGCACCCCTTCCTGGGGGAGTCCCAGGTAGAAGCGGTGATCCAGGCCGTGCGTACTTACGCCTAAAAGCCGCACATTCTTTATACCCAGTCCCGCTTATACTGGGATGCTATGTCGGAGAACCCTTTGCTGGAGATTCGCTACGATATTCCTTTTAGCCAAATCCGGCCTCAGCACATCGAACCCGCCATCCAAACCCTCCTGGCCCAGGCTGAAGAAGAGTTTCAGGCCATTCTGAGGGTAGAGGGGCCGCGCACCTTCGAGAATACCCTGCTGGCCCTGGACCGGCTGGGCGAGAGACTCGGCTATGCTTTTACACTGGTGGCCCACCTCGAGAGCGTGGTCTCGAGCCCCGAACTACGCGCCGCCTACAACGCCATCATCCCACCCATCACCGCCTTTAGTACGCGGGTACAGCTCTCAACCGAACTCTACCAGGCCCTCAAAGACCTGGCCGCTTCGCCTGCGGCCCAGACCCTGAGCCCCGACTGGGCCCGGTTCTTGAAGCTGCGCCTGGATGAGTTTCGCCGCCAGGGGGCCGACCTTCCAGCAGAAAAGAAGGCCCGCCTCGAGGCCCTCAACACCCGCCTTTCGGAAATCACCACCCAGTTCGAGCAAAACCTCACCGACTCCACCGCCGGCTGGGAACTCTACCTGGACGAAACCCAGGTCGCGGGCCTGCCCCCAAGCGCCCTCGAGGCCGCCCGCCAGAGCGCCCGTTCCAAAGGGCGCGACGGTTACCGCTTTACCCTGCAACAGCCCAGCTTCCTGGCGGTGCAAACCTACCTGGACGACGCCGAAATCCGCAAGCAGGTCTATCTGGCCTACTACACCCGCGCCACCGAGCCGGGGCGCGACAACCGGCCCCTGATAGAAGAAATCCTGGCCCTGCGCCGCGAAAAAGCCGCCCTCCTGGGCTATACCAACTTTGCCGACTACGTGCTGGAAAACCGCATGGCCGGCAAAGCCGAACGAGCCCTGCAATTCGAGCACGACCTAAAAGCAGCTTACGAACCCTACTTCACCAGGGAGTTGGCGGCCCTCGAGGCCTTTCGCCGCGAGCTCGAGGGCCCCCAAGCACCCCCGCTGGAACCCTGGGACATCGCCTACTACGCCGAGAAGCAGCGCAAGGCCCTCTACGACTTCGACGAAGAAGAACTGCGCCCTTATTTTGCCTTGCCGCAGGTACTCGCTGGGCTGTTCGAAATCGTCCGGCGGGTGTTTGGCCTCGAGGTGCACGAGGTTAACGGGGTGGATACCTGGCACCCCGAGGTCAAGACCTACGAGATTTACCGAGACGGAAAGCGCATCTGCCGTTTCTTCACCGACTGGCACCCCCGCGAAAACAAGCGCGGTGGGGCCTGGATGAACTCGCTCATCCGGGGCGTGCGCACCGGCGAGACCACCGAGCCCCACCTGGGCCTGATGTGCGGCAACCTGACGCCCCCGGTAGGCGACCAGCCCGCCCTGCTCACCCACCGCGAGGTCGAAACCGTCTTCCACGAGTTTGGCCATCTGCTGCACCTGGCCCTCTCGAGCGTCGAGGCGCGGAGCCTGGCCGGCACCCAGGTCGCCCGCGACTTTGTAGAGCTGCCCAGCCAGATCATGGAGAACTGGTGCTGGGAGCGCGAAGCCCTCGACCTCTTCGCCCGCCACTACCAGACCGGCGAACCTATCCCCGATGCGCTGTTTGAAAAGATGATGCAGGCCCGCAACTACTGGGCCGCCAACCTGGGCATGCGCCAGTTGGCCTTCGGAATGCTTGACCTCTCTTTACACGTGCACTACAGCCCAAGCGATGGCGACGTGATGCAGTACGCCCGGCAGGTTATGCAACCCTTCATGCCGGCTCCGCTTCCCCAGGACTATGCTTTTGTGGCTGGGTTTGCCCATCTTTTTGGTCATCCGGTGGGCTATGCCGCTGGCTACTACTCCTACAAATGGTCAGAGGTGCTCGATGCCGACGCTTTCTCGCGTTTTAAGTCCGAGGGCATCTTCAGCCGCCAAACCGGCGAGGACTTCATTGCCCACATTCTGAGCAAAGGCAACGCCGTAGACCCCGCCGAGCTCTTTCGCCGCTTCCTGGGGCGCGACCCCGACTCCAAGGCCCTACTGGCCCGCTCGGGGTTGCTGGACTAAATTTACGGCCGACGCGCTCCTACAGCCGAGGACGCAGCGCTGCCCGCGCCCGCCAGACGGGCAAACTCCTTGGGGTCTACCGAGCGCGATTGCCCCATTTCGTAGGTAATCAGCTTGCGCTTGAACAGGTCGGCCAGGTAGGCATCCATGGTAATCATGCCATACTGCCCGCCAGTCTGAATCACGCTAACCAGCTGGTGGCTCTTGCCTTCACGGATGAGCGCCCGTACCGCCGGCGTTGCAATCATGAGTTCGTAGGCTAGAACACGCCCTCCCCCGAAAGCCTTGGGCAGAAGCTGCTGGGTCAGGACGGCCACCAGGTTGTTGGAAAGCTGTACCCGCACCTGCTCCTGCTGAGACTCTGGAAACACATCGATGATACGGTCGATGGTCTCGGGTGCGCTGTTGGTGTGCAAGGTTCCCATGACCAGGTGGCCGGTCTCAGCAGCAGTAATGGCTGCTGAGATGGTTTCATAGTCGCGCATCTCACCTACCAGAATCACGTCCGGGGCCTGGCGCAGCACCGAACGCAGGGCCTTGTCGAAACCATGGGTATCGGAGCCGATTTCACGCTGGTTGATGATAGAGGATTTATGGCGGTGGAAGAACTCGATAGGGTCTTCGATGGTGACAATGTGGCAGCGCTTGCGCTCATTGATGTAGTCGATCATCGAAGCCAGGGTGGTGGACTTCCCCGAGCCCGTAGGCCCAGTCACCAGCACCAGACCCCGTGGGTTCATAGCGATGTCAGCCACATTTTTGGGCAGGCCCAATTCTTCAAAGCTCTTGACGTTGGAAGGCACCACCCGTAACACCCCGCCCACACTACCGCGCTGCAAGAAGATATTGACGCGAAAGCGGCCTTTACCCGGCAGGCTGAAGGAGAAGTCGAGCTCCTTCTCTTCCTCGAAGACCCGTTGCTGCTTTTCGTCCATCAGGGCATAGGTCAGGCGACGGGTTTCCTGTGGGGTCAGGGGCTCGTACTCGGTGGGATGAAACTCACCGTCAATTTTGACCATGGGCGGAAGACCCACCGTAATAACCAGGTCCGAGGCGCTTCGGTCTACAGCCAGGTTGAGCAAATCTACGATATCCGGGGCTTTGGTCATGCGTCTCTCCAGTTACCAACTAGGATACGTCAAGCCAACGGCAAGGTATGTTCATATACCGCTTTGGCTCTCTATCTAGTTATGGGTTTTGGGTTACTTCTAACTCGCAGCCGGTCACATTTTGGAGTTCGAGCGTGATAAGCCGCGTTTTCTTTGGGCCAGTTATTCGACTTTTGCCACTAGAAAAGCTCAAGAATTTGCCGGAACCGTGCTTTTCACCTCGCACGACCGTTATCCAGCCGAGCGGACGTCGGACAGGCAGATCAAGCAAGCAAAGCTATTTTGCTCCCAAGTATTTGAAGTAGCGCTCGCGGGTAATCATGCCATGGACTTTGTCTCCATCAGCCACGAAGACAATCTGGTGCTGGCGGAATATCGAGCTTAGTTCGCTGGCCGCGGTCTCGCCGGAAACCACCGGGGCCTCGTCCCAGGGTACCAGCGAGTCAGCAATGCCAATGACGCCTACCGGATGCCCAGCCTCGAGCAGCACCGCGATGTTGCCCTCAAAGGATTGAAGCGCATTAATGACCGGCACCGGCCTGGCCAGCTTGCGGGCCGAGGTAGGGGCAAAAATTCCGGCTGATAGAAGGGTAGTAGTGGTTACCTTGACCGCTCGCTTGGCGATCCAAAGGCTCAGGGTGAAAACCAGCAGGAAGGAAAGGCCCTCGAGGATGCCAAAAAAGTTGAAACCCTCCCAGCCAAACTGCCCTCGCCCACCCAAAGCCCAGTGTATGAGCCCCGAAACAATCAGCCCTGCAATCAGGGCAGCAAGATAAGCAATCAAACCCGCCAGGCGTAAATCACGAACCGTTCGCATCTGATTTCTAGTCTACACCGCTCTCAGGGAGCTACAGGCCGGCACATCTGGCATCGGTGCTTTCCGGTAGCTGAAAGTTAGGCCGTAAGCCTAACGCTGAAGCCCGAAAGTGCCGCAAGTATCGATGTATAGATAAATGCCCAGGGCAGCACTGAGTGCGTCGCATGAGCCAAGCATATTTCTGGTTTACCACTTCACTTTCTGGGCACCAGACTCAATCGGCGTTACCCCAACCACCGTAAATCCTCTTCCTTGTCTATATCTACCCCCACCTCGGCATAGGGAGTGATGAGCGCCCTGGCCGGAACCCCGATGATCTGCGAGACCCGGGCCTCGAGCCCCTCAATCTCGGCCTGGCCCAGTAGCACCTTTAGAAGGGTTCCCAAGCCGATCATCTGGGCCAGGGCCAGGGGCTTTTTGCGCAGTGCCAGGGCCCGCTTGAGCAAAGGAAGGGCGGTAAAAAAGAGCTTTTTGTCTATAATAACGATGTTGCCCCCCGTAAAAGAGCCCTCGCGCACACGGGCGTAGGTGCGGCGCATGCCGGGAAAGCGTTGCTCGATGGTCGGTCTGGCAATAATGGTATACACAAAACCCGCCTGGGGCGCATGTTCCAGCACCCAGCGCACGGCTTCCACATTCAAAAAGGGCATATCGCCGGTTGCAACCAGCACTTTCTCGCCCTGGGCGGCGTGGAGACCGGCCTCGAGGTTGGCTATCAGGCTGCCCTGGTCGGGCAGGGATACCTTAGGTGGCGGATTCAAGGGGGCCGGAGGGCCCACCAGAATCACCTCCAGCCCAGCCTGCATCAGAGCCTCGAGGGTGTACTCCACCAGCGGACGGCCCCGATGGGGCACCAGGGTTTTACTGGCTACAGCAAACTTTTGGGCCAGGGGGTCTTGGGGGCTGCCCCCGGCCAACACAATCGCTTCCACCCGCACAGTTTACCCTTCGTCACCCCGCTCTCTTTACCCAACCCCCACCACCCGATACGCTATAAGTTATGGACGACCTGCTCGAGCGGCTGGGGAATCATCTGGTCTGGCGCATCGGCAAGGCCGAAGGCGAGGAGGTGCTGGTCGTACGGGTGGGGCTGGCCTCGGCGGCCCCCGAGTTTGGCCACCTGGCCCGCCTGCGAAATGTAACCGACGAGGAAATCGAACAGCTCGCGCAGGCTGGAAAACTGCGGATTGAGTGGGTTAACTGATGGTCCTGGAAAAATCTTTCAGCCTGCGCCTGCCCGAACCCCCCGAACATCTGCTCATGCCCGAGCGGGTGTTCGCCGGCAAGCCCCCTTTTGGCGAGCTGACCCGCCAGGACACCAGCCTGGAAGGCTATCTGGTGGCCGAGGCCCCCCTGTTTGGGGAAATCCATTTTCCCTTCCATAGCCGTATTCATCCGGAGGGCCACGCAGCCCACCTGGAGGCCCTGCCCCTCCCCGATCCGCCGGCCTTCTGGGCCGAGCTCGAGGGCTTTGGTGAGGTGGTTGCAGGGGGGATTGACTACCGGCTTACCCTGCGCATCCATGCCACCTTGCCCCAGGGGGAAAAATGGGGGGGTCGGGCTTTGGGCCGCCTGGCCGAGGCTGCTTTCGAGCGCAATGTGGAGCGGGTCTTGGCGCGGTTGGCGCAGGTCTGAAGCCCGTGTTCTCGCAAAGCCTCGAGAGGGACAACTGAAACCCGCCAGCAGCTTATACTGGTAGCACTTGGAGGTGGAACCGTGGTCGAAGTACGCTATCTGGGACACTCAGCCCTTCTCTTTAGCGACGGCACCACCCGCATTGTGGTGGATCCTTTCCTCACCGGTAACCCCAAGGCGGCCCTGAGTGCTGACCAGGTGGAGGCCGACCTGATTGTGCTGACCCACGCCCACGGCGACCATTACGGCGACAGCGTGGCCCTTAGCCAGCGCACCGGAGCCCCCATTGTCTCCAACTACGAAATCGTGAGCTACGCCGAAAAGCAGGGAGGCAAGGGCGTGGGTATGAATCTGGGCGGC
The DNA here is from genome assembly GCF_003574035.1 of Meiothermus hypogaeus. GTDB lineage: Bacteria > Deinococcota > Deinococci > Deinococcales > Thermaceae > Meiothermus > Meiothermus hypogaeus. Next base: position 9,650 of record NZ_QWKY01000046.1, on the reverse strand, counting down.
GCCTACAAGTTTAAGGGCGGCTGGCTGAAGTGGTTTCCGGCCTGGCACTCCTCGTCGTTCCCGGACGGAACCTACGGCGGTCTGGCCCAGGGCTTCGTGCTAGAACTGGGTGGCAAGCGAATCTACAACGCCGGCGACACGGCCTTCTTCAGCGATATGGCGCTGGTGGCCCCCCATAGTGTGGATCTGGCCATTCTGCCCATCGGCGACCACTTCACCATGGGACCCGACGATGCCTTGAAGGCCCTCGAGCTGATCCGTGCCAAGCAAGTTTTACCCGTTCACTACAACACCTTCCCTCCCATTGCCCAGGACGGCGCGGCCTTTGTCCAGCGGGCAGGCCTGCTGGGGGTAGGTGGAAAGGCTCTCCAGCCAGGGGAGCACATAACCCTTTCGTAACGCAACATGTGCTGAAATACCGAGCGTACCTGGAAACCGCATGGACTATCGCCGACTGACCCGCCAACACTACAAGCTCGAGATGCTCCTGGGCTTGGGGCGGTCATCACAGGTGTACCTGGCCCACGCCCCCGACGGCACCAAGGTAGCCCTTAAGGTACCCCGCCGCGAAGTGCGCACCGACCGGGCCCTTACCGAGCGCTTTGCCCAGGAAGTGGCGCTGTCGCTGACGCTCAACCACGCCAACCTGGTGCGCGGGCTTTCGGGCCGGCCCGAAGGGGAAGGGGCTTTTTTAGCGCTGGAGTATTTCGAGGAAGGCACCCTCGAGGACAGCCTCAAAAAAGGCCCCCTGAGCCGCGAGGTGGCCCTCGAGTGCCTGAGTCAAATTGCCCAGGCCCTCATCTACCTCCACGATCGGGGCATCATCCATCAGGACGTCAAGCCGTCCAACATCTTCATTGACGGTCTGCTGTTTAAACTGGGCGACTTTGGGGTGGCCAAAACCCGCGAAAACCCCAAGCCCCTGGAGCGGGCCGGAAGCCCCTTCTACATGGCCCCTGAACTCTTCATGGGCGAGCCCGCAACCCCTGCCTCGGACGCCTATTCATTTGGGGTAATGGCTTTCGAGCTGCTGGTAGGCAAACGGCCCTTTGTGGGCGAAACCCTGGAAGAACTCTCTTATGCCCACCTGCATAAGCTACCTCCGCCGACCAACCTCCCCCCTCATCTGGATCGAATCGTGCGCAACCTCCTGACCAAAGACCCTGCCATCCGCGCCACCCCCAAAGCCTTTCTGCAAGTGGTACGCGGCACCCCCCAGGCCGAACCCAACAACAAAACCACCGGGGAGGACAAACCCACCAAAGGCAAAGGGTTGTTCGGCTTGTTTCGCAAGCGATAAATTCAGGGCTTTATCGCCAAATAGTCTTAAAACAAGCACTTGTAAAAAACCATCCCGGCCTGCTTGATCTTAATCGAGGCAATATAGGCCTCGATTTCGTTTTGTTGATAGTCCTCGAGGGTGGGTACATAAAAGATGGGCTGGGCCCGAATCTGCTGACAATGTTTCATTTCATGGGCCAGATGCGCTTCAAAAAGCACCATCCCCGCTCCTTCACCGAACCTTACCCGATAAGCACCCCGCACCACGTCCAGGTTCGTCTCGTTCAGGAGCCCTCCACGGTTGACCAGCAACACATGATTGCCATCCTGGTCATAACCCCAGACTGTGGCGTTGGCATGGGTCTCCATCATGACCATGACCTGGCTGCCCCCAAGCTCGCACTCTGCCCCAAAAAGTTCTTTGGTGTCACCCACATTCCGGGAAAAATCGAATTGAGCAATTCCACCAGCGTTGAATATCCGAATAGCCAGGCTCTCCACAGCTCTGGCATAGCTCAACCAATCCAGGTCTGCTTCCTTGGCAAAATGCAACACCTCCATCTGCCTGTACGCATGCAGAACAATCTGCTCTTGCCGGACGGCTTCGGCAAGCACTTTGCAGTCATCGCCGCTCTCCAGGGCCCAACTTTGCAGCAAAAACTGCCAGCTATGCAGCCTGGTGGGGAACCAACTGGGGCCAGAATATTCTAACTCCTCCCCCTGAACTACAGGGTTGGCCTCGCCTGTAGAGTCAGACGTTGGAACCCGCCTCCATGCCCAAAAACCCAACGCCAGAACCACGCACAGGAGTCCCACCCAGTACCAACGTAGCGGCAGTTTCATACAAACCACCTTCTACAAGAACACTCAAGGATTGCTACTTTTATTTTCTCACCTATAGGCTCAACAAATGTCCCCTCAAGTAGCTTCCAAATCACCGCATCCGGCTCGGTATAGTTTGGGTACTATGCCCATGACCGTGCAGATTGGCTCCAGGGCTTGATATTCTGGCAGCTCACATCCCTTCTCGCAAACTGGCTTTTGTGATTGGAACAAGCTCTCAGAACCGCCCTGCATACCCTACTTATGCCGTTTCTAGCCTTCTACAGATAAACTGTAGGCAAGCAAAGTGAGGCTAGCCATGAGCGAACCCATCTGGTTTCCATCTGACAATTACAAACACGGCAGTCACATCGAAGCCATGCTGCGAAACCTGAACCTGGATAGCTACGAAGCGCTCTACGCCTTCAGTATCCAGCAGCCGGAGGCTTTCTGGGAAGCCACCTTACAGCTTCTGGGCATCGAGTGGTTTGTCCCCTACCGTCAAGTGTTGGATGTTTCCCAGGGGCCGCAGTGGCCCCAGTGGTTTGTGGGAGGCCAGCTCAACCTGGCCTACAACACCCTCCACCATGCCAGAACCCGACCCCACGACCCGGCTCTCGTTTGGGAAGGGGAAGACGGCGCTGTTGTGAGGTTGAGTTATGGCGAGCTCGAGGCCGCCGTAGCCCAGGCTGCCCATGCCCTAAAAGAAATGGGCATCGGTAAAGGAGACCGGGTGGGCCTCTTTCTGCCCATGCTCCCCGAGACGGCCATCAGTGCCCTGGCCGTGGCCCAGATCGGCGCGATTTTTGTACCCATCTTCTCGGGCTATGCCGCCGAGGCTGCCGCCACCCGGCTTCAGGATGCCGAAGCCAGGCTGATTATCACCGCCGATGGCTTCTACCGTCGGGGGAGCCGGGTCAAGCTGCTGGACAACGCCCGCGCTGCTGCCGCCCTTTCGCCCAGCGTGGAAAAGCTCCTGGTAGTACGCCGTTTTGGAAACGAAGAGCTAGCGCCCAACGAGGTGGCCTGGGATCAAATCGTTCCACAACAACCCTCGAGGGCCGCGTATGAACCCATGGGCAGCATGGATCCCTTCATGCTGATCTATACCTCCGGTACCACCGGCAAACCCAAGGGTACCGTGCATTACCATGTCGGTTTTCCCATCAAGGCCGCCCAGGACATGGCCCATCTCTTCGACCTGCAAAAGCACGAGACTCTGTTCTGGTTTACCGATATGGGCTGGATGATGGGCCCCTGGGCCATCCTGGGAGCCCTGACCATTGGGGGTACGGTGCTGCTGTACGAAGGGGCCCCCGATTATCCCGATGCCGGCCGACTGTGGGCCATCTGCCAGCGCCATGGGGTTACGCACCTGGGCCTCTCCCCCACCCTGGTACGCGCCCTCATGCCCCTGGGTGACGAACACGTTCTCAAACACAATTTGTCCAGGCTGCGGATGCTGGGCTCCACCGGCGAACCCTGGAACCTGGAGCCCTACCTCTGGTTCTTCAAAACCGTTGGCCAGCGTCGCATCCCCATCATCAACTACTCCGGCGGCACCGAAATTGGCGGGGGCATCCTGGGCTGCACAGCCTGGCGGCCCATCAAGCCCATGGGGTTCAATACCGCCGTGCCGGGAATTCATGCTGAAGTCCTGGACAGTACGGGCCAGCCTGTGCGGGACGAGGTAGGCGAGCTGGTCGTCATGGCACCTTGGCCCGGGCAGACCAAAGGTTTCTGGAAGGCCCCCGAGCGCTACCTGGACACCTACTGGAATCGCTTCGAGAATATCTGGGTACACGGTGACTGGGCCATCCTGGATCTGGAAGGCCACTGGATAATTCAAGGCCGCAGTGACGACACCCTCAAAATTGCCGGCAAAAGGGTCGGCCCTGCCGAATACGAGAGTGCTGCCGTTGAGCACCCGGCGGTTAAGGAAGCTGCCGCCATTGGCATTCCCCATCCGGTTAAGGGCGAGTCTGCGGTGGTGTTTGTGGTGTTGCGTTCCGGACAAACGCCGCATAGCGATTTGGCACAAGCCATCAGCGAAACCATTGCCAATCGCCTGGGCAAAGCCCTCAAGCCGGACAAAATTCTTTTCGTTCCCGACTTACCCAAAACCCGCAACGCCAAGGTGATGCGACGGGTGATCCGAGCCGCTTATTTGGGGCAAAATCCGGGCGACTTATCGGCCCTCGAGAACCCTCAAGCAGTGGAAGCCATTCAAAAATCCTCCAGCTAATGCAGGATCGCCTCAAGGACGTAAATCGCGGTCTACCCATCATCCTGGGCAAGACGGCAAGGAAACGTCCTTCTAAAAGCACCTGTGCAAACTGCACCCTACTTGAGTTGTTCAAATACCTCGCTACCTGTCTAACACCACGGCCAAAAGTGCATTACCCATATATGTGCTGAATTTTAGACACAGTGAATAAAAGCGCTGATCTTCGGTTGAAGAGTTCTCGAGGTCAAAAAAATAACCGACTCCTGTGCGGAGTCGGTTACAAAAATTTAGCAACTTACTTCTTGGCAGCCGCCTTCTTGGGAGCAGCCTTTTTCGCAGCGGCAGGCTTGGCAGCGGCTTTTTTAGGAGCAGCCTTGGCGGTGGGTTTCGCAGCGGCCTTGGCAGCAGGCTTAGCAGCGGCAGGCTTGGCAGCAGCTTTTTTAGGAGCAGCCTTGGCGGCGGGTTTCGCAGCGGCCTTGGCAGCAGGCTTAGCGGCGGCTTTCGCAGCAGGCTTCTTGGCTGCAGGCTTAGCAGCAGCTTTCTTGGGAGCAGCCTTTTTCGCAGCAGGTTTTGCAGCAGACTTAGCGGCAGGCTTCTTGGCTGCAGGCTTGGCGGCCGCTTTCTTGGCAGCGGGCTTCTTGGCAGGTGCAGGTTTTGGTTGTTCAGTCATGTAGATTCCTCCTTGAATTTAGAGTGGAGCCATCCCAGCAGAGACCCTCGAATCATGCGCCATCCAGCGGATGATTCGCCCATTGCACATACCCAGGATTTAGGCATTGTGCGAAATGTGGACGAGCGTTGCTGTTAGATTGTTTCTCCACTGAAAATTACTATACTACATGTTGTGTAATTTTCGCATGTCAAGCACAACCTCTGGGTGAATTTTCAATTCATCCGATAGACATCGAAAAGTCGCTTTTTGCCTTTCGCATCGCATTTTTTTGATGTTGAAATTTTCCTCGAGAATATCTTAATCAATTGCGCCGACATCTAGTGAATTGGGTTGTCGATATTTGGGGATGCTCGAGGCTCCACAGTTACGAATCACTACTAGTGCACGGATAACTTGTTTTGCGACATGTTTTGAAGCACGTTGATTGCCCATAATTGCTATGTGCGGCTCATTTAGAGGGATCGTAGTGCATACCGATTTCCTGGTTACCTGACCACTAGTCCCGTATCTATCGAGATAAAATGCATCTCGAAATTTTCACCGCCATTTCACCTCAATCAAGCGAATGTACAGGGAGGATCGCAAAACAAAGTCGTCTATGCAGACTGTTGCCATGCAAAAAGCCTCGAGCATAGTTGGCTTGAACCTGCACCACGCAACCCGGGTCGAAATCATCAGTGTCGAAATTTCGTGTCTAAATCGTACAATTTCGCACGACAATTGCGCGAGTTCATGGGTGCTGTCATTGCTGCATAGAAGTTACTCTCCGCAACCTGATCTGCTGACATGAGCCCAGGAGAGTGCAATGACATGAGGCGTTTACAAAACCCTACGATAGAATACTGAGCATGTTGGATTCCAAAACATTGGCCCTGGCCCAGGATGTGCGTGCATTGCTGGCCAGAGGGCTGGATGCATTGGCTCGAGTGGGAATCGAAACCGAACCCCTCAAGCAAGCCTTGTTAGATCTGGAGGGCCCTTTCTTGTTGGTAGTTGCCGGCGAGTTCAATAGCGGCAAATCGTCGTTGCTCAACGCCCTCCTGGGGGGCGATTTTTTGAAGGAGGGGGTCACGCCCACCACCGACCGCATCAACCTGATTGGCTATGGCCCCGAACCCAAACTCGAGCCGCAGTCCCCCGAACTGGTGCTCATTCAATTGCCGCACCCGCTTCTCAAGGATGTGCGGCTGGTCGATACCCCCGGCACCAACGCCATCCTGCAGCACCATCAGGTTTTGACAGAGAAATTTCTCCCCCGCGCCGACCTGATTTTGTTCGTTACCAGCGCCGACCGTCCCTTCACCCAGTCCGAGGCCGACTTTCTCAATTTCATTCGGTCCTGGGGCAAGAAAGTGGTGCTTGTCATCAACAAGATAGACCTGCTTACCGAGGCCGAGTTGCAGCAGGTGCTCGAGTTCGTGCAAAAAGGCGCCGATCAGACCCTCGGACACATCCCTCCCATCTTTTCGGTATCGGCACGGCGGGCACGGCAAGGCAGCACGGCGCAAAGCCATATTCCTGAGCTCGAGACCCACATCCGGCAGGTGCTTACTCGCGAGGCCGCCCTCCTCAAGCTGGGCTCGCCCTTAGGGGTGTTGGCGCGGCTCTGCGAGGAAGCCAGACCTGCCCTGGAAAATAAGCTCAAAGAAGCCGAGAAGCAGCTTGCTACCTGCCGCGAGCTGGATAATCTGCTCAGGCGACATGAAGAACGTACCCGTCGCGACTTTAGCGGACAGGTTGCGTTGGCGCTGCAAGCCATTGACGAGGTGCGCACCCGGGGTGAACGCTGGCTGGACGAAAAAGTGCGTTTCTCCAAATTTCTCGAGCTATTGCAATCCAGCAAGCTCAAGCAAAGTTTTATTGACGATGTGGTCAAAGGGGCCAACCAGGATATAGAGCGCCGGGTACTCGAGGCCATGAACTGGCTGGCCAAGCGCGATCGCGAACTGCTCGAAGATGCCCTCTCGCTACTCCGGGAAGCGCCTGGCCTGCGGCAAACCGAGCAGGTCGGCCCAGAAGAGCGCACCATTGCAGGCAACCTGGAAGAAGCCCTGCGCTCCTTCGATGCCGAGGCCGAGGCCATTCAGTTGCGCGACTTCATCCAGGAGAGCCTGCGCGGCACCGCCCTGGCCGAAGTGGGGGTGATGGGGCTGGGTCTGACCATCCTGCTGGTAGCCCAAAAAATTGCCTTCGATATTTTGGGCATTTTCGCCACAGTGTTTGGCGCTATTTTGGCTACCTCCATCCTGCCCCGCCGCAAAGAGACTGCCAAAGCCCGCCTGCGCGAACGGTTGGCAGAGTTACGCAGCACCCTCGAGCAGGCCTTGAGCGAGACTCTGGATACCGAGATGCAGCGCACCCGTGAACGCTTCAACGGTCTTTACCGCACCCCCTGCACCCGACTGGAGAACAGCCGCGACACCACCCTGGCCCAACTGCAACAAACGGAGCAATTAAGAACGGAAGCTCTCGAGCTGCGCCGTCGGCTGGGCTGATATCGTAAAATCCAAGACGGGGTATTCGGACTGGTTATCTGGAGTGGTGTTTCAGGTAGGGTAATGAAATGTAGACCAAGAGCCCAATGGTGCCAAAGAAGGTCAAATAATTCACAGCAGGGTCTGGGGTGAGTAACACCAGACGAAAAGTATTCACGCAAAAGTGAACCGCTATGGCCCAAATCAAACCCACCCGTACCAGAATGGCTAACGAGGCCATGCCAAACGCCAGCCCTGCCAGCGGAAAAAGAATCGCGTAAAGGGGAGTATGCATCATTCGCTCCACATCGTTGTCAAGATGGAAAACTCCAAAAGCTACAGAGTTTGCAAGCACACCCCAACCCAACGAGCCCCTGAACATATCGAATACACCGGCCCGCGCGACTTCCTCCACCGATGCCCAGAAAAGCAGTCGTCCGGAGAATTCAACAGCTATGAAATTAATGCCAGAGGTCACTGGTTGCTCCATGATGCCCAAAAAAGCTAAGGATGTACCGCTAAGAATCCACACCCCCACCATGAAGAAAATATCTCGCCCACGAGGGATAGCCCATATCCGATACCCTGGCTTCAGATCATCTCGATAGTATTTGACAATCCAGCTAACAGCTAGACCACAAATGAGATACAACCACCACAGCAGTAGGGCTATGGTGGCAATGCTCTCAGCAATTCCACGCTCCATGTTTCAAAGTTTGAAATATCAGTCCCAGATTCCGGCTCGACCTGGAGAAGAGTCGGCGCGTGTGGTAAACATTTCTCTACCGTTTCCGTACAGGCTGGCAATTCCACTCAAACGCTCAGAGTCGTTCACCGGTGAAGCATTAAGATTGGATTCTCCAGACCGCATGAACCTTTCCGTCATCTGACGGAGGTCTTCGTTGTTGGCTCCTCCACCAAAGGACGTTGGTGTGGAACGATAGCCATAACCCCCACCTGTGCCGCCACAACCCACATCGTAGACCAGCACATAAGAGGACCCGGACCCAACACAAAAGTCACCGCCCACCGTTTCCCGAAGCTCTTTTTCCGACAGCTCCCGCAGTTTCATGCATACCTCCTAATGCATTCTGATTCCCCTTAGTGCCTTTCCCCTTTTAGAGGTTAGCAGCAGCTTTCAATAGGGCATGGTTTGAGTCTCTTGGGCCTCTTGTTTCGCTTTTTTGAAACCCGCCACGCCAATAGCAATCAATACCGATACGCTAAAGAAAAAAAGTAGGTAGTTTACGGCCAGGTTATCTGTGACCAATACCAAGCGAGCTGTATTAACTATAAAGTGCACCAATATCGCCCAGATGAGCCCGTAGCGCACAGCTACGAAGGTCAAGGCAAGTCCGAATGCAAAAGTTGCCAGCGGCAAAAAGAATACTATTTGTGGATAACTGGCAATTTCTGTGCTTTTATAAGCCAAATGGGCAAAGCCAAAGCAGATCGCGTTGAGCCAGAGTCCAACGAGGGGGGTCGTGGCAAAGATTTGGTAGAAACCCGCCCTTCTTAGCTCTTCCAGGGAAGCGCTGAACAGTACTCCAAGGCTGAACGGCTGAACCATAAACTTGGCTACGGTGACCTCCGGTAGGCTGTGTTCAACCAGCCTTTTTGCAAGAAATAATGCCAACCCACCCAAAAACCATGTTCCAAACAGTGTAAAAAATTCAGGAAGGCTTGGCCGCTTGAACAATCGAAAAATCAATTTTTCATCCCGTAGTAGAAAACGGTAAATCCAGAAGTACACCAATCCAATCAGCACGTAAAGCCAGCCCAGCAGCTCCGCAATCTGGGCGATTCGACCCGCCAACCCCACATCCATATGCCCTTACAATGGTGGGCCCGCGCCTATTGCACGGGCCCAACCGCTTATCTAAAGCCATCTTGGCCTGTCGAAGGCGCAGTCCAGGTACTGTAACGATCCTCTACAAACAGAGTAAATAGCTCTGGGTCATCCCGCCTGGCGTTGTATCGGGGTTCGCCAGATTCGCCGCCAGGAGAATTAAACACGCCTACGCCTGGATAACCATAATCGTTAAGAGTCATATAAAAAATTCGGTTGAGCAAAGGAAGGGGCTTCTAAACTGGATTTGTGAATAACCCAGAGAAGCCCAAAGATAGTGTAGCTTGCCAGAACTGCGGAAGTGTGAAAGTCGAATGTGGCGGC
>NZ_QWKY01000045.1 GCF_003574035.1 Meiothermus hypogaeus | reverse complement strand
TCAACCTGAAGTATCTGGACGAGAGTGGGTTTGGTTTGTCTTTACCGATAGGCTATAGCTGGACACTCAAGGGGCAGTCGCACCAACGCGAGGTTCCCCGATACTTTGGAGGCGCAGGGCGAATCAATCTTATCGGCAGTTGGTCATATTCCGACAACCACCTGCAATACGCAGTGCTGGAAGGCAAATGCACCAAAGAAGCCGTACTGGCTTTTCTGATGACCCAGGCTCAGCAGGCCAGTCAGCAAAGCAAGCTCACCGTCATCGTGCTTGACAATGCCAGCTTCCACAAAGCCCAGCTGATCCAGGCTCACCTGGCCACCTGGCAAGCACAAAACCTCTATCTGCGCTTCTTACCGCCCTACTGCCCTCAGCTCAACCTCATCGAGACCCTCTGGAAAAAGCTCAAAGCCTTCCTCCTGCCCCGCCGTCATTACGCTTGCCTCTCGCAACTCAAGCAAGCCCTTTTGCATGCCTTAGGTCTACTGGGGGCTGTAGAGGTAAAAATCTGATGTGGAGATACTTACCTGCGCTCGGAGCCCCAACCTGGCTTGCCTTGAACTATAGTTGCGCAGTATCGCCCCAGTTTTGCAGCCGGGCCTGGTAGGCTGGGCTCTGGTAGCGCGATAGCAAAAAGGCCGGAGCATAGCCGGGCAACGCAGCGCCGGTCACATGAGCTGCAAGCAACTCCCCAGCTGCACAGGCGGCCATCACGCCAAAGCCCGATAGCGCCCCAATTATGTAACCTCCCTTAACCGGAAGGGGGCCAATCAGGGGACGGTTCTCCTGGGTTTTGAGGTAATAGCCCCCGTCTATCCAGGGCTTGGGGGCTTTCTCGAAATACCGCTGGAGGCCCGGAACCATCACCGACAGGCCGCGCAGGGCCACCTCGGCGTAGTGGGGGTCAGGGGGAAGGGGGAAGACGGGCTCCACAGGCTCGGTGTGCAGGTTGTAGAGCACCAGCAGGGTGGTGCTGGCCCCCGGCCCATCGGGCCGGCAGTGGACACCCGAAGGAAGCTTTCCTAAGAGCCAGCGGGTACTCTCCTCCTCGGCCAGCACGGCCCGTTCTTCGGGGCTCCAGGGCAGTTCCGTCTCGTCCATCCAGATGAGCATGGGGGCCTCGCGGGGTATAGCGCCCAGGGTCTCGCTGAAGCTCATCTTGAGATGCCGCTCGGCAAAGACGGGCAGTTCCACCCCCAGCAACTGGCCCACCTGTTTTTGCATGGGCCCGGCGGCGTTGATAAAGATGGAGGTATGGATGGAGTCAGTGAGGCCATCCGCCCGCCTGACCTGCACAGACGCCACCGCCCCGCCCTTTAGATCCACCCCCACCACCTGGCCCCGTACCAGCCGAACCCCGCTTTCGCGGGCCTGTTCCAGCAGGTACATTCCCAGTTGCTGGGCCGAGAGCCAGCCCGCCCGGCGCACATGCAGTACAGCCCGGGTGCCGGGGTTGAGGTAGGGAAAGTGCTGCTGAATCAGGGTTGGGTCGCTAATCAGGTCGGTTCCCTCGAGCCAGGGGTCGAAGCCCTGGGCAGGGGAGGGCCGGTAGGAACTGTGACTGTGGCTGTGAACCCGCAGAGCTCCCGCGCCCTTTTGGGCGGCATCCAGGGCAGCCTGGGCCAGCATGGGAATTTTGCCCGCATCGGCAGTGGCGTAGAGGTAACCCCGGCGGTTCAGGTGGATGCGGTTGGAAGATTCGCGGGCGATGGCCTCGAGCAGCTCGATGCTGCGGTTCATGAGGGCAATCATGTGCCCGTCCGGCCCCGGCCACCAGTTGCGGTAGGCCTCGGTAGACTTGTCGGAGGTGAGCGAAAGGGGGTCGCCCTGCTCCACAATAACGATGTCCTTCAAGCCCTTTTTCCCCAGGTAATAAGCCGCCGCGACCCCGGCGATACCGGCTCCGCAGATAACGACTTCGGCTGTAGGGTTGGTCATAAATTGTATACAGTATACATCTAGACTCGAGCTGAGTCGGAAAGCCTAGCGCTAAAGGCCCACGGCCGAAGGTAGCAGCGAATTAGCCCAGAAGCGCCCGCACCGCTTCCTCGAAGACCTCGGTATGCCGCCGCACCTGCTCGGGGGTGGTCTCGGGCGAGATCAGGGTCATGTTATGGAAGGGGGTGAGCAGAATGCCCCGGTTCAGCATGAACAGGTGAATGAAGGGGTCGAGGTCGGGGTCCTGGCCGGCCAGGGCCTCGGAACCATTCCGGGCCGGGTTGGGGCGGAAGAGGTACTCCACCCGGCAGCCCACCCGGGTGACGTGCCAGGGCAGGCTGTACTTTTTGATTACGTCCTGCACTTCGGCCTCGAGCTGCTCTCCCAGGGCCATCATGCGCCGGTAGGCGGCCTCGGTCAGGACGTGCTCGAGGGTGGCCCGCATGGCCGCCAGCGAGAGAGCGTTGGCCGCCAGGGTGCCCCCGATGCCCCCGGTATCGGCGTAGGGGGGTTGGATGACGCTGTGCGCTTTTTGCCCAACTTCCTCGGTGAAGCCGTAGGCTGCGCTGGGAATACCGCTGCCCAGGGGTTTACCCACCGTCAGAATGTCGGGCTCCAGGCCGTGTGCTTTGGTGTAGCCCCCCGGCCCTGCCGAGAGAGTGTGGGTTTCGTCAATGATGAGCAGCGTGCCGTAGCGGCGGGTAAGTTCGCGCAAGGCCTCGTGGTAGCCCGGCAGCGGTTGCACGATGCCCACGTTGGTCATCACCGGCTCGGCCAGCACCGCCGCCACGTCACCAGGGCGCAGGGCCTCTTCCAGGGCCGCCAGGTCGTTCCACTCCACCACTTTGGTGGTTAGGGTAGGGTCTACCTGGGGTCCGATGTTGCCGGGGCGGCTGGCGGGTTTTCCATCCACCAGCCATGCATAGGCCTCATCCACCGTACCGTGGTAGCAGCCGTGGAAGACCAGCACCCTGGGTCTGCCGGTAATGGCCCGCGCCAGCCGGAGCGAGAAGCGGTTGGCGTCGGTGGCCGAGAGGGCGAATTGCCAGTACTTAAGGCCAAAGCGGCGCTGCAACTCCTCGGCTACCCAGAAGGCGTTCTCGGAAGGCAGCATGGTGGTGATGCCCTTCTCTAGCTGCTGGGTGATGCCGGGCAGGGCAGCCTGGGGCGAGTGGCCGGTCATGGCCCCGGTGTCGCCCAGGCACAGGTCTATGTACTGAAGCCCATCCACATCGCGGAAGGTGGCCCCCCTGGCCTCGGCCACAAAGATCGGGAAGCCCCCCGGCCAGCGGGTCATCCAGTGCATGGGTACCCCCGCCAGCAACGAGTTTTGCGCACGCTGATAGAGTTCAAACGACCTGGGGTGGCGCTCGACAAAAAGCTGCTGCTCTGTTTGCATCAGGGCTTTGACTTTGCTGCGATCGATGGTTGCGCTAGCGTTCATGTTTCTACCTCTTGCAGCGATTTGCGAAAGCACACGATGCGCTCGACTTCCTGGTAGCCCAGGCAGGCGTGGGCCTGGTGGCTCTGGGTATTCGAAATTTCGCTGTCGGAAGCCATCTCGGTACAACCCTGGGCCCGGGCCCAATCCTCGGCGGCCTCCACCAGCCGGCGCCCGACGCCGGTTTTGCGGTGTGTGGGTGCAACATACCAGCCCTCGAGGTAGCCCACCGGGCTGCTCTCGCAGCCCTCGGCGTAGGCCCGCAAGGAGACCTCCACAAAGCCCACCAGTGCCCCCTCCTGTTCGGCCACAAAACCCACCTGATGGTCGGCGCTCAGGATTTGGGCCACCTCGAGCTCAAAATCCAAAGCGCTGTCGGGCCATAAGGCGGTGCGCAGGTAGAAGTAGGCCGGCAGGTCCTGGGGTTGCAAGCGCCGGATGGTCATGGGAGCTCCTCCCCGTTCAGCACGGTGCGCTGCACACAAAGGCTGTAGGGGTCTCGTATATCGCCCTCCAGCACTACAAAGTCGGCCCATTGGCCCACCTCCAGGCTGCCGCGGTTGCCCTCGTCCCCCTGGGTAACCGCGCCGCCCATGGTGTAGGCCCAGAGTGCTTGTTCCAGGCTCACCTGGTTCCCCGGGCACAGCGGCTCGAGCATGGCGGCCTGCAAGCCCCGGATGGGCTCCACCTGCTGCACCACCGGCCCGTCCGACGAGAAGGCCACCGTAAGGCCCGCCTCGAACATGGCCCGCAGGTTGAAGCAGCGGCAGAACCAGTCGTCCGGCACGTAGCGCTCGTAGTTGGCGCGCAGCTCGCTCAAAAAAACCGGCTGGGGCACGGCGATAATCCCCAGTTCGCGGGCTTTTTGCAGGTGCTCTGGGCCGGCCAGCCCGAAGTGCTCGATGCGGTGGCGCGGGCCCGGGGTCTGCTGGTAGAGCCGCTCGTAGACCCGCAACACCTGATCCAGGGCCCGGTCGCCGATGGCATGGGTGCCGATGCGAAAGCCTGCGCGGTGGGCCTCGAGCGCCAGAGCGAATAGCTCTTCTTCCTCGAAGCGCAGGATGCCGTAGCTTTGGGGCTTTAGGGTCTTGTAGGGCTGGGAAATGGCGGCAGTAGCCCCGGAAAGCCCCCCATCGGCAAAAAACTTCACCGAGTCGCAGCGCAGCTGGTCGGAAACATGCTTCTCGGGCAGGGGGAAGGTCTCGGTGCCCCCGTCGGGGCGGCGAATGTAGAGCAGGTTGACCCGGATGGGCAGTTCGCCGCGCTCGTCCAGGGCTTTGTAGGCAGCATACAAGGGGGGGTCTACGGCGGGGTCGGTGGCGCTGGTCACGCCCAGGCTGCGCAGGTACTCGCAACCCGCCTTCACCCACAGCTCGTATTGGGCCTGGGTGGGCTCGCCCATAGCCCGGAAGACCAGCCCGTAGGCGGTTTCGTAGAGGATGCCCTGGTCGTAGTGGATCTCCCCACCGGGCACAGAGGTTTCGGGGGTGATGCCCGCGAGTTGCAACGCCTGCGAGTTCACCGCGTGGATGTGGGCGCAGGTACGGGTGAGGAGCACCGGGTTATGGGGCGCAAGTTTGTCCAGGGCAGCTTTGGAAGGCATGGTTTTTTCGGCCAGCAGGGCCTCGTTCCAGCCCCGCCCCCACAACCACTCGCCGGGCTTCAGCGTCCTGGCCCGTTCTGCTACCCTGGCGTACACCTCGGCCAGCGAGGTAATGCCCCGCAAATCGAGCAGGGTGGTGCGCAGTTGCCCCACTTTCCAGATGTGCACATGGGCGTCGTTGAAGCCGGGGAGCAGGGTGCGGCCTTCCAGGTGAAGCTGTGGGGTGCCCGGCGGGGCCAGGTTCAGAAGGTCGGAAAGGGCGCCTGTAGCGGCAATCCTGCCGTTTTGCACGTAGAGGGCCTCGAGGGGCTCCAGGCGGTACACCCCCTCCCGCCTCGAGGGGTTCAGGATTTGGCCACCGTACAGGAGTAAACGGCTCATGGATTCCTTCCCGGGGCCTGGGGATTGCGCCACACGATAAACACCCCGTAGTTGCCACAACTGGGATCGTCGAGGTAGTCGGGCATAATGCCCCAGACGTTGTAGCCCCGTTTGAGCTGTACCGAGAGCACCGGGTCGAACATCTCGCCTTTTACCACCCGGGCCACGTACTGCTCGATGAAAAGGTCGCGCTGATAGCGGGCAAAGCCCTTGGGCATGGCCCCGGCCACGTGGCCCTTGAGGCCCAGGCGGCGCACCAGTTCCTGGCGGGCGGTGTAGAGCAGGGTGGAAAGACCCAGCCCGCGAAACGCGGGGTGGACACCAATATCGGCCCCATAGAGCCAGTCGCCCTGGGGGTCGTGGGTGGTGAGCCAGTTGTGCCCCACGGCCTCCATGTACTTGTGCTGAAAGTGCAGAAAGTTGACCCGGGTGCGCAGGTCGGTGGAGCACGCCACCACCTGGCCGGTCTCACGCTCCACTACCGCGTGCTGCCCCTCGGGGAAAACCCGCATATGGGCCTGGTAGTGCTCGGCGGTGATCAGTTCGTCTTTGGCCAGCGAGGGAAAAGAAGCCCGCTGGATGACCTCGAGCGCCTCGGCCATCCAGGGCTCCGACTGCACCACCGCAAAGCGGTTGTCGGGGCTTACCAGAAGTTCGCGCATAAAGGTTTTATAGCCCATAGCCATAGGTCGGGCTGCTTGTTAACGGCTTTTGAGCTGCGTCCAGGCTTCGTCCAGTACGCGGTTTTTGTTGCCCTGGTCCAGGATGAACTCGAGCACTTTCATCTGGGCTTCGCTGGGCCAGATGGCCGGGTTCTGGAGCATCTGGGGCTTCAGGAGCTTTTTGGCGGCGGCGTTGGGGGTGGCCGACTGCTGGTACTCGGCCAGGCGGGCCCCAATTTTTGCGTCCAGGATGAAGTTGATGAACCGGTGGGCGGCCTCGGGGTTGGGGGCTTTGGCCGGAATGGCCATGCTATCGATGAAGAGCGTGCTGCCCTCCTTGGGAATGGTGAAGCCGTAGCGGGGGTTGCCCTCGGCCACCCGCAGCGCGTCCTGGTTGTAGACCACCGCCGCCACAATCTGGTTGGCCAGCAGCAGCTTGGTGGCCGAAACCCCACCCTGGAAGCCCTTGAAATTACGGCTCTGCTTGGCAGCGAGCATGGCCTCCAGGGCCTGCTTGACCTGGGCAGGGTCGGTGGTGTTAACCGAACGGCCCAGGTAGCGCAGGCCGATGCCCAGCATCTCGCGCGAAGAGTCCATAAAGGTAAAAGGCCCCTTCTGCTGCCGGGGGTCGAAGAGCACGCTCCAGGAGGCGGGCGGGGTCTTGAAAATATCGGTGCGATACATCAGGCCCACCGTGCCCCACAAGTACCCCACGGTGTAGCGGTTGCCGGGGTCGAAGGGGGGGTTGGTGAACTTGGGCTCGAGGTTTTTCAGGTTGGGAATTTTGCTCTTGTCCAGGGGTTGCAACAGCTTCAGGTTAATCAACACCGGCACGATGAAATCCGAGGGTACTACCAGGTCGAACTGGCTGACGCCGCCGGCCTGGAGCTTGGCCTGCATCTCCTCGTTGGACTCGTAGTAGGCGATGCGTACTTTGAGGCCGGTTTGTTTCTCAAAATCGGCCACGATGGCCGGGTCTATGTAGTCGGTCCAGGTGTAAAGCTGGAGGGTCTTGTTTTGTGCGAAAGCCAGCGCCAGAAAAACCATCAGCGCGAGGATATGTTTCATGGTTTGCTCCTTTTGGCTCTTATCAACATACGGTTGTGGGTACGCTACTGCAAGATGGCCTGGAGCATCGGAAGGCCGATATTGGCTCCACAGATGACGATGACCACTTTTTGCCCCTGGTATTGCACGCTTTGCTGGAGAAAAGCCGCCAGCGCGACCCCTGCGGCCCCCTCCAGAAGCTGGTGTTGGGTCTCCAAAAAAAGCCGCATGGCCGCCTTGATTTCCTCTTCGCTGACCGTGACCCAGCCGTCAACTAACTGCTGGCAGAGGCCAAGGGTGATGGCCCCCGGCTCCAAACCACCCGCACTGCCATCCGATAGGGTGGGCTTAGCCTCAACCGAGACGATTTGCCCGGCCCGGATCGAGGCCAGCATGGCAGCGTCGTTTTTTGGCTGGCAGCCGACAATTTGCGTTTGCGGCCAGACCGATTTAAGGTACGAGGCGATGCCAGAGATCATCCCGCCGCCCCCCACCGTCGCAAAGACTGCATCTGGGGGCTGTGGCATCTGTTGGGCTATCTCTACCCCGATGGTGCCCTGCCCGGCAATCACCTCCGGGTCGTTGTAGGGCGAGATGTAGACCATGTCGTTTTGCCGGGCATACTGCCTGGCATAAACCTCGGTATCTTCGCCGCTCTGCCCGTAGATGCGCACCTCGGCCCCATAGCGCCTTATGGCCTCCAGCTTGGTGGGGCTGGCTCCTTCCGGCACGAAAACCACGCCCCTAGCCCTCAGCTTATGAAGCCCGTAAGCCACCCCGGCCCCGTGGTTGCCGCTGCTGGCCGCCACCACGCCTTTTTGTAGTTGCCCGGGCGGGAGCGAGAGCAGCTTGTTCAGCGCCCCCCGCACCTTGAAGGAGCCGGTGTGCTGGAGGTTCTCGAGCTTCAGCCAGACCTGGGCCCCCGTAATTTGCGAGAAGGCCAGCGATAGATCCAGTGGGGTCTCGCGCACGTGGGGCCGCAGGCGGGTGTGGGCCTGTAGGATGGCCTGAGGCAGGCTTGCTATGGGCTGGCTGGACATGGGTTGCTTCAGGCTAGGCCCCAACCGCCATGGCCTGGTAGGTCTCACGGATGGCCCCCGCCACCACCCCCAGGGCCTCGAGCAGCATCTCCTCGGGGATGTCCAGCGCAGGTAAAAAGCGGATGCAGTTGGTGTAGAGCCCGGCCCGGATCAGAATTACGCCCCGCCTCGAGGCCAGCTTGATGGTCTCCATGGCGAACTCCTGCCAGGGTTCTTTGGTCTGGGGGTCTTTGACGAACTCGAGTACCATCATGGCCCCCACCCCGCGCACATCGCCCAGCACCGGAATTTCGCCCTTCAGCGGCTCAAAGGTCTCGCGCACTATGCGTTCGATACGCTGGGCTTTGTCCAGGAAGCCGGGGGACTCGAGTATCTTCAGGGCTTCCAGGGCCGACACGCAGGCCAGGGGGTTGCCGCCGTAGGTGCTGCCCACCCCGCCCACGTGGGGGGCATCCAGAATCTCGGCCCGGCCCGTCACGGCGCTGATGGGCATCCCCGCCCCCAGGCTCTTGGCGCTAATAATCAGGTCGGGTACCACCCCGCTGTGTTCGATGGCCCAGAGCTTTCCGGTACGGCCCGAGCCACTCTGAATTTCATCGGCAATCATCACCGCGCCCGTTGTGTCGCAGACCTCGCGGATCTTACGCAAAAACTTGTGCGGCACCGGAATAAAGCCCCCCTCGCCGATGACCGGCTCAATCACGATGGCCGCCAGCGCCGAGGGGTCTATGTGGGCGGTCAGGGCGTTTTCCAGGTTCCAGCAGGCCCAGTCCACGTATTCTTCGGGGGTCATGCCCCTGGGGGTGCGGTACAGGTTGGGCACCGGCAGGCGGTAGACCTCGGGGGCAAAGGGGCCAAAGCCCTTCTTGAAAAGGCCCCACTTGCTGGTCATGGCCATGGTCAGGTTGGTGCGCCCGTGGTAGGCCCCCTCGAAGACGATCACCCCGCTTCGCCCAGTGTAGCGGCGGGCGAACTTGACCGCATTCTCCACCGCCTCGGCCCCGCCGTTGGCGAGCAGGGTCTTTTTGGGGAAGTCGCCAGGGGTGAGCCGGTTCAGGGCCTCGCAGACGGCCACGTAGGGCTCGTAGTTGGCCACGATGCTGCACATGTGCAACAGCTCGTCGGTCTGGGCTTTGATGGCTTCTACCACGCTTTGGGGCGTGTGCCCCACGGCCAGCACCCCGATGCCGCCTGCCAGGTCAATAAGGGTGTTGCCGTCCACGTCTTCCACCAGCGAGCCGTGGGCTTTCTTCACCGCGATGGGGTTGGCCTGGGCCAGCGCAGCGCTCACGGCGGCGGCGCGGCGCGATTGGAGTTCCTGGCTCTTGGGGCCGGGAATGGGTGTTTTGAGTTGGATGTAAGGCACAGGTTCCTCCAGGGGAGGTTGAGGGTCAAGCGTTTAGGGTCTAGGGCCGGTCATTACCGGCCAACCGCAAAAATGATGTACTGCTTGCAGCACAAAACAGCCCCCGGCCCTGGAGGCGGAATACAGGCCTTTTGCACGTCCATCTGCCCTCAGTGTAACAGATAAGAGGCTGCGTATACTTTTGACCCTCGCCCGGAAAAAATCTGTGCTACAGTACCTTTGTTCACCCAACTGCTTTGGTAGGAAAAAGGCGTCTTTTGGGAGGACTGCCGTGATGAAAAAAACGTTCTTTTTGCTTTTGGCTCTGGTTTTTTTGTCGGCCTGCTCTGGTGGATCCATATTCGACCCGTCTTTTGTGGGGCCAAGCGGCCAACTGGACTCGAGCTTTGGTCAAGACGGCAAGGTAATCACTCCACTCGGTCAGCATGCTCGAGCCTATGCCCTGGTCCTCCAGCCCAACGGCAAGTTGATAGCGGCTGGCGCTAGCTATGACGGTAGGCAGAACGACTTTGCTCTAGCCCGCTACAACCCGGACGGAAGCTTGGATAACACCTTTGGGAATGGAGGAACGGCGGTGGCCCCGGTTACCTCGGTTCACGAGATGGCTTTTGCTCTAATTATCCAACCCGATGGCAAGGTGGTTGCAGCAGGAAACAGTAGCCGTAACTTTGCGCTGGCCCGCTATAACCCAGATGGTAGTTTGGACAACACCTTTGATGAAGATGGAATGTTGAGCTTATCGGTTGGGAAAAGCGATAGCGGCATCCGGGCCCTGGTGCGCCAGCCCGACGGCAAGCTGGTGGCGGCAGGGTGGGGGGTGGAACTTCTTAGCCCGGACTTCGCCTTAGTCCGTTTCAACCCGGACGGCAGCCTGGATACCCGCTTCGGAGAAGGGGGAGTGGCCTTTGCAGAGTTTAGTTCGGTCTTAGCTCCCATGGATATCGCTAATAGCCTTGTCCGCCAGCCCGATGGCAAACTGGTGGCGGCAGGTCGATCGGAAGCCAACTTTGCTTTAGCCCGCTTCCACCCAGATGGCAGTCTGGATTACAGCTTTGGTAAGAAGGGTCTGGTGGTTACACCCCTCATCACCGACTATAGCAACGACGAAATCAAGGCCCTGGTTTTGCAGCCGGATGGCAAGCTGTTAGCTGCTGGAGCCACCGATGCCCTGACCAATGAAGATACAGATGGTGTGCCTGATGCAGACATTGCCCTGGTTCGCTATAACTCGAACGGTAGCCTGGATACCTCGTTTGGCAAAGGAGGCGTGGTGATTGAGGAGGTCAGCTCCTACGCCGACGATGTTGAAGCTTTGCTTCTTCAACCCGATGGCAAGCTGGTGGTAGCGGGGTACAGTTTTGGCGCAGCAAACCAGGGGAACATTTTACTCTTGCGCTACAACCAAGATGGTCGTCTGGATACGAGCTTCGGTAGTGGTGGCAAGGTGCTTGTTCCTATGTCCCATCAAGATACTTCCGCTACCGCGGTGGTTCTCCAGCCCGATGGCAAGCTGGTAGTGGCCGGATACGCCCACGTCAACGGGCAATACAACTTTGTATTGCTGCGCTTCCGCTAAGGCTTCAAATGCTTTGCAAAAAGCCATATAACACGTGTAATACCTCCTCCTCCCAGCGGGTATAGGCCGAGTAAATACCCCTGTGGGTGGTGGGGTCACAGCCCTGCCCACCCAGGATGTAGACGAGTGCGTTCTGTTCCTCTGGGTCGAAGAGCAGCCCGCTCAGCAGACCGTAGGCGTCGCCCAGGTGCCCATACCAGGGCCGCCCGTGACCCCTCACCGGACAATCCAGACCGGGGGTGTTGGTAAAACGCCACACCCCCAACCCCCAACTGAGGGCCTGCCCCTCCATCGTATCGCCGTTGTGTCCGTCCCATATCCACTGGGGTTGCAGCATTCGTTGCAACGTGGTGGGTTGCAGGATGGGGGGTGCTTTCCCCATAAACAGCAGCGCCATCTGGGCCAGTTCCAAGGCCGAAGCCCGTAGGCCCCCCTGCGGCGAGAAAAAAGTGGCGTTGGTGCCGGGCTGGTAGGTGCTCAAGTCCACCACCACCAAACTGTCGTCGGGCTTATCGGGGTTCTGGGTTATGGGGCCAGGGGGTATCACACCACCGTAGTCATCTACCTGCGCTACCCAGGGGCCTGAAGGGTTCCACACACCGCCTGCTTGCTTGCGATACAGCACCGCCAGGTTGCCGATCTCCTCCGGGGTGAACCGGCTCGCGTTGAACCCACCTCCCAACCCCAGAGGCCGCAGCACTGTTCGCTCCATAAACAGGTCGAAGCGCACCCCTGCAACACATTCAATCAGGGTGCCCAGCAGCCCCGTATTGAGGTTGGCGTACTGGGCGTAGGCGCCGGGGGCATGGCGGGGGTCAAAGTGCGCCCCGTCCTCAAAGAAGCGCCCCTCCGGCCTGAAGAAATCCTGCAGGGTGTAGGGGCTGGGAACGGCGTATCGGCTACCGTCCCGAATCGAAGAGGTGTGGCTGAGCAGATGCCAGACGCGAATGGGCGCCTTGGGGAAGGCCGGGTTCCGCAGGGTAAAGCCCAGGTACTCGCTTACGTCGCTCTCCAGGTCTATTGTGCCCTGCTCAACCAGCCGCATTATCCCCAGGGCCACCGCCAGCTTGGAGATGGAGGCCACCCGGAAGCGGGTCTGGTTGTTTACCGGAAGGTTTTTGCCGGGGTCGTTCGGGTCAATATAGCGGTCTCCAAACGACTCGGCATAGACGATGTTCCCGGCCCGGATGACCACAACCTGAAGGCTGGGAATGGCGTGTAGGGGGTTTTGAAGAAGGGTTTGAAGTTTAGTCTGGAGACTTTGAAATGGCATCTGATTGCATTGTAGGGCTCGATAAGAATAATATACCTGAGTTTAAATACCGTTAGTCAACACACCTGGCGCGTACGGGACATTGCACGTGGAAAGATTGGTCGGGATAATGAGCCAGTCATTGCCCTTTACCCGACCGGTAGAGAAAATGGCTTGGAAGGTCACTACGCCATGTCTCAAGCCTACATTGTGCACGAGGGATGGTTCTCGGCTACTGTGTTTTTGTGGATAACCAGGTACAAGGGCGACTTCAGGGAGGGTACGTTTGTCAACGTAACCGATATGGGTGCCTACTATAGCGGGGCATACGGCATGTACCGGAGGTAGCTGCAATGAAAGGACTCAGGTGGTCTAGGTGGTATCTGGCGGGCCTTACCTTGATACTTACGGCCTGCCCGTTGTATACTCCAGCAACTTTACCAGCCTTACCCGTCTTGTACAAGGCAAATGGCGTTTGCCAGGGGGTGATGGTAACAAACCATGTGGAGGATTCAAAGTGGTCTATTCATAAAACTGTGGGACCGCCTATTATCATTGAGACTGCCCCCCTTCCAGCCGGTCAGGCTGTTCGCATCCCAGACCCCCAGCCGTTTCCTGAAACAACCAGATATACTATCTGGAAGTATAATCCTGAACAAGAAATTGGCTCTAAGTTCCTGGTTGATCTGACCTGGCATTGTCTACCGGACAAACAACCCGAAAGGGTTGAGTTCCTGAAAATCAACGAAACTTCAAACGTGGAAGGTTTGGTTATCGAAGAAGATGCGAGCCTTCCTAGTGGGCTTCGTATTACACGGGAGAAACGATCGGTATGGGTAGGCTCCCCATAGTTTGAGCGCATACTTTAGCGGGGCATGTTGCTGCAGACTGGGAACCCATGCCAGGTAGCGAAGGAACGTTTGTAGCGATTCGATTCCAGATAACCCGACCGGCTACCAGCCCATCGCGGAACGAAACCCAACCTCCCTTGCCTAGACTGGATATGTGGAAGGGTTTTTACAGACAGTATTTTACTTTATATTACGGGCAGATACCCCACCTGCGGGTGCAATGCTCGGATGCGCCCGCATTGGAATTTGTAAGCCAACCAGGCAAGTTGATTTTTGTGATACTGGAAGATGCGACAGTTCCCAGCAAACTACGGGTTTTGCAGTATGCTACATACGAATTTGGCCCGTAGGGGGGCCTCCTTGTCCCCCTGGTAGTGAACCCTACTATCAGGGGTCTATTGTGGTGAAGTTGTGCAGCTTTGTCTGGGTTGTAACGCCCGGACTGGAATAGTGGAACGGCTGAACAACGCGACACCAGCAGCTTTGATGCGCTTTGCCTTGAGCCTGAACCCGTGCCTCTAGCGGCTCTTCACCGCTGTCCAGACCTCGTCGTAGAGGCGGGTGTCCTTGCCCAGGTCGAGGACGAACTCGAGCTTCGCCATGGTGGCGGCATCGGGGTAGATGGCGGGGTTCTTGCGGTCGGCGGGGTTGATAAAAGGCAGGGCGGCCTTGTTGGGGGTGGCGTAGCGGTTGAAGTTGGAGAGCTGGGCCCCGATTTTAGCGTCCAGAATAAAGTTGATGAACTGGTGAGCGGCCTCTGGGTTGGGGGCGCGGGCGGGAATGGCCATGTTGTCCAGGAAGAGCGCGGCCCCCTCCTTGGGCACCACAAAGCCCACGTTCTTGTTCTCTTCGGCGGCCTTGAGGGCATCGCCGTTGTAGACCACCGCGTAGGTAGCGGTTCCTGCGACCAGCCGGTTCTTGGCCCCCACCCCGCCTTCAAAGCCCAGGAAGCGGGGGTTCTTCTTGGCGTTCAGGAGTACCTGCCCGGCAGCCCGCACCTCGGCGGGGTTTTTGCTGTTGATGGACTTGCCCTGGTAGCGCAGCGCGGCCCCCATCATCTCGCGGATGGAGTCCATCAGCACAAAGGGCTTGTCGGCCCCCGGCCCCAGAATTACGCTCCAACTGGTGGGGGTGGGCACACGGTCTTTGCGGTACATGATGCCCGACATGCCCCACTGGTAGGCCACACTGTAGCGGTTGCCGGGGTCGAAGGGCGGGTTGGCAAACTTGGGCTCGAGGTTCTTCAGGTTGGGGATTTTGCTCTTGTCCAGCGGCTGCACCAGCTTGAGCTGGATCAGGGTGGGGATGATGTAGTCGCCCGGCACAATCACGTCGTACTGCGAGACCCCGCCTGCCTGGAGCTTGGCCAGCATGTCTTCGTTGGACTCGTAGAGGTCGATGCGCACCCGCAGGTTGAACTTTTGTTCAAAGGCTTTGATGATGGCCGGATCCATGTACTCCGACCAGATAAAAAGCCGCATCTCGCGGGGCTGGGCCAGGGCCAGGGGCAAAACCATTAAGCCGAGTAGAGCCAGCAGGCGGTTCATCATTTCTCCTCCAGGATGCACTTAGTTTACCGTAGGGGCTTGCGTTTCTCCATGCGGGGTTGGGGCTCACTTTGAGCTTGCTCAGCGCCGGGTCAGGCGTTCGGAGGCCAGCACCAGGAGCACCGTTATTAAAAAAATCAGCGTGGATAGGGCGTGAATCTCGGGGGTGACGCCCCGCCGCACCGAGGCGTAAATCAGGAGGGGCAGGGTTTGCGAGGTGGGGCCGGAGGTGAAAAAGCTAATCACAAAGTCGTCCAGCGAGAGGGTAAAGGCCAGCATGGCCCCGGCCACGATGCCGGGGGTGAGCAGGGGCAGCAGCACGTGGCGCACAAAGTAGCCGTAGCTGGCGTAGAGGTCGCGGGCGGCCTCGTCGAGGTCGTGCCCCAGGCTTTTGAGGCGGCTGCGCACAGTGAGGGCCACGAAGGCAATCTGGAAGGTCACGTGGCCCAGAATCATGGTGAAGAGGCCCGGCTCAAAGAGGCTCGAGACCATGCGAAAAGCCCCAAAGGCCACCACCAGGGCCACTGCAAAGATGATGTCGGGTGTGACTACCGGCAGGTATAGGAGGTTCTCCAGAAAGCCCTGGCTGCGCCGGGGCCAAGGATAGCGCTCGAGGGCAATGGCAAAAAGCGTGCCCAGCACGGTAGCGATAACGGTGGAAACCAGCGCCAGCACGAAGGTGTTGCGGGTGGCCTCGAGGATGTCCGGGTTGTTCAGAAGCCGCACGTACCAGTCCCAGGTGAAGCCCGACCACTGCAAGCCGTAGCGGGTCTTGTTGAACGAGAGCACCGCCACCGCCAGCATGGGCAGGTACAAGAAGGCCAGCGTGGCGATGGCCGTAATGCCCACCCAGGGGTTCAGGCGCACATATGCCTCCTGTCAATAGCCGATAGTCTATGGTTTGTGGCTATTCGACTATGGATCACTGGCCATCGGCTACCGGCCCGCTTCATACCAGATCCACATCCTTCCCCCGGCGGCGGTAGAGGGCCAAACCAATAAGGGTCATGACCATCAGGCCCAGGCTAACCGCCGCTCCGTAAGGCCAGTCGCGGCTGGCGTAAAACTGCTGCTGAATCAGGTTGCCCACCAGAAGATACTTGGCTCCGCCCAGGAGGTCGGGGATGACGAACATCCCCATGGCCGGGATGAAGGTCAGGATCACACCCACCGTAAGGCCCGGCAGGGTCTGGGGCCAGACGGCCTGAAAGAAGGTACGGATGCGGCTGGCGTAGAGGTCCTGGGCTGCTTCCACTAGGCTCCAGTCGAGCCTTTCGACCGAGGAGAACAGGGGCATCACCACAAACGGTAGAAAAGCCGTCACCATACCGATATAGACCGCCAGCGGGCTGGGGTACAGGCCCGCGTCCGGGGCCAGGAGGCCCAGGCCCTGGGCCAGCTTGGCGAAAGGGAAGTCGGGGGCCAGCAGCATCTGCCAGGCGTAGGTGCGGATGACCAGGTTGGTCCAGAAGGGGATGATCACCAACGCCAGCCAAAGGTAGCGGGTGCGCGGGGGGCGGCTGGCAATAAAGAAGGCCAGGGGATAGGCCAGCACGATACAGACCAGGGTGGTGACAAAAGCCACCCAGAGGCTCCGCAGCAGTATCAGGATGGTGTCGGGGCTCCAGCCAAAGATGCCGTAACCCAAGAGGCGGGCGTAGTTTTCCAGATTGAAGCGCCAGACCACCTCGCCGTACTGGCCTCGTTCGGCAAAGGAGAGGGCCACCAGCGAGAGGCCCGGTATCACCAGCAAGCCCAGAATCCAGATAACCGCAGGCAGCAAGAACCACAGCCCTCGGCGGTAGAGCTGGGCGGGGGTGGTGAGTTCGCCGAACCAGACGATGAGCCTATTCATCCAGCACCACCAGCGCATCTGCCGGTAGCTCGGCCCAGAGTTCCTGCCCGGCCTGAAAGGTGGGGTGGGGGGCGGTACGCACGCGAATATCGCAGGGCTCGAGCGAAGACGAGGCCATTGCACTGCTCGATAAACTTTCCCGCAATTCATCGGATGCTCGCGCCCTCCGGGTCTCGAGCGAAGACGAGGCCATTGCACTGCTCGATAAACTTTCCCGCAATTCATCGGATGCTCGCGCCCTCCGGGTCTCGAGCCAGACCTCCTGATAGGCCCCCCGGTAGACCGCCTCGCGCACCCGCACCCTGAGGCCGTTCTGCCGCGGCTCAACCTCGGAAAGCCGCACCCGCTCGGGGCGGATGGCCACGTAGCCCTCGTCCCAGGGGGGGGTGCGGTTCAGGGCCAGCTTGCCAAAAGAGGCCTCGAAACCCATGGGAAGCCGAAGGCCTTTGATAAGGTTGGCCGCGCCCAGAAACTCGGCGGCGTAGCGGGTGCGGGGCCGCTCGTAGACCTCGTCCGGGGTGCCGACCTGCTCGAGGTGGCCCATGCGCATCAGGGCGATGCGATCCGAGACCGCCATGGCCTCGTCCTGGTCGTGGGTGACCAGGATAAAGGTCAGGCCCAGCTGCTGTTGGAGCCGCCTTAGCTGCACCTGCACCTCGGCCCGCAGCTTGGCGTCCAGGGCGCTCATGGGCTCGTCCAGAAGCAGTACCTGCGGCTCGTTGACCAGGGCCCGGGCCAGGGCCACCCGCTGACGCTGCCCACCCGAAAGCTGGTGGGGCAGGCGGTCTTTGAAGCGCTCGAGCTGCAAAATCTCGAGGCCGTACTTGACCCGCCGCTCCACCTCGGCCTTGTCCATGCGGCGGCTTTTAAGCCCAAAGGCGATGTTTTCCCAGACCGACAGGTGGGGAAAAAGGGCATAGCTCTGGAAGACGGTATTGACCGGGCGCTGATTGGCCGGTAGGGGGGTGATGTCCTTGCCCAATAGCACCACCCGGCCCTCGGTGGGCACCTCGAGGCCGGCAATAATCCGCAGCAGGGTGGTTTTGCCGCAGCCCGAGGGGCCCAGCAGGGTAAAGAACTCGCCGGAGGGCACCTCGAGGCTTACCCCGCCCAGCGCGGTAAAGTCGCCAAATTTTTTGACCACGTTCTGTATGGAAAGGGATTCGCCTGTGGCCGGGGGCCGTGCAACGGTGGTCATGGTTGGCGCTCAGATTACCAAAGGGGCCTGGTTTTTGACCAGGGTCTGGCGGTTGCGGCCCTTCAAAAAAATGCCTCCTGCACGTTGATGCAGGAGGCTTTGCGCCAAACACAGGTTATCTGGCTTCGCTCAGGGCCTGCTCGAGGCTTGCCTCCAAAATTTCCAGACCCTTCCTGGCTTCCTCTTCGCTCACCACCAACGGCACCAGGCAGCGGATAACGTTGGCATGCATCCCGGCTTTGAACAAGAGCAGCCCTTTCTCGCGGGCAATCTCCAGCAGGCGCTGGGTGAGCTGGGCGTCGGGGCTCTTGGCAGCGGGGTCTTTGACCAGCTCCATGGCAATCATGGGCCCCAGGCCGCGCACGTCCCCCACGGTCTGGGGGAAGCGGGCCTGAATCTGGCGGAAGCCCTCGTGCAGGATTTCCCCCAGCTTTTGGGCCTTTTCCAGCAGGTTTTCCTGCTCGAAGATGTCCAGTACCGCTAGGGCTGCGGCACAGGCCAGGGGGTTGCCCCCAAAGGTGCTGCCCAGGCCGCCCACAGTGGGCGCGTCCATGATCTCGGCCTTGCCCAGCACCCCGCCGATGGGCAGCCCCCCGCCAATGCTCTTGGCAAAACAGATCAGGTCGGGCTCCACCTCGGCATGCTCGATGGCCCAGAACCTGCCGGTGCGGCCCATGCCGGTTTGGACCTCGTCGTCAATAAACACGATGCCGTGCTTCTGGGTGAGGCTGCGCAGGGCTTTGAGGAAGGGTTTGGGTGCGGGTACAAAGCCCCCCTCGCCGAGCTGCGGCTCGATGATGATGGCGGCCACGCGGTCGGGCTGAATCTGGGTATCGAATACCTCGTGCAGCCCGTCCAGGGCCTTGCGGGTGTCGATGCCGTGGTATTCGCTCGGGTATGGCGCGTGGTAGACCTCGGGGGCAAAGGGGCCAAAGTTCTGGCGGTAGGGGTTGGACTTGCCGGTAAGGGTCATGCCCATCAGGGTGCGCCCGTGGAAGCTGCCCCGGAAGGCAATCACGCCGGGCCGATTGGTGAACGAGCGGGCAATCTTGATGGCGTTCTCGGTGGCCTCCACGCCGGTATTGAGGAAGAAAGCCTTTTTATCGCCGCCGATGGGCGCGGTGGCCGTAAGCCGCTCGGCCAGCTCGATGTAGGGCTCGTAGGCCACGCCGGGAAAGCAGGTATGCATGTACTGGTGCAGTTGCTTTTCGACCGCCTCTACTACCTTGGGGTGGTTGTGCCCCACATTGAGCACCCCAATCCCCCCGAACCAGTCGAGGTATTCCTTGCCCTCGACATCCCAAATTTTGCCACCCTGAGCGCGGGCAATCACGATGGGGTGTACCTGCGAGACGCCTCGGGGCACCACTTTGTGCCGCCGTTCGATCAAGGCCTGGTTTTTGGAAGGGGCTTGAATCATAGATTTCCTCCGATAGTCCGACCTCGAGTGTATCCCGCCTGCCCTCGCTTGTGTACCCCTTGGGTGAGGAGTGTCAGGGCTGGTGCATAAAGCAAACCACTCCTTCCTCCCCCAACGGGGGAGGCTAGGTGGGGGGCCTGATACCCAGGTAGGTCGCCTGCCTACGAGCACAATACCGACTGTCTAAAGCGCACCTGGCAAATGTTTGCGAGGGTTCACACACCGACCCTGGCGAGGAGTGGGGCGATTTTGGGCTGGGTGACAGCTTGAGTTAGACTTATGACGTGCTGAATAAAGTAGCTGCCACGCTGGGTTTGTTGCTACTGACAGGTCTGCTGGTGTATACATCTGCGTATTTTTTCGCCTTGGGCCAAGCACTGTTGAATGGGTTTCATATAGTGCTACTGGGTTTGATGCTTTGGGGATGGTGGGGGGTGTGGCGGGGGCTTAGAGCCTGGGCAGGCTGGGCTTTAGGGGTGCAAGTGTTGCTCACCGTGGGCCTGTACATCATCTATTTGAACAACTAGAGGGTAGTGTATGGAGCATGAACCAGTCAGCCGTACAACTCTTGTGGCCCACCCCGATCCTGGTGCGCAAGTACGACCAAGCGGAGGAAGTTAATGCTGAATTGCTTCGGCTGTTCTATGGTGAGCTGCAAGCCAAAGGGGGCTTGAAGGGCACGGTATATAGCAGCTCAGATGATATCTTGCAGCGCTATCAGAGCCCGGCCCTACAGGCCCTGTTTGGCTTCATTTCCAACGCGGTGTTCGAAGCCGCCAGCGCCATGAACGGGCCCATCTGGCAGCAGGTTGGGGTGCGCAACTTGCAGATGCGGGTGGTGGGGGCCTGGTTCCAGATTCAAAATCGCTTTGGCTTCCACGACATCCATAACCATGGCAACTGTTCCTGGTCGGGGGTGTACTATGTGCAGCTCGACCCTGCCGAGCGACGCCAACAGCACCCGGTTCTGGGTGCGCTCAACGGCATTACCCGGTTTTATGCCCCACATCTGAACCTGTTGGGGGGCGCCCACATGGACATGGGCAACGCCTACATGCAGCAGTCCACCTTCGACGTAACCCCCGAGGAAGGTGTGCTGGTGGTGTTTCCGAGCTGGCTGCTACACAAAGCCATGCCCTACGATGGCGAACGCGACCGGGTAATCATTTCCTTCAATGCCCAGGTGCATGGCGAGCAAGGAAACCAGGCTTTCGAGTATGGCTTTCATTGAAAGTTGATGGCAAAGGAGGCTGGGGCGCCGTAGCGGAAAGTACAGCGATAAGGCTGCCGAATACTGGCGCCTCGGTTGTCGGTGGTGTCCACAAAGGACTCGAGGCTTTGTGTACCGTTCTCGGATTTGAGGGCGCGCAGGTCGCGCCAGAAGCCAGGAAACAGGGGGTTGACCGATGACCCCAGCTCCGCGCGTACGCTGCTGTAGCAGGTCTGGATGGCCTCGTAGCGGGGGAAGAGAAACGCCAGGGCGACCCCCAAAAAAAGCACCAGCACCACCCCAAACACCACCAATGACTCGAGGCGGGCCTTTTGCCCTGCCCGGAGCCGCTCACGCTCGGCCCGAGCCTCTCGCTCGAGGCGGGCGCGCATCTCCATGGGGGTTTCTTCGGGCATGGGTTCCTGCATGAGATAAAGACACTCGTCCCGGGACGACCAGGGCTCACCAATTTTTTTGATTATGAATCATGACCCGCCGATGGAGAAATCCCCCAGAAAGGAACAACAGGCCCGTAACGCAAAACTTTACGGCAAGGGGAACTGGGATGCGAAAGCCTTAACCTCCGCCTTCAGGGCCTGGGCGTCTTCGCCTTTGAGAGCGCGGTCAATGAACTCGGCGATCTGGGGCATATGCTCTTCGGTCATACCCCGGGTGGTGATGGCCGGGGTGCCGATGCGGATGCCCCCGCCGTGGATGATTTTCTCGGTGTCGTAGGGCAGGGTGCTCTTGGAGATGGTGATGTGGGCAGCATCCAGGAGGCGGGTGGCCTTGGTGCCGTTGAGGCCTTGGGGACGCAGGTCAACCACAAAGAGGTGGTTGTCGGTGCCACCTGAAACGATACGATAGCCGCGCTTTTGCATCTCGGCGGCCAGGGCCCGGGCATTTTTGATGATCTGGGCGGCGTAGGTTTTGAAAGCAGGTTGCAAAGCCTCCCAGAAAGCCACCGCTTTACCGGCGATGACGTGCTCTAGCGGCCCACCCTGGGTTCCGGGGAAGATGGAGCGATCCAGAATGGCGGCCATCTCGAGGTCATTGGATAAAATCAGGCCCGAGCGCGGCCCCCGCAGGGTCTTGTGGGTGGTGGAGGTGACCACGTGGGCGTAGGGCAGGGGCGAGGGGTGCAGACCTGCGGCCACCAGCCCCGCGATGTGGGCGATGTCGGCCATCAGGTAGGCCCCCACTTCGTCGGCAATCTCGCGGAAGGCTTTGAAGTCGAGGATGCGGCTATAGGCGCTGGCCCCGCAGATGATCATTTTGGGCTTGTGCTCCAGCGCCAGGGCGCGCACATCTTCCATGTGCAGCAGCTCGTCTTCCTGGCGCACCTTGTAGCCAAAGAACTTGTAGTTGAGGCCCGAGAAGTTGACCGGGGAACCGTGGGTCAGGTGGCCGCCGTGCGACAGATCCATGCCCAGCACGGTGTCGCCGGGTTTGAGCAGGGCGGCATACACCGCGATGTTGGCGCTCGAGCCCGAGTGGGGCTGCACGTTGGCCCAGGCCGCCCCAAAGAGCTGTTTGACCCGCTCGATGGCCAGGGTTTCGACCTGGTCTACAATCTCACAACCACCATACCAGCGCTTGCCGGGGTAGCCCTCGGCATATTTGTTGGTGAGCACACTGCCTACCGCCTCGCGCACCGCCGCCGAGGTGAAGTTTTCCGAGGCGATGAGCTCCAGGCCGTTGCGCTGGCGCTCTTCTTCCTGACGGATCAGGTCGAAGACCAGCTCGTCGCGGGGGAGATTTTCGGGAGCCTTGATCACCCTTCAAGTATAGCAATATCCAAGCGGCCCCCAATCCGGTACACTTAGGAGTATGAGCGTTTTGGGGCGTATCTCTTTGATTCTCGGGCTTATCCTGCTGATCGTGGCGATTATCCTGGCCACGCTGAATTTCATCACCATCCGCGACTACCTGGTGGCCCTCACGGCCCAGCGCAGCCGGGACTTTTACAACGTGAACCCCCGCCTCTGGATTACCTACCTGGTGGTTTTTGGCTCGGGTCTGTTTTTGGGCCTGGGGATGGTCTGGAGCGTGATGGCCCGGCGCCAGCACCGGGCTACTGAGTAAAACCTTGGCTGGCTACCTCTACGTTTTAGCCGCAGCTTGCTTGTGGGGTCTCCTGGGGGTTGTCTCGAGGTGGGCCTTCGAACAGGGGGTGAGCCCCCTCGAGGTGGCCTTCTGGCGGGCTGCCCTGGGCGCGGGGCTGTTCGGCGCTCAGGCCGTGCTGATGCAACAGGTGCGCCTCGAGCGCCCCGACCGCTGGGCGGTGCTGGGCTTTGGCCTGGTGGGTATCTCGCTTTTTTACGGGGCTTATCAGCTGGCCATCGAGAGCGGCGGGGCGGCTTTGGCAGCGGTGCTTCTGTACACTGCCCCGGCCATTGTGGCTTTGTTGTCCTGGCTTTTCCTGCGCGAGCCGATGGACGCTCACAAGCTGGCGGCGGTGGGCCTGACCCTGCTGGGCGTGGCGCTGGTGAGCCTGCAAGGGGGCGGGGTGAAGGTGAGCCTGGCGGCCCTTTTCTGGGGGTTGCTGTCGGCCCTGACCTACGCCACCTATTACCTCTTTGGCAAGCTCTACCTGCATAGATACACCACCCCTACGGTGTTTTTGTATGCGCTGCCGGTGGGAGCACTGGGGCTCTTGCCTTTTGTGGATTTTGTGCCCAAAAACGCCGAGGCCTGGGCGGCCATTGCCTTCCTCACGGTGGCATCGACCTTTTTTGCGGTCACGCTCTACTTTGCCGGGCTCAGGCGCCTCGAGGCCACCCGCGCTTCAGTGGTGGCGACCATCGAGCCCGTGGTGGCGGCCTTTGCGGCCTGGCTGTGGTGGGGTGAGCGCTTCAGCCTGCTGGGGTATCTGGGGGCCGGTTTGGTGCTTTTGGGGGTGTTGTGGATGGTTTTGAAGCCGCCCAAAGCTGTTCTCGAGGTTCCACGCTCGACCTGAACCACTGCTCACCTGCCTGCTGGGGTCGGATTGTAGACTGAGATAAGCGTTATAACGCTCAGGAACGGGCTGGAGGTAGCGGGTGCATGGATTGAGGCGGTGGATTTTAGGGGTGTTGCTCCTGCTGGGCTTTGTGTGGGCCCAGCAGAAAATTGCCGTTATCTTCACCTACGACCCTCCCTATGGCCTCGAGGTGCGCTCGGTGAGCCTGCGCGGGAGTTTCAACAACTGGGCCGAGCTGCCCATGCAAAAAACCGAAGAAGGGGTCTGGCAGGTAGCGGTAGAACTGCCCCCCGGCCCGGTGCAGTACAAGTTCTTTATCAACGGGCAATGGCCCCGCAACATGTGCGAGGACGAGACCTTCGGTACCCCGCAGGTAGACCTCGAGGCCCAGGGCTGTGTAGACGACGGCCAGGGGGGACAGAACGCCCTGCGCGAGGTGGGCCGGGTTGCCGACCAACTGCCCGATACCGGCGGGCTGGCCCTGGTGCACGAACCCAACCAACCACAGTTCGTCTCGCAGGCGGCAGGCCGCCTTTCGGTGCGCTTCCAGGTGCCCCAGGGCAGCATCCAGCAGGCGGTGCTGCTGGCCGACAAACCCTACCCCATGGCTTTGCAACTCACCGCACCAGACGCAGAGGTCTGGCGGGCTGCGCTGCCGCTCAGCGTGCAGATGTACCGCATTCAGGTGGTGGATAGAGAAGGTCAAGAACAGACCTTTGGCCCCTACCAAATCCCCGCGAAGCCCTTCCGGGCGGTGGACTGGGTGGCGGGGCGGGTGGGCTACCAGATTTTCCCCGACCGCTTCTGGAACGGCGACCCCAAGAACGACCGCCGGGCCCTGGAAACCAGCCAGGCTCGCTTCGACCAGACCTGGACGGGCAAACTGCCCTACCTTTCGCGCTGGAACGACCCGCCGGACGATTACCACTGCTGCCAGCAGTACTACGGTGGCGACCTGGCCGGGGTGCTGGCGCGTCTGTCGCACCTGCGGGCGCTGGGGGTGAACCTGATTTACTTCAACCCCCTCTTCGATTCGGGCTCGGCCCACGGCTACGACACCCACGATTACGTGCGCGTAGCCCCCCGCCTAGGCGATAACGCCCTCCTAAAGCAACTCCTGGCCGAGCTAAAGCGCCAGGGTATCAAGGTCATCTTCGACTTTGTGCCCAACCACACCGGCCTGGGGCACTGGGCCTTTCAGGACGTGGTGAAGAAAGGGCGAGCCTCCCGCTACTGGAACTGGTACTTCGTCCGCCGGTGGCCCTTCACCCCTGGGGATGGGCGGGCCTATGTGGGCTGGGCCGATCTGGGCAGCCTGCCCAAGCTCAACACCGCCAACCCCGAGGTGCAGGACTATTTGATCCGGGTCTCCAAGTTCTGGCTCAACTTTGGCTTCGATGGGATTCGGGTGGATGTGGCGAATGAAATAGCCCCCGAGTTTGTGCAGAAGTGGCGGGCCGAGCTCAAGGCCCTGAAGCCCGAGGTGTACCTGGTGGGCGAGGTCTGGGATCTGCGCCCGCAGTACCTGCAAGGCGATCAGTTTGACTCGCTGATGAACTACACCGTGGGACGGGGGGGCTCGCCTCCGGCTTTTGGGGGCGTGCTGGGCTTTGCCCGGGGTGGGCCTTTGCAAAATGGACGGCGGGTGCTTTCCGAGCTGGCGCGGGTCTATGCGGCCTACCCCGAAGCGGTAGCGGCCATGGGCTTCAACCTGATCGGTTCGCACGACACCCAACGGGTACTCACCGACCTGGGGGGTGGGGGGCTGCGCGATGCCCCATCGCCCGAAGCCCTGGCCCGGCTCAGGCTGGCCTCGGCCATGCTCTACGCCCTGCCGGGGGCTTCAGTGTTTTTCCAGGGCGAGGAATGCGGTTTTACCGGTGAGCGGGGGCAGTGGCCGGTGAACGAGCTGTATCGGTATCCACTTCAGTGGGAGAAGTGCCGGGCCGAGGTACTGCGCCACTATCAGTTGCTGGGCCGGCTCAAGGGCCAAATCAAAGCGTTCCAGAGCCCGCTCTTCCGCACCTATCTGAGCGAGGGCTCATTGCTGGCTTTCCTGCGAGGCGAGCCGGGGGTAGGCGAGGTGCTGGCGGCTTTCAACAACGGCACTGAGCGGATAAGCCTGCGCTTGCCCGAGGGCCGGTGGCGCGATGTGGTGGAAGGGCGTGCCTATCAGGCGCAGGTGGGGCTGCCTGGGCTGGGGTGGCGGTATCTGGAGCGGATGCAGTAAGTTCCTCTAAGGGAAAACCCGCACCCATAAAACTATATTGAGCACGGTGCGTTCATTACTGAGTAAAACGTTCAGGTTGCTGCTGAGTTCATAGCTGGAGAAGAGGTAAATGTAACTGGCGCTGAGCTGGGCCCGTAGGGGATGGTCCAACAGCAGGTAAGTACTCAGGTTCCAACTGGCGTCCTCCCCCTGGGGAAAGACCCACTGCCCGGCCAGGAAATGGCTTGCAGCCAAGAGAGGCGAGGTGCTGGCGTAGCCCCCCTCGAGCGCCCACCAACCCTCGCCCAGGCTACCGCTCAGGCCCAGCGCGTAGCGGGTCTTGGGGGGGTCGAGCAAAAGCCAGCCTTCCCCGTAGACCACCAGCCCCGCCACGGTACCGCTCCCGCCCAGGCCCAGCACGGGGCGGGCGGGGTAGAGGGCGTGGGCCTCGAGTTCAAACTCGCCAAACTCCCGCCGCAGGCTCAGGACGGGAACCAGCCGGCCCGCCTCTTCCAACACTGCCAGGCGCAGCCGGGTGACTTCGGGGTTCCAGCTCATTCGCACACCCCAGCGGCCCTGGCGGCTGCCCAGCGAACCGACGGGCTCCAGGCTATAGGGCAGCGCGAGGCGGGCGACTTCCAGCGGCAGGCGCTCGAGTCCCGCGCTTACGTCCAGCTCGCCCTCGCGGTAGAGCATGTACAGCTCGGTCAGGCCCGCATCGGTGGTAACTGCAGTAGAAAAGCGCACCCCAGGATCCAGCACCAGTTGAAAGCGCAGGGGGCTCAGGTCGTAGCGGGCCTCGAGGTGAGCCCCAAGGCTCCAGCTTGTGGTCAGGGGTGTATGGCTGATGGCCAGGGCAGTGCTATAGCGAAGCTCGAGCCGGGTCTCCAGGTTTTGCGCCAGGATGGGCTGAAGGCAAACCGCTACTAGCCATGAGCTCAGCGCTACGAACCACGAGCGATGCGCAATACGCTGCTGGCCCTCGACGAAGCTACGCCGCAATCTGCCCATCCTCGAGCCGCACAATCCGGTCTACCCGCTCCAGTAGCCTGGGGTCGTGGGTGCTGAAGACAAAGGTGACGCCATGTTCGCGGTTAAGGGTACGCATGTGCTCGATCAGGGCCAGGCCGGTCTTGGAGTCGAGGTTGGCGGTGGGCTCGTCGGCCAGGATAATTTTGGGCCGGGCGGCCAGGGCGCGGGCTACCGCTACGCGCTGCTGCTGTCCACCCGAAAGCTGGTTGGGGCGGCGGTGGGCAAAGTCCTTCATGCCCAGGGTTTCCAGCGCGCCGAGGGCTTTGGACTCGCGCACCTCCCTGGGTTCACCGCGCAGCTCGAGTACAAAGGCTGCGTTCTCGAGGGCCGTGAGCACCGGAATCAGGTTGTAGGCCTGGAACACAAAACCCACATTCCACAGGCGCAGATCGGACAACTGGGCCCTGGACAGGCCATCGATGCGTTTGCCGCCCAGCCAGACCTCGCCTGAAGTGGGTTTGTCGAGGCCCCCCATCAGGTGCAAAAGGGTGCTCTTACCGCTGCCCGAGGGCCCGGCTAACGCGATGAACTCGCCTTGGTGCACCTCCAGGCTCACCCCCTGCAACGCGGGGGTTTCCACGGTGTCCACCTTATAAATCTTTTTGAGGTTTTTGACCTGCAAAACTGGATTCATTCGCCACCTCGGGTTCAAGCAGTAAAGCGCATGGCTTCTACGGGCTCCAAGCGGGCCGCGACCCTGGCTGGCCACCAGGCCGCCAGCAGGCCGGTGATCAAGGTAAAGCCCAGCGTGATGGGAATATCCCAAGCCCCGAGGCTCAGGTACACCTTCTCGGGCAGACCAAACACCCCACCCACCTCGCCGTAGAGGGCCTCGAGCGAGAACCCCCCGGAGAGGGCCGCAATGGTAGCAAGCCCCAGCACCCCGCCCACCAGAGTGCCGCTCGAGCACAGGAGCAGGCTTTCCAGTACCACCATCCGGGTCACCTGGGCCGGGCCCGCCCCCAGGGCCACGATCACGCCCAGCTCACGGGTGCGCTCGAGCAGACCTAGATAAATGGTGTTGACCACCAGAAGCCCCGCCAGCCCAAAAAAGATAGCGGCAAAAATCAGTACCAGGGGCGTAAGCAGGTTGAAAATTTGCGCAATAGCGGGGCTGGCCTGCCGCCAGCTTTCCAGGCTCAGGCCAGGCCCCAGACTGGCCGCGAGCTGGGGCTGGAGGGTGTCTAGCTGGTTATCCTGGCTGTATCGGGTGAAGGGGAAATGTAACTCGATGCGGGTAGCACTGCCCGGCGCGGCCAGCTCCTGGGCGGCAGCCAGCGCGAGGTAGGCGCTCTGGGCCTCTGTAGCCGGGTCGGGGAAGCGCAGCAGCCCGACCAGCCGGTAGGCCCCGGCCCCCCGCCCTTCCGTGCCCGGCGCGTACACATAGACCGGGTCGCCCAGCCCCACCTTGAGGGCCCGCGCCAGCGAGACACCCAGTGCAATGCTCTCCAGGTCGCCTGTCTCCGGCAGACGCCCTTCAACCAGCGACTGCTTCACAAAGCGTTCGCGCAGCTCGGAAGGGCGCTGGTCGCCAATCAGCAAGACCCCCCTGGAACGGGTTTCGCCGGCCACCAGCGCGGGAATCTCGAGGGCCACCACCCGGCTCGCCTGGGTCTGGGTGGCCAGCCGAGCTTCTACCTGGGCCGCATTGGGAATGAGCAAGTCGCGGAACTCGCGCTTTTCGCGGTAGCCCTCCACCCGCACCTGCAAGTGCCCCACCGAGGCGGTGAGGTTGTTGTAGATGCCGTTTTCCATGGCTCCCAGGAAGCTCAGGTAGACCAGCGTAAAATACACCGCCAGACCCACCGCACCCGCTGTCATCAGGCTGCGCCCACGGTGCCGCCAGATGTTGCGCCAGGAAAGGCTGAAGAGGTTGAACATGTGTGCCTCGCTTCTACCTGTTTACTGCCCAAAGCTCTAAGCCGATAGCGGATCGCCCATAGCGAGCATCGTCGGTATTCCACCCTCTTGACCCTTGACTCTGGACGTTCTTTGGGCCTGCGACATATGGCCTCGAGGTTCCGGCGTCTTTGCGAACTTGCCTTAGCAACCGGCCTCCAGTGCCCGCACCGAAAAGCAGCTTTCGGGGATGGCCTGGCCAAAGCGGTAGTTGCTGTAGACCACGCTGGTGCGATGACCCGTACGTAGCAAGTCTTCTACCGTGGTCTGGGTGGGGAAGCTGCGTCCGCCTACCTGGGCGAACTGGGCAAAGGTAATCTTTCGTACTGCCTGGCCCCGCTGGTCGTAGTAGAGCACCTCGCGCGGCACGAAACCGGGCTTGCTGGCCTGCAACACGAGCTTGCCGTAGGGGGTGGGGGCCTGGGGCTGATGCGAACGCTGGCGCATGGTGGCCTCCTCTAGCAGGTTACCCACAATCGCGTACCTTCGCGCGAGACCGGGGTACCCAGTTCCGCCGAGAGCATTTGCATCC
>NZ_QWKY01000044.1 GCF_003574035.1 Meiothermus hypogaeus | reverse complement strand
CCGCGTAGCGGAGGGCGATACCGCCCCTTGGAAGGGAG
Source organism: Meiothermus hypogaeus (assembly GCF_003574035.1). GTDB lineage: Bacteria > Deinococcota > Deinococci > Deinococcales > Thermaceae > Meiothermus > Meiothermus hypogaeus. The sequence goes on along the minus strand of NZ_QWKY01000044.1, from coordinate 29,268 downwards.
ACGCTTTCTTCGCCGACCGACAGTGAAGGGCCATCGGCCCCCGGCTAGCGCCGGTACTCAAGGGAGGGGTGTGCTCTAGGATTCAAAAAGACAGCCTCTGGTGTTTTTGGCTTTGTGAACTGTCTTTTTGAATCCGGTATAAAATGAATGAGGCTGCCCGGCCAAATACTGGCCGGGCGAGGAAAGCGCCTGAAGGGTAAATAATCCAACGGCGGCTGGTGGGCTACTGCGCTCGTTGTTCGGAGAAATAACTGCGATCTCGAGCAGCCTGGCTTTCTCGAGCAACAGGTGCATAAAGCCAGCTTTTTGCAGGATTTAATGAAAGAAGAAACACAACATAGCCCGCTCTTTGATGAGGCTGCCTGGATGGTGCGGCCACTGTGCTGTCCAGGACGAAGGATTCATAATCCCGGATGGCTAGATTTTATGAAGAGCGTCCTGACGAGAAATCTGAAACTTTGTGTACCCCGCACCAGGCGGTATCAGATAGCCAGTCCCCAATCACCAACCCATTCATGACCTCGCTTCAGGGTGCCAATCGGCGCACTGAAGATCGCGAAAGTAAGCGATGGTACGGGCCAGTCCCTCACGTACCGGCACCCGGGGCTCCCAGCCCAGCAGCGCTTTGGCGCGGCTGATATCGGGGCGGCGCTGACGGGGGTCGTCCTGGGGGAGTGGTTTGTGCTCGAGGGGCATCCTGGAACCTACCAGCTCCTGGATGAGCTCGGCTAACTGGAGCATGGTGTATTCCTCGGGGTTGCCCAGGTTCACCGGCTGATGATACTCCACCTCCATCAGGCGGCGGATGCCCTCGATCAGGTCGTCCACGTACTGGAAGCTGCGGGTCTGGCTGCCGTCGCCGTAGATGGTGAGGGGCAGGCCGCGCAGGGCCTGGCTGATGAAGTTGGTGACTACCCGACCGTCTTCGGCGTCCATACGTGGGCCGTAGGTATTGAAGATCCGAATGATGCGGGTCGAGACCCCTTTGGCCTGCTGGTAGGCCACCGTAAGGGTCTCGGCGTAGCGCTTGCCTTCGTCGTAGATGGAGCGCGGCCCTACCGGGTTCACGTTGCCCCAGTAGGTCTCGGGCTGGGGGTGTACCAGGGGGTCGCCGTAGACCTCGGAGGTGGAGGCCAGGAAGAAGCGGGCACCCTTTTCTACGGCCAGGTCGAGCAGATGGCGGGTGCCCTCGCCGTTGACCAGCAGGGTCTGGATGGGCAGCTTCAAGTAACGCGGGGGCGAGGCAGGCGAGGCGAAGTGCATCACCCAATCCAGGGGCCCTGCTATCTGGAGGGGCTTGGAAGCATCGGCCTGGACAAAGTGAAATTGGGCATGCTGGGAGAGTAACTCAATATTGCGCGGCTGGCCGCTGCTAAAATCATCCACCCCAATCACTTGGTGACCCTCGAGCAGCAGCCGCTCTGAGAGGTGACTCCCCAGAAAACCCGCTGCGCCAGTAATGAGAATTCGCATTTTTACCCTTTCTTGCAAAGCCAGATTATGACTTTTTTCTTTTACTCAACCCCGCGTATGAATCGCATATCGCAGTTGGGCAGGAATTTTCTTTGTGCTTCTAACTTCGGCTCCCGGCCATTCTGCAAGTGATCTACAAACCCGGCCCACCCCTAACCTTCCGCCGTGACCAGCTGCGGGTTGGTGCCTGTGCCCACCCCCACATGCTGAAAACCGGCTTTTTCCAGACGCCGCTTGTCGAGGAAGTTGCGCCCGTCCACCACCAGGGGCTTTTTCATGAGCCTGGCCATGCCCTCCCAGTCGAGGTCGCGGTAGACGGCCCAGTCGGTAACCAGCACCACTGCATCGGCATCCTCGGCCAAGTCCATCACGTTCTGGCAATACTCCACGGCCAGGTCGGGGTTTTGCTCCCTGGCCTGCTCGAGGGCGATGGGATCGTGGACACGCACCTTGACCCCCTGCTTTATGAGACGCTGGGCGATATCCAGGGCCGGGGAATCGCGCAGGTCGTCGGTATTGGGCTTGAAGGCCAGGCCCAGCAGGCCAATGGTACGGCCCTTGAGGATCTTGAGTTCGCGCTGAAGTTTTTCCACGATGCGCTCGCGCTGACGGTAGTTCACCTCGCGGGCTGCCTGTACGATGGGCATCGAGAGGCCGTACTCCTTGGCGGTTGAGACCAGCGCAGCGGTGTCTTTGCCGAAGCAGCTACCGCCCCAGCCGATTCCGGCCTGGAGAAATCGGGGCCCAATGCGACTATCCAGACCGATGCCACGAGCAATCTGGGTCACATCGGCACCTACCCGCTCGGCCAGGGCCGCAATCTCGTTGATGAAGCTGATCTTGACCGATAAGAAGGCGTTGGCAGCGTACTTGATCAGTTCGGCAGAGGCCAGGTCGGCGGAGATTAGCGGCACCGCTTTCATGGCATTGGGACGGGGCTGGAAAGCGGGCTCGGGAAAGCTTTGCTCAATCAGGGGACGGTAAAGGTTGTAGAGGGTCTCGAGGGCTTCCTCCCGCTCGGCGCCCACCACGATGCGGTCGGGGTAGAGCGAGTCGTAGATGGCTGAGCCTTCGCGCAGGAACTCGGGGTTAGAAGCCACCGCAAAGTTGCCCTTGGCCTTCTTGCCGTTCTTGGCCTCGTAGGCGCTTTGCACCAGCGACTCCACCCAGTTGCCCGAGCCAATGGGTACGGTGGATTTGTTCACGATCACTGTGAACTTGCTATTCAGGTGCTGACCGATGCCCTCGGCAGCCGCCTGCACATAGCGCAGATCGGGGCTGCCATCGGGGGCCGAGGGGGTGCCCACCGCAACAAAGATCACGTCGGCATCCGGTACGGCTTCGGCGTAGGCGTCGGTGAATTTCAGGCGCTCGCGGGATAGGTGCATGAGTTCCTCGAGGCCCGGCTCGTAGATGTGCGCCTTGCCTGAGCGCAAAAGGGCCAGCTTCTTGAGATCCACATCCACACAGGTTACCTGATGGCCAATGTAAGCCAGCGTGACCCCAGTGGTAATGCCTACGTATCCAGTACCGATGACGGCGACTTTCATAGCTTTCATGCTCTACCCCTCTAGTTGTAATCCATACAGTTGTGGCATGGAATATTGCAAAGCTGTTATTTAGTGTACAAGGGTCTCTGCCAGACCCAACCGCCAACCATCACAGCACAGATAGAGAAACTGCCTCATAGGCGTCAGCTTTACGCCGCAGCGTTACGGTAGAGTGAATGTGGGGGACAAAGTTCACGCTTTTCAGCTTATATATGGCTTTCCAGCCGCTTGACATCGTCTTCGCCCAGGTACTCGCCGGTTTGTACCTCAATCAAGACCAGATCCAGCAGTCCGGGGTTGATGAGTTGATGGGCAACCCCGGCCAGGGCACTGACCGATTCGCCCTGCCTTAGCATCTGTGCTCTGCCGTCCAGCCAGACCTGGGCCGTACCTCGCAACACCGTCCAGTGTTCGCTGCGGTGGTGGTGCAGGTGGTTGGAGAGGGCCTGGCCTGGCTTGACCACCACCCGCCGTATTTTGAACCCACTCGTTTCTTCCAGCGTCAGGTAGCTTCCCCAGGGCCGCCGGATGGTGCGGTGGCGGCGTACGGTGTCGTGCTTGGAGTGGGTGAGTTGTTCCACCACCTTCTTTACGTCCTGCACTTTATCGCGCCGGGCCACCAGCAGGGCATCGCGAGTATCCACGATCACCAGATCGCTGGCACCGATTACCGCTACCACACGGTCTTCAGTCTGGACAAAAGTATTGGTGGTCTCGAGCAAAACCGCCTCGCCAAACACCCGGTTGCCCGCTGCATCCGGCGGCACCATCAAAGCGGCAGCGTCCCAGGAGCCCAGATCACTCCAGCCCAGATCGGCGGGCACTACTGCTACCTGCGCGGCTTTTTCCATGACCGCATAGTCCACCGACTCACTGGGAACCTGTTTGAAGAGGTTTGCATCTAGATAGGTCACTTCCCCCTTCTCGCTGCCCTGCCAGCAGTCCAGCGCTGCTTTGTACATATCGGGCTGGAGGTGCTCCAGGGCTTGCAGATAGGTGGTCGCCTTGAAGCAGAAAATGCCTGCGTTCCAGAAGAAGCGCCCGGTTTGCAGATAAGCCTCGGCAGTCTGCTGGTCGGGCTTTTCCACGAAGCGGGCAACCCGATATGCGCCATCTTGTAGGGGTAGACCCTGCTCGATGTAGCCAAAATTGGTGGCCGGGTAGGTAGGCTGAATGCCAAATGTCACTAGATAGCCCTCTTGGGCAATGGCCTGGGCCTGAGTTACCGCCTGGGCAAAGGCCTCTTCTCGCAAAATGAGGTGGTCGGCCGAGAGCACCAGCATGACCTCATCGGGGTTGTGCTCGGCAACCCACAAAGCGGCCATGGCAATGGCGGGAGCGGTGTTGCGGCGCAAGGGCTCGACCACAAACGAGGTCTGCACTTCGGGCATGCCCAGGGCCTCGTACTCGCTGGCAGTGCTGTAGTAATACTCCAGGCCCGTAACAGTGAGCACCCGCTGGGCTCCAACCCGTGCAGCCCGCAAGAAAGCCTTTTGCAACAGGCTTTGCCCGTCGGGTAGTTTCATGAAGGGTTTGGGGTACTGTTCCCTCGAGACCGGCCACAGGCGTGTACCGGCCCCACCCGAAAGAATGACTGCCACCATGCTTCACCTCAAATGCCGTGGGGTCAGCAGACACCGCACTAAAGCATACTGTACGGGCCAGCACGGCAGAGCCGGGGTTATTTGATAGCCCACTGGGCTCGTCCTTTGAGCTTATAGCCTTGCGCTTGAGGCCTTTAGCCTTTGGGTATCAAACCCTGGTTCCTTCGCTTCCCCAGCTCGAGTACGCGTAGAAGCGGCCCCGCTCGCCCTGCAGGTAGTCCATCAGGGGCTCCAGGAGGGGGCGGTGTTCATCCAGCTTGACGGCTACCTCCTCGGCGGTGAAGAAGCGGGCCTCCACGATGTGCCCATCGGGGTCTTTGGGGTTGAGCAGGCCCTCGTAATCGGCGCGAAAGGCCATGGCGATGGTGCGTTCGCTCTTGCGAGCATCCTCTACCTGGATTACATACGCCAGGTGTTGAATGCCCCTGATCCGGAGGCCTGTTTCTTCCTGCACCTCTCGTGCGATGGCAGCCGGGATGGTCTCCCCAGCCTCGACCATGCCGCCTGGCAGGGTATAGCGCACCCTGCCCCGGCGGCTCCAGTCGTTGGCGACCAGCAAAACCCGTCCCTGCTTGTCCAGCAGGATAGCCGCGGCTACCAACAGGTCACGTCGCAACCCATGCATACAGACCGCCTTTCACGTCCTAGGCGGACTTGGGTGCGCTGGAGAGGGCCTCGAGCTGGCGTTCCTGGTCGGCTTTGCGCAGGGCTTCGTGCAGCCTGGAGAGGTCGCCCGAGAGTACGCCTTCCAGGTCGTGGGTGGTAAAGCCGATGCGGTGGTCGGTTACGCGCGACTGGGGGAAGTTGTAGGTGCGGATTTTTTCCGAGCGCTCGCCCGCGCCAATCTGGGCCAGGCGGTCTTCGCGGCGGCGGGCGGCCTCCTCGGCCCGCTTAATCTCCAGGAGCCTCGAGCGCAGGATGGAGAGGGCTTTTTCCTTGTTTTTGATCTGGCTGCGCGACTCCATGCAAGAGACAATTATGCCGGTAGGCTTGTGCAAGACCTGCACCGCCGAGTCGGTGGTGTTGACCCCCTGCCCGCCCGGCCCCGAGGCTCTCGAGACGGTAATATCCAGGTCGGCGGGGTCGAGCTGTACGTCTACTTCCTCGGCCTCGGGCATCACCGCTACGGTCGCGGTGGAGGTGTGGATGCGGCCCTGGGTCTCGGTGGCGGGCACCCGCTGAACCCGGTGTACCCCGGCCTCGTACTTCAAGTAGCCATAAGCCCCCGGCCCCGTCACCTCGAAGGAGACTTTGGAGACCCCCCCTAAGTCGGTGAGCGAGGTGTCCAGGAGTTCGACCTTATAGCCGCCCCGCCGGGCATACTCCATAATCATGTCGCGCAGCTCGGCAGCAAACAGCGCGGCCTCCTCGCCCCCGGTGCCGGCCCGAATTTCCACAATGACGTTTTTCTCATCGATAGGGTCCTTGGGAAGCAGCAAGAGCTCGAGCTCGGCCTCGAGGTCCCGCACCCTGGGTTCCAGGGCCTCGATGTCGGCCTGGGCCATCTCGCCCAACTCGGGGTCGAACTGCAGTTCACGGGCCTCCTCGAGGTGGGCCAGGGTTTCTTTGTAGGCGCGAATGGTTTCAACCAGATGCCCCATCTCGGCATAGCGCTTGCTGATACGCTGATACTCCGATGGGTTGGTGAGTACTGCCGGGTCGGCCAGTTGCTGCTCGAGCGTCTGGTACTCGGCTTCTAAGGATGCAAGTTTCTCTAGCATAAACGGTCACTGCCTACCAGGATAACGCGGATGCCACCTGTCCGATAGGTGATGCCTTACCGAGACACCTTGGAATCAGAACTCTCGGGCCACTGGAAAGCCGTCAGTAAACAGCCTTTAGCATTTAGCTTTCAGCTTCCTCTTTGGGTTTTAGTCGAATGGGGCTTTGTTTGCTGGGGTCGCGGCCTACTTTGTCGGCGTAAAAAGCCTTGATTTGCTCAAAGTCGGCCTCAATGTTGCCGCTGGGGGTGAAGTACCCCCCGATGCCCACCTCTTTACGGCTATAGTCAATGTAGGCCAGTGCAATGGGCACTTTGGCCTCCAGGGCCATGTAGTAAAACCCGCTTTTCCAGTACGGCGCGCGGCTGCGGGTGCCCTCGGCGGCCACCACCACCCAGAGGTTGTCGTGCTGGTCGAAGATGCGGGCTACCTGCTTCACAAAATCACCACCGGCTCTGGAGCGGTCTACCGGGATGCCCCCCAGCCAGCGCATCACCACCCCCAACACCGGGGGAAAAAGCTGTTTTTTGCCCACCCAGCGAAAGCGCGTACCCGAGGCCATACCCCACAAGAGCGCATACAAAAAGTCCCAGTTGGAGGTGTGAGGGTAGCCTACCAGCACGAACTTCTTTCCGGGAGGCGGAGCCATTACCGCCGTCCAGCCCAGCATTCGCAAGGCCCAAACCCCAAAACGCTGCCAGGGCGTCTGGGGGCGAATCGCATACGGATGTGCCATTTACTACTGGTATACCACAGCGGGCGAGGGTATCCTGTGGTATGAACGATGACCTGCGGGTTTTTTATGGTTGGGTGCGGCGTTCCCGCGAAATCCTCTTTGGCTACTGCACCTCGCTGCCGCCGGAAATCTATACCCAGGAGCGCCCCGATTTTGCCTTTGGCAGCATGCGCAACCTGCACGCCCACGTGGCCGACTGCTACTTGTGGTGGGTGGGCACGGTGGGCCTGGGCAAGCCTCAGGCTCCAATCCAGGGGTCGGAGGTGCCCGATGTGGCAGCCATGAGAAAGGTCTTTGCGCAAGCCGATGCGGTGGTCGAAGAGGCCCTGCAAACATTTAACCAGCTCGACCAGATATACGAGTGGACGCATCCACGCAAGGGCTGGAAGGCCAAGGTGAGCCAGCGCTGGCTGCTGCTGCATCCCATCACCCACGAGTTCCATCACAAGGGCCAGATTACCGCTCTGGGGCGGGTGCTGGGGCATCCGGCAGTGCTTTCGCCAGGGATGGACACCGATCTGGTTAATCCCGAGTTTTGACCAGCGCCTCCAGCATTCCCTGCGCCTCGCGCAGCCTGGCCTGTACCTCTTGCACCTGCTGCTCGAGGCTTCCGGGTGGGGGAAGCCGGGTTTCTTGCAGGCTTTTTCGCATCTCGTCCATGCTGTTGACCACAATGCCCACCAGCAAATTCAAAAACACCAGCGTACCCAGCAACACAAACGAGACCATGTACACCACGGCCAGCAGGGGCTGGGCTTTGGGCTGGGTACACAAAGCGGGGTCGGGCAGCTCGAAGCGGTCGCAGCCGAAATACTGGATGCGGAGGATATCCACCCAGCCCTCCAGTGTCAGGATACTAAACAGGGTGAGCAGGGCGGTGTGCAGATTGCCGAAGTGGAAGGGGTCGCCCTGGCCGAATAAAAACACCCCGGCCACCGCATAGATGTAGAGCAGCAGCAGCATCAAGACCAGCACCCAGCCAATGGAGGGGATGCTTTTGAGCAGGGCACCCAAAATAATCTGAAGGTCGGGCAGGGTGCGGATGAGCCGCAGCACACGCAAGAGCCGCAGCAGGCGGGCCGCTACCGCATACGTTCCCAGCCCCGGCAGCAGGCTAAAGGCCACAATGGCGAAATCGAACACGTTCCAGCCACTCTGAAAATAGCGCAAGGGCCGGGGCCAGAGGGCCGCCATGCGCAGGAGCACCTCGAGAGCAAACAGGGCCAGCACCAGGTTGTTGAGTAGGTGGAGGGTAGGGCCAAAGCGCTCCATCAGGGCGGGATAGGTCTCGAGGCCCACCAGCACCGCCGCAAATAGGATGATGACGGTTACCAAGCGGTTGAACGGTGCCGATTCCACCAGGCGGGAGAGGGTATTGGATACAGAGCGGCTCACACCTGAAGAGTATAGGCTGTCCAGTCAGATGAACTGCGTGTAACTCCGTCGGTTACTGTATCTTAGCTCTGCTACTACCTGATGGATTGCGAAAAATCCAGAGCAGAAGACCAGGAATGAGGCGACCTGCGCCTTTGGCCGAGGATGGCCTACGAACTGGTTTGCCTGCCAAAAGCTCTTCATCCCTGGTAGATCACCTCGGTCTTCCACCGGCCGGGCGGCTGGGCGTGCAGCTCCCAGAACTTTTCGGCAATCAGGTCGGGGTCGAAGGGGGTGTTGCGCCTCACCTGGCCTGCAATGGTCACGGTGGCTACGTGGATGCCTTCGTGGTAGAGCTCCTTGCTGAGCGCACCCACCAGGGCGCGTAGCGAGGCTTTGCCAATGGAGAGCGCAGCCAAGTCGGGCGCGGGGTTCAGGGCCAGGCCGCCCCCGGTAAAGAGGAGGGTGCCTTTGCGGCGCGAGAGCATACCGGGGATCACCAGTTGGGCCGCCACCAGCGCCCCGTACAGGTTGACCTTGAGGGTGTCCTCGAGGGCTTCCACGCTGAGCTCCGAAGCCCGGCTGCCCGCCGAGGCATAGGCGTTGTAAACCAAGACCTCGATGGGGCCAAGCTGCTTTTCGCTTTCCCTTACCGCTGAAATCAGTTGCGGCGTGCGGGTGATGTCGGTGGGAAAGGTTTTGACCGTGCAGCCATCGAGCTCGAGGGCTCCCGCATAGTTCTCCAGGTTGGTTTCGCTACGGGCAATCAGACCCAGCCGATACCCCTCCCGGCCAAAGCGACGAGCCACGCTCAGCCCGATGCCCCGCCCCATGCCCACCACCAGACAGACCTTGGGTTTCATACAACAAGCGCATGGTAACATCAAGGATGCTGTTTGTGGATTCAGGTAACGCTGCCTGGAGCCGTCCTTGAACCGAATGCGAGTGGAACTATGTATCGAGTGGTGATTGTGGGTCGCCCCAATGTGGGCAAGTCGAGCCTGTTCAACAAACTATTGGGTTTACGGGCCGCGCCCGAGAAGTACGCCAAGGCCGGAAGCCAGTTTGCCGTGGTGGCCGACGTGCCGGGGGTTACCCGCGACCTTAAAGAGGGCGTGGTGGAGAGCGAGCAGGGCCGCTTCAAGCTGGTGGATACCGGGGGCTTGTGGTCGGGGGATGTGTGGGAGAAGAAAATCAAGCAAAAAGTGGAACGGGCCATTCAGGATGCCGACCTGGTGCTGTTTGCCGTGGATGGGCGCAGCGATATTGCGACCGCCGACCTCGAGGTCGCCGACTTTTTGCGCCGCCAGGGCAGACCGGTGCTGCTGGTAGCCACCAAGATAGACGACCCCAAGCACCAGGCCTACCTGGGCGACTTTTATGCCCTGGGCTTTGGCGAAGCGGTTCCTACCAGTGCAGCCCACAGCCGGGGGTTTGACGAACTGCTGGAGCGCATCTGGGCCATGTTGCCGGTTCGCCAGGGCGAGAGTGAGCCCGAGGTGGTGCCTATCCGCCTGGCCATTGTGGGCCGCCCCAACGCGGGCAAGTCCAGCCTGCTGAACGCCATTCTGGGCGAGGAGCGGGTGATTGTTTCGGAAATCCCCGGCACCACCCGCGACACCATCGACGTGGAGTTCGACTACGGGGGCAGCCGGTTCTTGCTGGTAGATACCGCCGGCATCCGCAAGCGCCCCGAGACCGGGGTCGAAGAACAGGCCATTGGACGCGCCCACCAGGCCATTCTGGATGCCGACGTAGTGTTGCTGGTGGTAGACCCCAGGGAACTCGGCGACCACGAGCTCAAGCTGGCCAACGAGGCCTTGGACGCCGGCAAACCGGTAATCGTGACCATTACCAAGTGGGACCTGATTGAGAGCAAAGAGGAGGCCAAGCGGGTGCGGGCTGACCTGGCCCTCAAACTCTCCCACATCCAGCACCTGCCCATTCTGTACGTTTCGTCTGTTACCAAGCAAAACCTGCACAAGCTGCTCTCGGAAGCGGCCCGGCTCTACGAGCTGGCTCGAGCGCGTTTCGAGACTGCCGAACTCAACCGCTGGCTCTCGGTCTGGAGCACCCAGACCATGCTTCCCAACTTCAAGGGCAAGCCCCTCAAGCTCTTTTTCCTCACCCAGCCCGAAGTAGCTCCCCCGACCTTTGTCTTTTTTTGCAACCACCCCGAGTTCGTGACGCGGGCTTTCGAGGGCTTCTTGCGCAACCGCATCGGCGAAGACCTGGGCTTGCGCGAAATTCCCTTCCGGATGGTTTTTAGGGGCCGCAGGGAGTCGAAGGGTGGGGGAGACGCTTCGTAAGGGTGTAAGGGTCTGGAGCCGCTGGCCAGAGATATGTGGACGGGCATCACCTGTACACCACCCTAAACCGCTCACACACCAGCGGCATATCCAGCATGGGCTTTTTGCCGATTCGGGCCAGGGTTCGATCAAAAAAACGCCAGTGTCCCTCGCGCCAGGACTGAAGCGTCAAGTCCCCCTCGCCTTCGTCATGGGCAAACTGGGCATCCACTTCTTGATAAGCCCGGATGCTCACTTCGGTGGTTTCCAGCACCGCCAGCGGTTCGCCCACGCTGCTCAGCAGAATGGTCTTGAGGCCCACCTGGGGGATGGGTTCGCCCTCGGCCTCCCACTCCCACAGCGCCGAGCAGGTCGCGGTCTTTTTACCCGAGATGATCAAGGCCGCTAACTCGTCCGCTAACTGCGGGTTATCGCCCCAGGACTCGGCCCGGTAAGTGGTGGGCCGCCGGCCTTCGGGCAGGGTGGCTAGGTAGGCTTGCCAGAACTGCTCGATGCGCTCGTCCATTCTTCCTCCAGAATTGCAAACACCACATCATCGGCCCACGCGCCCTTGAACCACAAGCTCTTGCGGAAGTGGGCCTCCTGGCGCATTCCCAGGCGGGTCAAGAGCCGGATGGAGGGTAGGTTGCGCGGGTCGGTAATACCGTAGATGCGGTGTACGCCTTTGTATTTGAAGGCGTAGTCTAACAGGGCTCGAACGGCTTCGGTGGCCAAACCTTGCCCTTGAAACTGAGGGTCGAAGGTATAGCCGATTTCGGCCTGCTTCCCTGCTTGGTCTAGCTTGAAATAGAGGTCGCCAATGAGCTTGCCCGTTGCGCGGTGTTCCACCCCAAACTGGAAGGAGTCGCCGGGGGTAAAGGGTTCAACCCCCTCCATGCCCTCGATCAGCTTACGGCCTTTTTCGACGTCGTAGCTGTCCCAGAGTTGCATCCAAGCCACCTCGGGCAGGCTGCGGTAAGCCACCAACGCCTCGAGGTCGTTCATATTCAAGCGCCGAATGATCAGGCGCTCGGTAGGGATGGATTCAAACCTGGTCATGGTTATCCTTTTGTATGAGCGAGCGAATTTCCCTGGCGATGGCCGCATTAACCTCAAAATGTTGCTCCAGAAACTCAAGTATCGCCAGGGACGACTCGGGGGTGCGCTCATAGCCTTGCGCGAAATGGGGCAAAAGTTTCGACACGCCCGGAAAACGTCGCTCAAAGCGTCGTTCGGTGCCAAACGAATCCCTGAAGTAGGGGGTTTCTGCCTCGACCCACTCGGCCAAATCCAGCACCCGATCCAGGGCGTAGTGTTGTACAAACCTCGAGCCCGACAATTTCTCCCCCCGCCTGTAGCGCTTGAGCCCAATGAGCAGATTGGTGAGGGCTTCGCCTACCTGCCACCCTACATTAGACTTGGGGCTGGAAGAATTTTTGAGCACAGGAACCGCGATGGAATCTTCGATATGGGGCCGCTTCCACACGATGCGGCCTTTCGAGAAAGGAATGTGCTCGAGTTCAGGCAATTCCAATACCGCGAACTCGCAGAAGATGCCATCCTCAAACAGCAATTTGTAGCCATCCTCCGTGTTCTGAAAGGTATAAGCGACAGGAGCAACGTTACTGAGCCAGTCCAGGTTTTCGAGGTAGCGCTGCTTGTACCCATCCTCGACTATCGCAAAGAAGTCCAGGTCGGAGTGCTGGTCTATGCGTTCCAGCTCCAAACCCACCGAACCCAATCCAATCAGGGCTAAAGCGTGGCCCGAGCTCTCGAGCGAGCGCCCTATGGCCTCGAGGCACTCGAGCAAATGCTGCTTATCCACGCCTAAACCGTATTCCTTGGGGCGTGGAAGTGGAAGCATTGCGTCCGGTCTCGGTTCCATAGTGCAGCCACCTCAATCATGCCCTGTTCTGCGTAGAGCTTGCCAGAGCCTCAGCTCTTCTGGGCTCTTACCACGTAATAACTGGGCATGTAGTGCCGAATGGGGTTGCCGTCTTCCTCGGGACGGCGGTCTTCGTAAAAACCCGTAATGATGAAACCCGCCTCGAGCAATCCACCGAGCTGTGCCTCCATCGAGTGACTGAAATGAAACATTCGCTTCTCCCGCCGGTAAGCCTCGAGTTGTTCAGGGCTCAGGGTTTCATGCTCGACATAGGGTAAGGGGTACTTGACTACCAGGGCCTTCTGGTGGTCGAGGGCGTCCGCATCGAAGATGAACTCGTCCGGGTTCATAAAACCCGTCATCAGGCTGCCTTGCGGTTTGAGTACCCGGTAGCACGCCTGCCAGATGGGTTTGAGGTCAGGTACAAAGAGGGTAGAGACCGGGTTGAAGACCAGGTCGAAGTAATCGGTTTGTAGCGCCGATAAGTCGGCCATGTCCCCCTCGAGGGTATGGATGGTCAGACCATCGCGCTTGGCAACATATCTGTCCTGAGCAAGTTGCTTGGGTGAGCTATCCAGCAAGGTCACCTCGGCGCCCAAAGCTGCAAAAATGGGGGCTTGTTGCCCACCGCCCGAAGCCAAGCACAAGACCCGGGCCTGCTTTAGGGGCGGAAACCAGTCGGGGGGAACTGGCTTGCAGTCGCTCAGGTACAGGGCCCAGCGGCCCGCTCTGGCAGCCGCAATCTGTTCAGAAGAAACCACTTTGGTGTAAGGGTTTTCACCCGACTCTACCGCTTTATCCCAGGCCGCTTTATTCAGATCGTGGATGTTCACCCTTACCTCCTTGTACGCTGCTCAGGTTCCAGGTCTGGAAGGGCCCTGTGACCCCGAGTTCACGATGTTTCTCGAGGGTTGTTCGAGACCCCTGTCGGTGCATATAACCGGTAGCGCAGGAAAGTTTCGCCCCCTACCACCACTTCCCCATCCCTCACAAACCCCAACCGAAACAAAGCGCGGATGCGGGTTCGGGTTGGTGGAAATAGCACCATTACCGAGGCGAAACGAAATTCCTCGAAAGCCCGCCGCAACACTTCTTGGACGATAGGGCCGCCCAGGCCCCAGGCCTCTGGGTGCAGCACTAACGCCAGGTCGGCCTCGCCCTGTTCGGGCTGCAAACCACCCCAGCCCACAAACTTCCCGTCGGCGTAGAAGGCCCAGGGGCCGAAGCCGTGCTCGGCCCATAGCCGCTCCTTGCCCTCCACGAAGCGCCGACAGTCTTCCGCGCCGAAGTTCTCTCGAGTGAGGGGCATGTGCTCACGCACCCTGGGGTGGTTCATCAGGGCAATCAGGTCGGCGGGGTCGGCCTCGCTCAGGCGTTTGAACTCGAGCTTCATCGTCTAACCTCCCCCGTCAGCCTTGCCAGAATGTCGTAGGCCCTGGTCCAGAGGATCGAGCCGATTAAGTCTGTCGGAAAGCCGGTGGCCCCCGCGCCGCTCGGGTGGGGCGACCTCAGGCCAATCTTCTCGGTGTTCATATTTCTTCCAACTCTACTGCCCCAGCCCGACGACCCTCGAGGCCGACTGCCAGACCAGGCCGTCGGCGAGGTGGCCGGGGAAGTTCAATGCGGAGAGCTGCACCGCTTCGTTCACGGAGCGGCTGGCCCGCACGGCCTCGAGCCTCGCCATGCTTCGGGGGCTGGCGGGCGAGAGGTTCCAGGCCGGGTTCCAGCCCGGCGCGGCAGAAAGGTCGGGGGTGTGGTATTCCGCGCCCCGCAGCCAGCCCGGCGTGACCAGGGCCTGCCAGCGGTTGCCCCCCGTTGCCAGGTCGCTCACCTCCGCAAAGTACAGATCGGCCGCGTAGGGCTCCCAGGTGAAGCGGTAGCGGGCCAGGCTGCCCGCCGGGGCCTCGGGCCGTACTTCTACCGGGCCCAGGTGAGGCAAGAGCACCAGGGTGAGGTCGCGGGGCGCTTTGAAGGTCGTGGTTGTGGAGCGCCCCCGGCCCTCGCCGGGCACATAGGCCTCGGCGTAGGCCATGTGGGCGTCTTCGGGGAGCTGCCAGGCTTCGGGTATGCCGCCGTAGAGGTGCGAACTCGCCCCACGCAGCCCGCTGCCGAGGTCGGGGTTATAGACATTGGCGGGGTGGTGAAACTTGGTGTCCTGAATGACCGCGTCGCCGCCAGCCCCCTCGAGTGTGACGGTGTGAGGCTGGGTCTGGGTGGCGGGGTCTTGGAAGCTCAGGTCGAGGCTCAGGTTGTCGCTCAGCTCGAGGTTTTTGAGCAGCGCCCGGCTGGCCCAGGGGTTGGTGTCGTGCCCGTACCGCCGCTGGGCCAGGGCCACCAGCCGCTGGCTGCCCGGCCCGGCCTCCACCGAGTAGCCGGGGTTGGCGGCCTCTGGGCCGTCCACGCTGCCGCTGCCGGTCACCTGAACGATAGCCCAGTCGGCGTCGCCGAAGTGGCTGACTTTCCCGCTCACGGTGCGCACCTCGGTGGAGTTGCGGGGGAAGAGGCAGTTTACGGCGGGGGTGCTTAGCTCTTTAACGGTGGCGTGGACGATCTGGATTCGGGCGTTCTGCAAGGCCGGGTTGGTGCAGACCACCGCCAGCGCGTACCGCCCGCCGGGGTCGCGTACCGAGAAGGCGTACCGCCCCCCCTGGCCGCTGAGGGCCTGCCACCGCCCGTCGCCGTCCTGGTAGGCCACCCACGGCAGGTTCTGGGGTGCTCCGGTGCGGTAGAGGCGGGTCTCGAGGGTCACAGTAGTTGGATTTAGAACAGGGGCCGAGGTGCAGGCCGCGAGAAACAGCAGGGCCGGCGCGACGGCCCAATACCTCGGTGTAGTGGCAAAAGACATGCGGTTCACTCCTTAAGTTCCTGCACTCGCTCAGCGTTGGCGCTGGATGCCGTAGCCGCGCAAGTCCAGCGTGCGCACCAGCGTTCCCTTGCCGGTGGCGGTATCGATGGCGATCAGGCTGCTGGGGCTGCCCTCGCTCAACCCGTAAAGCGTTCCACCAACGAATTGCAGCCCGTACACCTTGCGGTAGCCGATATTGCCAACGGGCGTTCCCACCCCAGTCTGCGGGTTGACCAGCAGTAGTTCATCGTTGATGTCCTGACCCGAAACAGAAGCGAACAGCCTTCCATCGGGTGCAAAGGCCAGGTCGCCGCTGTAGCTGTAGCCCGCGCCCAGGCTGCCTATGACGCTGGCTTTGCCGGTTGTGGTATCTACGGTGGCAAGTTTATTGCCATCCACGCCCGCGTAGAGCACACCGTCACTTGAAAAGGCCAGGGCAACCGCTTCGCTCGACACACCCGGTGCAGTTGCCTGCAAACCATTGCCGATGCGGGTCAGGGTCGCGGTGTTTTTATTGATGCGGTACAGGGTGTCGTTCACCCCGTACAGTTCCCCGTCTTTGGGGTTGAGGGCGATGTCCAGCAGGATGATGCCGTTGCCCTGTGTGTCCTGGGTGTTACCGATGCGGCGCTCGGAGCCTATTGGGAACTCGACCTGATAGAGCTCGCTGGGCGTGACCACATACATCCAGCGACCCGTTGTCTGGGGCGCGGAGCAGCCTGCCAGCACCAGCAGGGCCATCCAAAGGGGTACAAACCATTGCATTTTCACGATTTTCCTCCTGAGGGTATTTGCTCGAGGGCTCGTCAGGGCCGTCGGGCCTGGAGCAAACGATTATGCGTCTTCAGCTCGCAGGCTTGCAGCGGAGCCGGCCAAAAGCCCACCATCAATACTCAACTCGGAACCTGTTATGTACGTGGCTTCATCAGAAGCCAGAAGTACTGCCAATGCGGCCACCTCTTCTGGCATACCAAACCTACGCAGCGGGGTATCGCTCACAAGCTCTGCCATTCTCGCCTCCCGATCTGGACCATTGCCCAGCATTGGCTCCCACATTGGCGTGAGTATTGCGGCCGGATGTATAGAGTTGCAGCGAATCCGAAGCCCCTGCTCCGCACAGTAAAGTGCAACAGTCTTTGTGTGATTCCTGATTGCAGCCTTTGATGATGCGTATGCCGCTGCACCAGGTATACCTACCAACCCAGAGCGGGATGAGATGTTGATGATTGAACCCACCCCTCTTGGGCGCATGGCTTTGATGGCGTACTTGCATCCGAGGAATACGCCATCAAGGTTTGTTTCATGAACTGCCCTCCATGCCTCCAGACTGGCATTCTCTGGGTCGTGAACCAGATCACCCCCTTCAAAACCGGTGATGCCTGCGTTATTGACGACCACGTCTATTGCTCCATGGGTACTGACAATCAGGTCCATGACAGATCGCCAATCCTGTTCGCTACGAACATCAAGGCGAACATACTGCGCCGACCCGCCAAGCTTCTTTGCGGTGTTGAATCCCAACTCATCGTTGATGTCAGAGAGGTAAACGATGGCCCCCTCATTGAGAAAGGCGTGCGCGATAGCCTCTCCGATGCCTCTTGCTGCTCCAGTGACTAGAGCAATCTTGCCTTTCAGTCTGTACATTGATTCACCTCTATTCCGGACGCACAACGATTGTTCACAGTCCACCTCCCGAGCCGAGCGGTATTCGTTCAAGGGTTTTCACCCGGTTTTCCCCGTACTCAATCACGTCCAGATGCTCTACCTTGCCGAAAATCTCAAACTTCCTGTTGTTGAGCTGGTCCACCAGGCGCTTGCAGGCTTTGGGGTCTTTGGAGTTGGCGATGCCGATGTGCGGGATAAAGGGAATGTCCAGCCGCAGTTCCCCGCTCAGGATGCCGGTGTACAGGCGGTCATGGAGCCGCACAATCCGGCTGTAGCCTTCGTCGGGTACCAGGAATACATGGGTGTAGTCGCTAAAGGCATCGTCGCCCAGCACCGCAGAGCGCAGCACGAACTCGAAGGGTGGCGTTTGATAGGCGATGCGGCGGACGTGCTCGGTAAAAGTGGTTTGGTCTTGATTGTAGGCAGGAAATACCAAAGTGAAATGCGGGGCGACGACTTCAAAGTACAGCTCGTCGTGAGCTTCGCGAATGACTTGAATCCAGTCCAGGTCCGGCTGGGCCAGGGTGGGGTAGTTGATGGCTAAAAGGCTGCGGTTGCTCATGTGGATGTCCTTATTTGGCCCAAACCCCACGCCTGGCTTGCTGGGCCTCGAGCTGGGCCTTAATCAGCATTTGCCGCAATTCTGCATCCTCGAAGTTGGACACAAATTTTGCTCCGCCGTGCCGCAGGACTTCGGCGTTCAGGTTGAAGGTAGCGGTGGTGCAGGGCCGAAGATTTGGGCAGAGGTAAACGAACCCGATCACGGGGCGGGTCTGGGGCGAGGTTCCGCCTACCAGCACAAAGCCGTGTGTGCCCCT
Organism: Meiothermus hypogaeus; assembly: GCF_003574035.1. Classification (GTDB taxonomy): domain Bacteria; phylum Deinococcota; class Deinococci; order Deinococcales; family Thermaceae; genus Meiothermus; species Meiothermus hypogaeus. Next base: position 11,309 of record NZ_QWKY01000044.1, on the reverse strand, counting down.
GGGGGCGAGCCGTACCAGCACTTCGCGCTTTGCTGTACCCAAACCCGCCAGCTGAACCCTGGTGATGGCTCCGCCAGGGTGGCGAACCTCGAGGGTACGACCATCAATTACGTCCTGGATAGCAACGGGAACCTCGAGGGCCCGTGCAAAGGGAGCCATCAGCAAAAGAAGGATCAATCCCGTTTTCATGTTGACCCCTACCGGCTAAAGACGTAGGTGCCCACCAGGTTCGGGTCGCCAAATTGTTGCCGGGTGACAAGCTGGTCGCCCTGGCGGGTCAGTTCGAAGGTGTAGTTCTGGATGTAGGCCGACTGGCAGCGCAGCCCCTCGCCGCTGGGCTGGCAGGTGCCGTACTCGCTCCACTGAAAGCGGTGGCTGGGATAGCCCTCGGCCAGCTCGTAAAAGCGCACCTGTTGCTCGTAGCGGTTGCCGTCGAGGCGAAACCAGCCCTCGGTGACAAAAACCCGGAAGCGGTAGGGGGGCGTGTCGGGGTCTTGCAGCACGGTGTCGAGCAACAAAGCGGGGAGCGTCTTGCCATTGACGGTTTGCAGGGAATGGCGGGTTTGATCCGGTGCGGTCTGGTTGCAAGCCGAGAGCAAGAGCACCCAGCAAAGCAACGTCCAAAGCGTGTACTGGTTAATTCGGTAGGCCATAAATCCTCGTCTTTCGCAAAGCTATCGGCTAAAGGTGTAGGTGCCTTTGAAAAGGGGCTCGTAGAAGAGCTGCTGCTGGGTGATGAGTGTTTCGCCTTGTTGCTTTAGCTCGAAGCTGTAACCCTGAGCATATCCCGAATCACACCGCATCCCCGACCCCTGAGGGGTACAGGTGCCGAGGTCGTACCAGCGCCACCTGCGGCCTCCATTACCCTCCACTGATTCGCGGAAATACACCGCTTGCTCGTAACGAATGGCCGTTTCGCTCTGGCTCGAGCGCTCGAGCCGGAACCAGCCGTCGGTGACCTCGAGGCGAAAACGGTAGGGCGGATTTTCCGGCTCCTGAACCATGTCGTCAAACAAAGTCACCGGGAGGAGCTGATCGTTGAAGGTTTGCAGGGTGTGGCGGTCGGGGGCAGGGGTAGTGGCCGCAGTTTGACCACAGCCCGTCAGCAGGGCAAAGAGTAGAAAGGCATAAAGATACATCGGCATGGGGGCTCCAACGATGGCACCACCGAGAGCGGTGGGGCGGGTAGGCAGAGGGCCTGGCTCAGGCATGGGTACGCGCCTCAATCCAGCACTGAAAACGAGTAAACCAGGAACGGTACGGGGGGCGCTGGGCATGGGTGGCCTGGGCTTTTAGTTCATTTAGTATTAGCTGGCTGAGCAGCTCGAGCATGGCGGGTTGGTAAGCATGGTCGCTCCTTTAGCAAGGTTTGGTTTGCTCTTGAGGCCGGTGCCACCCGTAGGTGAAAGGGCCTATCTTGAGGATGCGGGGTGGGCGGGCCGGGTTGCTCGAGGCTTTCTGGTCGGCGTGCCAGAGGGCCAGTTCGTCCACCTTGAAGCGGGGCTGGGGCCCGCTGTCCTGGATCTGCTGGCGGAGTTCGGCGACGAAGATATCGGCCAGGATGGGGTTGAGCAGGTTCATGGGTTCCTCCTATGCGTGGGGCGCGGTGGCGCGGTAGAGGGCCTTGTTCGCGGAGAGCCAGCGCTGGATGTGGGCCAGCCAGGAGCCTGGGCGCCGGGGAGCGGGCAGGGGGCAACCCTGGTGCTCCGCCAGAAGGGCTTGGTGCCGCAGAATCATCAGCTCGAAGGGTTGCTGTGGGTTCATCTTCCTACCTCCTGCCGGGAGTGTAGACCCTCCTCTGTGACCATGGCGTGACCGGGATGCAGTGGGGCAGTTCGGAGCTTGTCACGGCCTGGTCACAGCCGCCCCGCTAGGCTTGGCCTGGTTTCTGGGCAAAAGCCCAGGGCTGATGGAGGCAAGATGCAGATGCATTGGATCAACAGACAGGTCATTTTGGCAGGGGCTGCGGCTTTTTTGCTGGCAGCCTGTGGGGGGGGAAGTTCCCCTGGGTCGGCTAGTTTTTCGGGCACCCTGAGCCTGGGGCGTAGTGCAGCGCTGGCCTCGCTGCCCATCCTCGAGGTACCCCTGGGTTTGCCCCCAGCAGGCGGAACTTCGTTTGTACCGGGGGAGGTCATCATCAAGTTTCGTCCGGGCCTCTCGCTGCAGTCGGTACAGAGCCTGAGGGTGGGCGGGGTGAGCGTACAGCAGGTACGTCCCCTGGCAGGGGTGCAGGCCGCTTCGCTCTACCGTGCCGATGTGGATGAAAGCGGAACCCTCGAGCTGCTGCGGGGGCTGCGCTCCCGTTCGGATGTGCTCTGGGCCGAACCCAACTACATCTGGAAGGCCCTGGCGACCCCCAACGACCCGGCCTATGTGGACCAGTGGCACTATCCCGCCATCAACCTGCCGCAGGCCTGGGATATTGAAAAAGGCACCACCAACCCGGTGACGGTTGCGGTGGTGGACACCGGCATTCTCTCGCAGCACCCCGATTTTGAGGGCAGGCTGTTGCCCGGCTACGACTTCATTACCAATCCGCAGGTGGGGGTGGACGGCAACGGACGCGACAACAACCCCGAAGACCCTGGCGATGAACCAGGTGGGCAGGGCAGTTACCACGGCTCCCATGTGGCGGGCACCATCGCGGCAGCAACCAACAACAACAGAGGGGTGGCGGGGGTGAGCTGGGGCGCGCGCATTGTGCCCATCCGCGTGCTGGGGGCCGGAGGCGGTACCATGGCCGATATTCTGGATGGAACAGCCTGGGCTGCAGGTATCAGTATCCAGGGGGTGCCCGCCAATCCCAATCCGGCCCAGATCCTCAACCTGAGCCTGGGGGGACAGGGTACCTGCTCGCCAGCAGCCCAGGAAGTGTTCGATGCAGTGACGGCCCGGGGCGCGATTGTGGTGGTGGCGGCGGGGAACTCTAACCGCAATGCCGCCGAGTTTACCCCGGCCAACTGCTCGGGGGTGATTACGGTTGGAGCCACCGATTTTCAGAATCACCGCGCCCCCTACTCCAACTATGGCCCTCGCATTGATGTGATGGCCCCAGGGGGTGATACCCGAGCTGACCTCAATAACGACACCTACCCGGATGGCGTACTAAGCCCTGTTCGTGACGACCAGAACAGCGAGTTTGCTTATGCGTTCTATCAGGGCACCTCGATGGCCGCGCCGCACGTAGCGGGGGTGATTGCCCTCATGAAGAGCCGCCGTCCGGCCCTGAGTGGCACCGAGGCGCTGGCGCTTTTACAGCAGACCGCCCGACCGCTTTCTCCTACGGCCTGTACCGGCAAGGGCCCGGCCCAGACCTCGAGGGATTGTGGGGCTGGTTTGATAGACGCAGCCGCCGCTCTGCAAGCCCTGGGGAACGGCAACAATCCCCCACCCCCTCCGCCGGGTGGCGACTTCAGCTTGAGCCTGACCCCCAACAGCCTTTCGGTGCGCCCCGGCAGCTCGAGTACCATCACCCTCAACTTTACCCGTACCAACTTTACCCATCCCCTCACGCTGAGCCTGAGCGGCGCACCCTCTGGTGTGAGCGGAACCTTCAACCCAGCGACCGTATCGGACAGCAGCGCTTCGCTAACGCTGAACGTGGCGGGCAGCGCGGTTGCAGGCAACTATGGCCTGACCATCACGGCCAGCGGGGGGGGCAAGACCCGAACAGCGACGCTTAGCCTGCAAATCGCCAACGCCAACGCGACCCGCCCCAGCCTGAACGGTACCCTGGTGCTGGCCTGCTACTACCTCGGCAACGACTGCGACCAGATTCGCAGCCGGGTGATTGCCATCCAGAGCAACGTCAGCAGTACCACCTATCGCTTCCGCGACCTGGAAGCGGGCCGGTATCTGTTGCTGGCCTGGAAGGATAGCAATCAGAATGAGGAACTCGATAGTGGCGACTGGTTGGGGGTCTATACCGAAAACGGCGATCTGGTGCTGGTCGAGCCGCCCCGTTCGGATCTCTCGTTTAGCGTGGAGCTGGTGCAGGATCTGGGGGCAGCGCAAAGGGTTTCTCCCCAGGTACTGCGCTTCTTCGAGCGAGCCTCGAGGTAGGTATGCCTACCAGCCGCATGTACATCGTGCGCATCTGGCACGAACCCTGCAGCACGGGCGAGGTATGGCGGGCTTCGGTCACCAACGTGCGTACCCAAGAGAAGCTCTACTTCAAAAGCCCCGAGGAGCTAAACCGGTTCCTCGAGGAAGCTGAGCGAAAAAATGAGCAAGCTCAAAAAGCATAAGTTGCTTGATGGTTTCCCACAGGGTGTGCAAGCGCCCTGTGGTTTGTTTTTTACCGGACTTAACAAAAATAGCCTCTAAAGCTGTTCGACTTTTATCTTTGTTGGATCCGGCATATCGCCTTTCCCACCATCAAGGGATGGCTGAATTGCAGCCAGACTGGATCGGTTTAGTGCCGGGCCTGAGCCGGTAGAAGCGAAATCGAGAGGTTGGTGGAACGATCCGCCAGGCTTCCGGCTGGCAACCCAAACGTAGTTGAGAAAGCCCTGGGGCATGGGCAATCTCGATAAACTAGACGGGATGGACTCCCGCAGTACCAGCACTACCCAGACCGCCTGGCAACTTCAATTGCTGGGTGGTGCCAGGCTGCGCGGCCCCAGGGGCGAGTCCAGGCTCCAGTGGCGGGTGGCGGGCGTTCTGGCCTATCTGGCCCTCGAGGGCACCACCCCCAAGTACCGCTTGGCCAGCTGGCTCTGGCCCGACTCCTCCGAGGCCACCGCCCGCAACAACCTTCGCCAGGCCCTCAAGCGGCTGCGCGACAGCGCCGGGGCTGACCTCATTGTGGGAGACGAGCAGATTGCCCTGGTGGACTGGCTCGAGGTAGATGCCGTACAGCTTTCGGCCCACGCGTTCGCGGGCGAGTACGCCAAAGCAGCGGCTTTAGAAGGCGAGCTGCTCCAGGGCCTGGACTTCGACGAATGCCCCGACTTCGACGAGTGGTTGGCCGCCACCCGGGAGAGCCTGAATGCCCTGCGGCGCGATGCGACCATGGCCGAAGCCGAGCGCCTGGAGCAAGCCGGCCAATACAGCGATGCCCTCAGCATGGCCCGGCAGGTGCTCGAGCTCGACGATGTCTCCGAAGAAGCCCACCGCCGCTTGATGCGGCTGCATTACTTGCTGGGCGACCGGGGTGCAGCACTGGCAGCTTTTGAGCGGTGCCGGGCAATCCTGGAGCGCGAGTTCAGGGCCGAGCCGTTGCCGGAGACCCTCGAGCTGGCGGCACACATCGAAAGCGGCAAACCCATTGGGGGCATGCAATCTGTTAAGCCTCGAGAAAAACCCGCCCCACAAACGCCCGCCGCGCCCGCCAGCGCCCTAGTAGGGCGTGAGCGTGAGTGGGCGCTGATGGAGCAAGCCTACCAGGAGGGCAAACTGGTGTTTTTGCGGGGCGAGCCGGGGGTGGGCAAGACCCGCCTGGCGATGGAGTTCGCCGCCAGCAAGGGGCCTGTGATGGTCAACACGCCGCGCCCCGGCGATAGGGGCGTGCCCTTCTCGACCTATGCCCGCGAGGTGCGCAAGGTGGCGGCCCTCCAGCCCGAGGCGGTGGGTAGCCTACCGGACTGGGTGCGGCGTGAACTCTCGCGGCTGGTGCCCGAGCTTAACCCCGCCGACCCGCCGCCACCGATCTCCTCAGAGGTCGAGAAGATACGCCTCTTCGACGCGCTGGCCGAACTTAACCGAGTCGCCCAGCGGGGCTATGTGATCGTGGGCGACGACGCGCAGTACATGGATGCGGCCACGATGGAGGCTCTGGTCTATCTGCTGGGTAAGTTTGGTGGGGTGGGCAATCCCAGCCTCGAGTTCACCATCCAGGTATACCGCAAGGGCGAACTCGACCCCGAGATGGAACAGAACGTGGTGTATAGCTTGGTAAACGCGGGCATGGCGGTGCTGATTGATGTCGAGCCGCTGCCCAGCGAGGCGGTGGGCAAGTTGCTTGAGACCTTCCACCTTGAAGGCTTGGAACAAATGGCTACTCAGATGACCCGCTTTACCGGGGGTAACCCACTGTTTGTGCTGGAAACCGTGCGCCACTTGCAGGAGACCGGGCAGTTGGAGCGCGGCTGGCCAGGCCGTTTGCCGCCGCCGGGCAAGGTAGGCACGGTCATCAACCAGCGCCTCAGCAAGTTGTCGCCGCAAGCCCTGAACATTGCCCGTGCCGCCGCGGTGTTGCAAAGCGACTTCAACCTGAACCTGATTGCCCGGGTGCTCGAGTCACGCCCGCTGGAGCTTTTGGAAGCCTGGCAGGAACTGGAAACCGCGCAGGTTTTTGCGGGCAATGGCTTCAGCCACGACCTGCTCTACGAGACCGTGCGCACAGGTCTCACTCCCACCATTGGAACCGTGCTGCACACCCGCGCTGCCGAGGTGTTGAGCGAGGCCAGGGCGAGCCCGGCCCGCATCGCCCAGCACTGGATGGAGGCGGGCGAACCCGCCAAAGCGGCCCCCCTGTGGCTCGAGGCCGCCGAGCAAGCCGACCATGCCTACCGTTGGACCGAGCTCACGGGTTTTCTCGAGCAGGCCATCCGGGCCTATGAAGAAGCGGGCCAACCCCATCAAGCCTTCGAGGCCCGCATCTGGGCGGTGGGGAGCCTCTGGCGGCATGACAGCGGCCCCCAACAGACCCAGCTGATCGAGGAGATGCAGAACACCGCCCAAACGCCCCAGCAACATGGCGAGGCCTGGTCGGCCCGGGCCTGGTGGGCTATATCGGCCAGCCTCGACCTCGAAGCTGAGCGGGCGGCCCGAAACGGACTGGCCGCCCTGGGCGACCCGCAGGCCCATCCCGAAACGGCGGGCAAGCTGCTGCGGGCCCTGTGCGACGCCCTCAACAACCAGGGGCGCTACGATGAAGCTCTGAAATTCCTGGAGCAGGCCAACCGTCTGCTCGAGCCTGCGGGCGATGAGGAGGGCTTGTTCTTCAACGCCCTCAACTACAGCAACATCTTGCTAAACCTGCACCGCCACCAGGAGGTCATTGAGCACAATCAGAAACTGCTTGGCAGTCTGCAACTGAGCCAGAACAAGGTCTGGCGGGCAGAGTCGTTACGGCGTATCGCCAACAGCCAGTTTTTCCTGGCCCAGTACGAAGCTGCTTTGCACAACAGCCTGCAGGCCGAGGCCATTCTGGGGGACATCGAGGGTATCGACCATGTTCGCTACGAGGTGGTGGCGGAGCAGGGCTGGGCCTATCTTTCGCTGGAGCGCTTTGCCGAGGCCATGCGTGAATTCCGCCGTGCCGAGAGCTACCTCAAGCCGCATGAGTCCAGGGCTTTTCTGATCGAGCCACTGGGAGCTTTATACCGTATGCTGGGAGCTTGGGAACAACTCGAGCAAGCCATCGAAAACGCCGAGCGGGACATCCCGGCCAACTCGCTTTACCGCGACCTTACCGAGTTCCACCGCTTGCTCTATCGGGCTGCGCGCGGCCAAACCCTGCCCGGCACGGACTTTGCCGAGATCGAACGACGGATGGAGCTGAGTGGATGGGATCATGGGCTGGCCCGGATGCGCCTCGAGCACGCGATGCTGGTCGGGCCAGAGGAGGGCTTGGGGCTGGTGCAAAAGTCGCTGGGGTGGGCCAGAGCCCACCACATTCCCGGTATGGAGACCGAGGCCCTGGCCTACCTGACGCGCACGCTGCTGAGGCTGGGGCGTGTAGAGGAGGCGCTGAAGTGGAGTGCCCAGGCCCTAGAGCGCCTGGATACATTCCCCCCGCCCTCCAAGCGGGCCCTGGTCTGGCTGGCCCGCTATGAAGCCCTCAAAGCGGCAGGAGAGCCCTTGGCTGGGCAGACGCTACAGCAGGCTTTGGACTGGATTGACCAGGTCGCACAGCGGCACGTTCCCCAGGAGTTCCGCCAGGGCTACCTGAGCCAGAACCCCATCAATGCCGAAGTTCTACGGCTGGGCCGGTTGGAGGGATTGTCCTGAGCCAGGCGCTATTCCTGGCTTCAATTGGTTGCGCTCGCCAGCACCCGCCCGCTTTGATCTACAAACTCCACCCGCGTAAAGCGCCCCGGCACTTCCAGCAGCACAAAAGGGCTGGTGAGGGCCTGGGTCACAATGGCCCCCGGCGCCGGGCTCAAGAGGCGCAAGGTGACCCGCAGGGTATTGTCCGCAAGCTGGCTGCTCACATACTGCACGCTGTAGCCGCCGGTGGGTTTTTGACCCCAGAAGAAGGCCACCACCCGGTTCAGGTTGAAGTCCACTGCTGGCGTGGCCGGCTGGGGAATCTGGTTGCCCGTAGCCAGGCGCCAGAGCGTCACTAGCTGGCTGGTGTTGCTGGCCAGGTAGGCCGCCGGGTTCTGGGCGGTGTAGGCGGACTGTCCGCCTTGTTGCAGGATGCGCGGGGTGGGGTTGGGGGTGGGAGGCATAAGGGTTAGCTCCGTCTCAAGGCCATACTGCACGGCTAAAGCCGCAACCCGGCTTTGAGCGGGGGCGGGCTCATAGCGATTGGGCAGCAAAGGAGGCTCAATTTCGTACACCACCACCGGACGCCCCCCCCGGCGGTTCAGGATTTCCCGCAGCACCGCCTCGTTTTCGGCTTCCGAGAGGGGGGCCAGTCGGGGTGCACCAGGGCGGCTTTCCACCACCTGCGCGGCATTGCTGGCAAAAACATTGCCCAGCCGCGACCAGCTTCCATCGAAGAGCCAGGCGCTTTGCACATTGCGGTTGGTACGCACCACAAACTGCAAACCGGGGAAGGTACGGGTGGTCTGGGCCACGCGGGGCAGGGCAGGGTTAATCTCCCTGTAGAGGGCCTCGCCATCCACCAGCAGGGCGTCGGCCACGGCCAGAGGACTGGCCGACGGGCCACGGGTCAGGGCCAAGCTGCGCTCACCCAGCCGCACGGCCTGGGGTTCACCGTAAAAATACGTCCAGCGTTCGGTGTTCTCGGCGAAGAGCAACTGAATCTCGCTTAGTTGATAGGATTGCTGCCCCGGCTGTGGTACACAACCGGCCAGGATCAGCATCGTTAGGCCCACCCATGGTTTCATGTCTCCATCTTAGCGGCTTTGGGTGAGCGAAGGGTTTTGGGTGAATCTTTGCTCAAAAGCCTGGGGGCTGGGTTGGGTTGGGGTGAGAAGCGGATAAAGGTGCAGCCTGGAATCAGGGAGTGCAAGCGGGTGCTTACTTTTGTGGCGCTGCCAGTAGAAACCCCTTTCCCAATCGTCCACTTAGCGCACCGCCCGGGGGTCGAGCGCATAGCGCAGGGCATCGCCCAGCAGGTTGAAGCCCAGCGCCACGAACATGATGGCCAGCCCTGGAAAGGTGGCCACATGGGGGCTGTCGCCAGGTACTCGCGCCAGGTACTCGCGGCCTCGAGCCCTAAAAGCGAGCTGCCTGATTTAGAACGGGGCGGCTCGAGTTGGCGGAAGATCAAAAAAAACGACTGTACGAAATTATTGTAGATTAGAGCAATGCCAATCAACTTACCGCTTTCAAGCTTGCGAGATTCTGTGAATCGATGCCTAAGTGTCCTGCTAATTTTGGTGGCGACGAGCCTGGGACGGGTGTTGGCCCAGAGTGCGGATTGTCAGACTGGGCCGGTCATGACCGGTGCCGGAGAGGTTTGCGGCAAAACCGTGAATGTTGAAGGCCGGACGCTATCGGTTTTTCTCGGTATTCCCTATGCCGAGAGCACGGCGGGCGAACGTCGTTGGAAGCCACCTGTGCCCAAAGCTCCCTGGCCAGGGCGGTTGCAGGCTACCCGGTTTGGCAACATCTGCCCACAGAACTTAGACACCTCTGCCCTGCCTCCCCAGAGTGAGGACTGCCTGTCGGTAAATGTGTGGACGCCCGATTTGCAACCCCAGAGCGAGAGCTTGCCAGTGCTCGTCTACATATACGGGGGTGCGTTCGAGACGGGAGCAAGTGCTGTACCGATCTACGACGGGGCTTACCTGGCCGCCCGACACGGCGTAGTGGTAGTGAGCTTCAACTACCGGGTGGGAGCCCTGGGATTCTTAGCTGGGATTGGTGATCTACAGGGTAACTACGGTTTTCTCGATCAGCAACTGGCCCTGCGCTGGATCAATCAGAATATCGGGGCTTTTGGCGGCAACCCCAACCGGGTCACCCTTATGGGGGAGAGTGCCGGTGCTGCGTCGGTGGGGTTGCACCTTTTGTCCGCACCGGCTAGCCAGCCCCTCTTTCAGCAAGCGGTGATGCTAAGCAACCCTTTGGGACTACCTTATAAAAACCTTGGGCAAGCCCGGCGAGTCGGGCTTGCCTATCTCAATGCTACGAACTGTCGGCTCGTGCGTGACCCGGTGGCTTGTTTGCGACAGCGTCCGGTGGAGGCCATACTCAAGGGTGAAGAGAGTCGCCTGCTCTCGCTCTCGGTGTTGTCCGAGGGGCTGGCCAACTTTCTGACCTGGTCGCCGGTGGTCGACGGCAGCGTGATCCAGCAACAGCCGCTCGAGGTCGCCCGGGAGGGCGGCTTCACCAAGCCTACTGTCATTGGCACCAACACCGATGAATCCATCCTCTTTATTGTAGGTTTGTCCAAAGGCCCGGTCAGCCTCCTGGCATACTCGGCTCTTTTCAACATTCTAATGGGTGATGTTGGCCCGACGATTGCCAACCGCTATGCTCCCCGTTTGCTCCGCGATTACCGTGAGCCGCTCGAGGCTTTTGTCAACGACTATTTGTTCTACTGTCCGAACCTCGCGCTGGCCCGCAACGCAAGAGCCCCAGTTTATACCTTCCGTTTCACCCACGCTCCCTCGGTGAGTCTGTGGCCGGGCGTCGAGCGCTGCAAGGGGAGGGCTTGCCACGGAGACGAACTGCCCTTTATATTCAACACCCTGCGCCTCAGGGGAATCACCAACCCCGGCGAGCAGACCCTGGCCCGCGAGATGTCCGAATACCTTGGCCAATTTGTCAAGGGACAGCCGCTCAGGGGGGTTGGGGGGCTGGCTTGGCCCGCCTTTACGCCGAACAGCAATCCCCATCTGCGCTTTGACATTCCCACCCAGGTTTTCCAGCCGCAAAACCCCAATTGTGCTTTCCTGGACGAGATCGGATACCAACGCACCGACTGATAGTGCGCTCAGTCGATGCAATCGCCCTGCTGTCCGCCTTACTTGCCCAGCACCGCGTGGTCAGGTAAATGGTCCATTTCCCGATCCTGAACTTATGCCAGATTCATTTGATAAGAACTCCCCCTAGGTTTTTCCCTTAAGATGAGGACATGCACCTGGCCAAACACCAACGCCGCCCCCGGCTGGAGCTCAAGCTGCGGCACCACCCGGACAACCTGCACGCCCTCTACCGGGAAA
>NZ_QWKY01000043.1 GCF_003574035.1 Meiothermus hypogaeus | reverse complement strand
CCAAGGGGCGGTATCGCCCTCCGCTACGCGGATAACTTCCAAGGGGCGGTATCGCCCTCCGCTACGCGGATAACTTCGGTCGGGTTAGTTCGTCACCCTTTGGTGACGAACTAACCGAATCTGGTATTAGGCCCTGAGCGCCAGTTGCACCAGCTGGTCAAGCAACTCAGGGTAAGCAAGCCCGCTGGCCTGCCAGAGCTTGGGATACATGCTGGTAGGGGTGAAGCCAGGAATGGTGTTGAACTCGTTGAGGTAAAGCTCACCCTGGCCCGATAGAAAAAAATCTACCCGGGCCATCCCGCGCACCCCCAGGATACGGTAAGCCTCGATGGCGGTAGCCTGTATCCTCTCCGCAATCTCGGGGGAAATGGAGGCAGGCAGGTGAAGCTGGGCCCTGCCGGGGGTGTACTTAGTCTCGTAGTCGTAAAACTCGGCCTGGTAGGTGATCTCACCCACCACACTTGAGCGGGCGTGGATGTTGCCCAGGAGTGCCACTTCCAGTTCGCGCACCCCTTCTATGCCCTGCTCAACCAGTACTTTGTGATCCCAGGCGAAGGCTTGGGCCAGGGCTTTGTGGGCGTCCTGGTCAGCCCTGACCTTGGAGATGCCCACCGAGGAGCCGGTGTTGGCGGGTTTGACAAAGTAGGGGGGTTTGAAGGGTGGTTCGGGGGTAGGCTCACCTTTGTAAAAGGTCACCCAGGGAACTACCGGAATGCCGGCCTGATGCAAAACCCGCTTGCAAAGGTCTTTGTCCATGCACAGCGCCGAACTGGTCACACCTGCCCCCACATAGGGCAGCCCCAGCAGTTCTAGAAAGCCCTGAATGACCCCATCCTCACCCACCGGGCCGTGCAGCAGCGGAAAGGCCACGTCGTAATGCTGCCAGGGAATGTCTGGGGGGAAGCGGTGGGTGCCGTGTTCGGCCACCCCCGCTACCAGGGCTTCGCGAGCGTCCTCTCCCAGCAACCACAGGCCATCCTTGGCAATCACCGCCAGTTCGGTCGGATGGGGCATGGCCGCCAGTACCCCCCGTGCCGACGACAGGGAAACCTCGTGCTCGCCGGGTGGGCCGCCGGCGATGAGTAATATACGCAAATTGCTCACAATGTGTATTGTAGTGCGGTACGAGCGGTATGCAAACTTCAATCTGCTAAATTCCAATCCTTGCGCCATCGCTTGGTCTGCGAGAGGTGTGGGTAGCACGAAGAGAGGTTGCGGTTGGAATATGAACCTCGCACATCACTTTTCTGCTGGTTTTTTACCCTCGTAAAACGCCTGCCAATGCGGCGCTCTGCCATCTATATCGGTGAAGCCATACTCCCGGCTCAGATGCCAGGTGGCCAGGGCCTGGCCTGCTTTCTCGTGTACTTTGGGGTCGGAGGCCAGCGCCACCACGGCCCGCCCAATGTAGTGGGGGGTCTCGGACTCGGCGTAGTAGGGGTTTTGGGCAATGGCGTCGCGCCAGTTGGCCTCGCTCACGCCAAAGTGCTCGAGCATCGCTTCCGAGCGCAGGAAGCCGGGCGTAAGGGCTAAGGCGGTGATGTTCTTGGCGGCTTCAGGTAATCTGCTTCCATCAGATTGGTAGCGGTTTGATCGAAACTCCTCAGCCATGTTGTGGGCCAGTCGAATCACGGTGGTCTTGACCAGGTCGTAGAAAAAGTGGCCCCGGTAGTTCAAGGTGTCACCGTCGGTGACCTCGATGATGAGCCCTGCATTCTGCTCCAACATCAGCGGCACGGCGTAACGGCTGGTGAGGAGATGGCTGTATACCGAGCGCTCCAAGAGCCGCCAGCCCTGGGCCATGTCCAGCTCCCAGAAGGGCTTGCCCCACTCAACGAGGGCATCGCCGCCCCACACGTCGTTCACCAAAATATCCAGCTTGCCCTGTTCGGCTTTAACCCGCTCAAACAAGTCCTTGACCTGATCCTCTTTGGTGTGATCTACCCGTACCGCAATGCCTTTCCCGCCGGCCTGGGTCACCAGCTCGGCGGTTTCTTCGATGGTTTCGGGGCGGTTGAGGTCGGAGGGGTGGCCTTTGGTGCTGCGGCCCGTGCAGTACACGGTGGCCCCAGCCGCACCCAACTCCACCGCAATGCCCCGGCCACAACCTCTAGTGGCTCCTGCTACAACCGCAATTTTCCCTTTGAGATTAGACATGTTCCCTCCGCATCTCGACTACTTCTGGCTCCAAGCGAATCGCCAAGCGCATGAGTACCCTGGCCACTCGAGTTCGCCAGTCCAGCCCGATTGGTAAATGGGCCTGCAAGGTTTCGGGGTGGTCGGAAGTTTCGAACTGCTCTTGTAGGGCTCTCTGAGCCAGATATGTGTAGAGTACGTATTGGCAGTGATCCATTGCCCCCTCCACAACCCAGCCTAGACCGGTTATATGTCACCTTCTGTCATATTGGTGGACTAGGGTAGGGGTATGCGAGCGGATCGACTGGTTTCAATTTTGCTGCTGTTGCAGACCAGGGGGCAGGCCACGACCAGCGAGTTGGCGAAGAGGCTCGAGGTCTCACCGCGCACCATCTACCGCGACATGGAAGCCCTCACGGCGGCAGGGGTGCCGGTCTACGCCGAGCGGGGCAGCAAGGGTGGATGGCGACTGCTGGAAGGATACCGCACCAACCTAACGGGCCTGAGCCAGTCGGAAATCATGGCCCTGTTTGCCCTCAAACCCGCCCAACTCTTGAGCGACCTGGGCTTGGGTAAGGCGGGCGAGCAAGCGCTGATCAAGCTGCTGGCCGCCCTGCCCTTCACGCAGCGGCAAGGGGCCGAGTATGCCCGCCAGCGCATCCTGGTGGACATTCAGCGCTACCAGGAGCAGGTACCCCTGCTGCCGGTGTTGCAGGAAGCGGTCTGGCAAGACCGGAAGCTACGGCTGCTCTACGAGCCCATGCAGGGGAAACCTGCGGAACGTACTGTTGACCCGCTGGGCTTGGTGGTAAAGGGGAGCGTGTGGTACCTGGTAGCCTCCAGACAGGGGGAGTTGCGCTCATACCGGGTCTCGAGAATCCTGGAGGCCAGGCTGCTGGACGAGCCCTCGTCGCGCCCTGCCGACTTCGACCTCGAGACCTACTGGCGCAAAGCCCGCGCCGAATACAGGGCCCAGATTCCCAGCTATCGCATCCAGGTGCGAATTCTGGAGAAAGTGTTGGCCCGCACCAACCCCGCCAGCCACTGGGGGCAACTCGAGCACAGCGAGCCGATGGGCGATGGGTGGCTGATGGCCCAGCTTTGCTTCGAGTACCCCGAGCAGGCCCTGGGCTGGGTTCTGGGGGCAGGGGCAGCGGTGGAAGCACTGGAGCCGCTCGAGTTTCGCCGACAGGTAATCCAAGCGCTGGACAATGCACTTGGTTTGTATCAAGGAAGGTCTGTCTGAATGCGCTGATGGCTTGTTGGCAATAAACTAAACCTATGAGTTGGGTGGTGGTGTTCTTGGCCCTGCTGGTGCTAATTGGCCTTTTCGGTCTGGTTAACTACTGGGGCTACCGGCGGGTGGAGAAAGCCCAGCAAGCCTGGTTTCGTCAGATGTTGGGGGAGGGGGTGGATGTAGAGCAGTTCTTACTGGCAGCCCCCTTCGAGTACAAGCCCCTCAAGGGCAGCAAGGCCTATGGCATCCTGGACAAGCGCACCGGCGAGGAGGTCTACCGAGTCAAAACCCCCGAGGAAGCCGAAGCCTGGATTGTGACCAACACCCTGGCCGAGCGCGGGCAGTTGCCCCAGACCAACCGGCACTCGGACAGGGGAGATTAGACCGTTTGAAAAACTGCTTTTGCCAGCTAGATTCTTTGACACAATGGGCAGAAATGCGTGCCCCGTCCCCCCACCACCATTTTCACGATCTTGCCCGAGCAGCCCTTGCGTTTACAGGGCTGGCCGGTGCGGTCGTAGGCGTTGTGGTGGAACTGAAAGTAACCCGGTTCTCCACTCGGCTGCTGGTAGCTTTCGTCGGAGAGGGTCGAGCCTCCGGCCTCCACTGCCCGATGCATCACTTCGCGAATAGCCTGGTAAAGCCTGCGGATTTCGGGGCCGGAGAGTAAAGCGGCGGGCCGCTCGGGGTGGATTTTGCTGAGCCACAGCGATTCATCCGCATAGATGTTGCCCACACCGGCTACCGCCTCTTGCGCCAGGAGCACCTCTTTGATTTTTCGCTGGGTTGACAATAGCGATTGTTTGAACCGGGCCAGGGTGAAATCGGGCGAAAGGGGTTCGGGCCCCATGCGCGCCAGCAGGCCAATCTCGCGGTAGTCGCCGACCTGTACTATCCACCACTTCCCGAAGCGGCGGGGGTCGGTGTAGTAGAGGGTCTGGTTGGGCAAGTGCAGGGTGACCCGGGTATGGCGGTGCGGCTCAAAGCGAAAACCCCCGGTCATGCCCAGGTGAATTACGGCTTCCAGCTTCTTGTCCAGATGCAATATCAGATACTTGCCCCGGCGCGATGTACCCAGCACCTTGCGCCCTTCGGCCAGTTCGGTGCGGCGGTAGCGGGCGGGGTCGTTGTGCAGCAGTTTTTGGATGCGCTGGCCCAGCAGGTAGGGCTCGAGGATGCGCCTCGTGGTCTCGACCTCGGGTAGCTCGGGCATGGTTTTATAGCTTATTGCCTTGCGCAGGGGGCTGCAAGGATAGCCGCTACACACCGCATACCAGATTCAAAAAGATAGCCTCTAATACCGGATGTTTACAAAACCAAAAAACCCATAGGTTGTCTTTTTGAATCCTAGAGCACACCCCTTCCGAACGGTCGGCGAAGAAAGCGTCTCTCTTCCAAGGGGCGGTATCGCCCTCCGCTACGCGGATAACTTCCAAGGGGCGGTATCGCCCTCCGCTACGCGGATAACTTCGGCCCGGTTAATTCGTTACCATTCGGTAACGAATTAACCGAATCTGGTATAAAGTTCGAGTTTCCGGCCGGCCACTATTTCGTCCAGGAAAAAGGATTCTTGGGTTCCGGATGGCTCGATTTTTGCGAAAAGCGTTCCAGGGCAGTTTGCGGTTTGACCCGAGGGATGTGGCGACAGCAAACCCAGGTTGGCCGCATAGCGGCTATGGCCTAATGGCCACCCCCTCGCCTCCCAGTTGATGTTCGCGCTCACCTCACCCCAAAGTTATTTCCCGAAACCGCTCTAAGCTATGATGGCTGCCGTTTCGAATTCGCTATAGCATTTTTTTTGAAGTTCTCGATAGCGCTGTGGCGCTTTTTCTGCCCGACCTCCGGTGAATGCCAAAAAGAAACCGACTCAAGGCGCTATGTTGCACCAGCTCGCTCAGGGTTATGGTAACGACCAGAGCGCTCAGCATCAGCAGTCCATATAGCAGCCAGGCCGGCCAGGCCAGCTTGAGTACAAAATAGCCCAAAACCACAATGACGCTTTGATGCCAGATATAAAAGGGGTATACCCAATGGCGGGCATGCTCCAAAAAAGGGGAGGGCCGGTTCAGGTATTGATGCGCGTAGCCAAGTGCGGCAAAAACAACGCACAGGGCGGCCAGGTCTCGAAGAAGCCAGTAGAGCTCGAAATTTTGCAGCGAGATACCAGGACTGAATGTATCGTGCTCCCAAACTACGGTAAAAAGATAGGCCTTGCCTATAACCAGCACCAGTCCTGCCCAGGCAAACAGCTTTCGCTGGCTGAAGATGATCTCGAGTAAGCGTGGTCTGTGGAAGAGCGCAAAGCCCAGTACATATAAGAAGAAAAAAAATAGCAGGTTTTCTAGATCCTGTACCAACCCTGGGTGCGAACGAAATATAAGTGGCAGCAAGCTAATACCGATGGCGGGAATTACTACCAGAAGCCAGACCCGCCAGGAGGCTGCCATAAACCAGTGCTCGAGCCGCGCCCATAAAGCCAGACCTCCAGGGCTGCGCAAATACAGGAAGATGGGAAGGGCCAGGAGTGAAAAGATAAACAGGTACAAAAGATACCACAGGTGTTCGGTTCGCAGGTTGCTCAGGGGATATGTGCCGCCATGCAGCCAGGGGCCGCTCAGAAATTGCCAGTAGCTTCCGTTAAAGTGCTGGGGGTCGCTGGGTGGGAGGGAGATGCGCACAATGTAGTGCTGGGGTGGAACTATTAGCAAAACACCCATGCCCAGCGGAATCAAGAGCCGAATCATGCGATCCAGGGTGTAGTCCTTAACCAGTTTTTTGAGCACAAAGATGGTGGCAGCCCCCGACACAAAAAAAAGGAGTGGCAGCCGAACCGTGGTGAGGGCCTCGTTGAAAAAGGTCGTCCAGCCCAGTTCGGGCCCTTTGATAAGCCAGGGCCAGTCGTCGAAGGGCCTTCCAGAATGGAACACCAGGCCCAAAAATACCGCCAAAAACCGAAGCCAGTCCAGGTAGTGAATGCGCTTGTTCATATTGGTGATCTCTTCAAAACAACTTGTGGAAAAGTCCGTCTAGGTTTGGTTACCAAGTTTGCGGGCCAGCCATAGCAGGCTAATGGCCTCCGCCAGCAAGCGAGGTCGGTGCTGCATTTGTTCTGGGGTATATGTTTGTACTGCATTCTGGCTCGAGCCCAAAACGTCTCGCAGAATACCCGAGGCCAAATGCAGTTGCTCCTGGAGGTGTGCCCCCAGACCTTCGGTGAGCCAGGTTTGCGTTACATCAAAGCCTCTTTTGTAGCGAGCAGTGCGGATGACTTCGGGCACTTTGCTGTGGGCTATCTGCCGCAGGGCCCACTTGCCATACCCGTTGCGCAGCTTCAGGTGAACCGGAAGAGCCAATCCGAGCTCGAGTACCCGATAGTCCAAAAAGGGCAAGCGGCTTTCGATGCTGTGGCCCATTGAGTTGCGGTCCTCGTACCGGAGCAAAGTGGGCAGGCTATAGCGGGTTACATCGAGCATCTGGCGCAGCCAGGGTGCCTGGTCAGCCGAAGCTCCAAGCTGGAGCTGAACTTTTGGCAGGCGCAGGTTGCCTTCAAGTTGTTTGCCAGAATAGCGCTGACGGTTTTGCCAGAAAAGGCCCAGCTTATACGACTCGGCTGCCAGAAGCTGTGCAAACCCCAGGGCGAAACTGCCCAGCTCAGCCAGGCGCTTTTGCTGTAGCAAGTGGCGAAGCTGAAACAGAAAAAATTTTCGGTAGCCCATAAAGCCTTCATCGCCGCCCTGACCGCCCAGAAGTACCTTGTAGCCCTCTGCTCGGGCTGCCTCGTAGACGAAGTTTTGCGCCAGAATGCTGAGGGTGGGGAAGGGGGCATCCTGCGAGGCTAGGGTTTTTTCAAAAGCTTGAACCAGGCGTTCTTTGGAAAGTTCGGGCCATACAAAGTGCACCTCGATGCCGCTCTTTTGTGCAAGTGCCTGGGCCAGGGGCCCTTCGGAGCGGGCGGCGCGCGGGTGGCCATAACAAAAGCCTTCTACCTGCGGATGTTGCCGGGCGGCCAGGGCGGCTACCAGGGAGGAGTCCAGGCCGCCCGAAAGCGATATGGCCAGCGGTACATCGGAGCGCAAGCGCAGCACGACCGCGCTTTGCAGGGTGGCCTCGAGTTCTTCCAGTAAGGCCTTATCCGACAGGCCCTCGAGTGCGGCTATTTTCTGCTCGACCCGGCCAGCCAGGTCGTAATAGCGCTGGGGTTCTACGCTGGGCTGCTGCAAGCGAATACAGGCGTGGTGTCCGGCCGGCAAAGCCCGCAAGCCCACATAAGGCGAGATGTCGCTGTCGTCTTCGTAGACGTAGTAATACAGGCCCCGGCTCACGTACTCCAGATTGGGGGCGAGTCCGAAATGCCGGGCCAGCGCCCCGGTAGAGGAGGCAAAAGCCAGAATGCCTTCTTTTAGGAGGTAAAAAAGCGGTTTGACACCAAAGCGATCCCGCACCAGCCAGAGCTGCTGCGATTGGGTGTCCAGCAAGGCAAAGGCGAACATGCCAATAAAGCGTTCCCAAGCGTTTTTGCCCCAGGCTTTATATGCCTCCAGGATTACCTCGGTGTCGCCCTGGGTTTGAAAGCGATGCCCTAGCTGCTGAAGCTGGTCACGAAGCTCCAGGTAGTTGTAGATTTCACCGTTGAACACGATGCAATATCGGCCGGTGTGATCCCATAATGGCTGGTTGGAGTGTTCCGAGAGATCTATGATGCTCAGGCGGTTGTGGCCCAAGACCAGGGGGCCCGCAGGCTGTGGAAGCTCGACTACGGCCTGGTGGTCGGGGCCGCGGTGGAGCTGGCTTTGGACTACCTCGGCTACCAACGCACGAAGCGGTTCTGCCGATTGAATCCAGGAAAAAGCCCCCGCAATACCGCACATTCAGACCTCCAGATGCCCCAAGGCAGGGGGCTGGCTCAGGCGATGGTAAAGCTCTTTGAGCTTTACGAACTCTACGCCCCAGTTGAGCTGCTCGGCAACCAACCGCCGCCCGCGCTGGCCCATGGCCTCGGCCTCGGCGGGGTGATCGAGCAGCCATTGGATGGCCTGGGCAATGGCGTCCGGTTTGCGTGGGTCCACAAATAAGCCACAGTTATTGTGGCCAATGGAGGCGCGCCAGAGAGGGAAGTCCGAGGCTACAAAGGGCATACCGGCCATCATGTACTCGTATAACTTGGTGGGTTGCGAGACCAGAAAGCTGGGAATGGGATGCAGTATGGAAAGGCCAATGCGGCTGCTGGAGAGCAGGGCCAGGGTATCCGGACGGTTTTTGTAGCCCAGATAGTCGGTTCTGGAAAAACCAGGGTGTTGCGCCGCCTCGGCCTCGAGGGTTTCCGGGGCAAAGTTTCCAATCAGGGTCAGACGAAGTTTGGTATCAGGCAAGCGCTGCATGGCATCCAGCATTTCAAAAAGCCCCCTTACCCGCGTAATGCTGCCGGTGTAAAGGGCCTGGGCCGGGCGCGTCTGGTAGGGCAGGTTTTGCAAGGAGGCAATCTCCTGGGGATGCGGAAAGTTCTGTAAAAGGATGGTTTTATGAGCGGGGAAACGCGCGGCAATGGGTTCGGTGACGGCAACAATCCCGCTCAAGAAGGCGCCTGCCAGGCGCTCGAGCAGCCCCATACCCAGGGCTACCAGGCTGCGCAACCATTTGGGGATCCAGTCCTTGCTCAAAATGTCCGTGGGAACATCCTCGTGTACGTCGTACACAACTTTTTTGCCCTGCAATTGCAAGAGCAGCCCCACAGGAATCAACTCGGGGTCGTGGAAATGGTAAATATCGCCCTTTTCGGCCAAAGCCCGTTTATAAACGGCCCAGGCCACCCCAAACATGCGCCCCAAACGGTTTTTGGCCACCGGTACAGCGCAAATTTGCACCCCCTGGCGCACCTCGTCCTGCTGGTGTGGTACGACCAGCGACACCGGATAACCTTCCTGGGCCAGACTCACACACTCCCGGTGAAAAATCCGAACGTCGAAGGGTGGGTGGGCCGAGCTCATGTGAACAATCTTGGGTAAAGGTTGGGACATTGCGGGTCTCCTACAGCTACGCCAGAGCGCAAGGGGATCGAAATCAATCGAAGCGCACGTCAAAGGTTCTGGCCCAGGCAATCAGATTGACCCAGCGCCAGACCCGGGCGTCGAAAGGTTTTCGCCGAGCCATTACGGCCGCCAGCTCCTGCCGAAGCAGCTCTGGTTTCAAGGCCTTGATGCGGTACAGGGTTTCGGATTTTAGCTGTTGCTCCACCCAGGGAGCGAGCTGCTCCAGCCAGTGTTGTTCCGGGGTTGCGAACCCGACTTTGTCTTTGCGCTCCAGGATGGCCTGGGGAACCAGGCCCTGCATGGCGCGCCGGAAAACCGCCTTGGTTTGTCCACTGGGTGAAAGGATATACGATTCGGGAAGGCTCAGAATCAGCTCTACCAGTCGGGGTGTCAGAAAGGGCACCCGGCTTTCGATGGAGTGGGCCATGGAATTGCGGTCTTCGTAGCGCAACAGCTTGGGCAGGCTGGTTTCGGTGAGGGATTGTAATAGCTCCTCGCGCAACACCTCGCGTCCGTGGAGAGCCCGCGGCGAGGCGAGGGCAACCCCTTTTTCTTGAAACCAGTCCACGTTCAGCCAGCCGGGGGCCAGCTCCTGACCGATGAGGCGACGGGCCAGAGGCTCCAGACTCGGTGGCAGTAAAAAGCCCAGGGCGCTTTTGTAGGTATCTTTGAGGGCAGGCTCGAGCCGACTCGCCCGCAGGAAGGCCAGGGCCTCGAACCAGCGTCCCTGGCGCAACAAAGAGGCTAGACGCGCCCCGCCATACACTGCATAACCGGCCAGGATTTCGTCGGCACCCTGGCCATCCAGCATGACCTTGATACCGGCCTCCTGGGCCAGGCGAAAGACTCGGTACTGGGCATAGATGCTGGTGGAGCCAAAAGGCTCACCCTGCACCTGCACCAAATGATCCAGATCTGCAACCAGCTCGCCTGCGCTGGGTTTTACTTTGTGGGCTTTTACTCTGGCGGCCTTGCCGACCAGTTCGGCCCAGGATTCCTCGGAGACCCCATGGTCAGCCACGTAGGTAAAGGTATGCAGCTCGAGACCCGGCTCGAGGTAGCGCATGGCCATCACGATGGCGGAGGAGTCGATGCCCCCCGAGAGCGCCGCCCCCACAGGTACATCCGAGCGCAGGTGCAGCCGCACATTCTCCAAAAACTGTGCGCGCACGCTTTCGGCAGCCTCCTCGAAAGAACCCTCAAAAATGGGTTCCGGGTTGGGTTGCCAGAAGCGTTGCGGAGAAGAAAGCTGTGGACTACCAAGCTGAAGTTCCAGGTAATGGGCCGGCGGAAGCTGTTGCACCTGGGCAAAGAGGGTCTCGCTGCCATCGTCGGTAAGGCCAAAGCGCAAATAGCGGTAAAGTCGGTTGGGATTAACCTGGCGCCCTACACCGGGAAGCTCGAGGAGCACAGGAATTTCGGAAGCAAAGGCAATACCTTCGTCGAACTGGGCGTAGTACAAAGGTTTGATGCCAAAATAGTCTCGAGCCAGGTAGAGGCGTTGATTCTGCCGATCCAGCACAGCAAAAGCGAACATGCCCACCAGGCGGGTAAGGCACTGCACGCCCCACTGGGCCCAAGCCGCCAGCAGTACCTCGGTGTCGGAGTGCGAACGGAAACAATGGCCCAGGGCCTGGAGTTCCTGGCGAAGCTCGAGGTAGTTGTATATTTCACCGTTGAAAACAAGGTGATAGCGCTGATCCGGGCTGGACATGGGCTGCCAACCCAGCGCTGAAAGATCCAGAATGGAAAGCCTGCGATGCACCAGCAATACCGAGCCGGAAGCGTCTGACCAGTCCTTGCCCTTGTCGGTGGCTTGGTCGAGGGTTAGCCAGCCGTGGTCGTCGGGGCCACGGTGATACAGCCCTTGTAGGGCATTTGCTGCCCAGTTCAGCGATCCAGGCTTATGCAATACGATGCCTGCAATGCCACACAAAGATTTTCCCCCCTTTACGCATAGCTCTGTTGGTAGATTGGTGCGGGTGACTAGCCATTGAGCACTTTCTTGAGTGCTTCCACCACCACCTCCTGGGTTTCCTGATTCATTTGCGGCCAGATGGGCAGTGAAAGTACCTCGGCAGCAGCCCGCTCACTTTCGGGCAGGTGCAGACCCTGGTTCTGGTAGACCGGAAGACGATGCAACGGGGTGGGGTAATAGACCATCGTACCAATACCCAGCTCGCTTAGCCGTTGTTGAACCTGGTCGCGCCGCCCATTCAGGATGCGCACGGTGTACTGGTGGAAGACATGACCTGGGTTGAGCGCGGGCGTGCGCAGACCCGGGGTGTCGGCCAGGGCCTGGTTGTAACGTTCGGCAATGGCCCTGCGGGCCTGGTTGTAACGTTCCAGGTGCGGCAGTTTGACCAGCAAAATAGCAGCCTGCAAGGTATCGAGGCGCGAATTGTAGCCGATGAGCTCATTGTAATACTTCTTGCGCGAGCCGTGGGCCCGTAGCATGCGGGCCAGTTCAGCGATGGTGTCGTTCGAGGTTACCAGCAACCCCCCGTCGCCATACGCTCCCAGGTTTTTGGAAGGGAAGAACGAATAAGCGCCGGCATCACCCAGTGAGCCGGTATGACGGTGGAGCAAATCGGGGTGGTGCCGGCTCTCGCCCGGGCCGCCTTCGTAGCGCGCGCCAAAGGATTGGGCACAGTCCTCGAGTACCTTCAGGTTATGCCGTTGGGCCAGCTCCAGTATGGCCGTCATGGCAGCCGGGTTGCCATACAGGTGAACGGGTACGATGGCCCTGGTTCTTGTGGTTATGGCGGCCTCGAGCAGGTCGGGGTTCAGGTTGAAGCTATGGGGGTCTATGTCCACAAATACTGGCTTGGCACCCAGCAGGCTAATGGCTTCAGCGGTGGCAAAGAAGGTGAAGGGACTGGTAATCACTTCGTCCCCCGGCCCTATCCCCAGGGCCCTTAGCCCAATGATCAGGGCATCGGTCCCGGAGTTAAGGGCGATGGCGTGTCTAACCCCCAGGTAGTGCGCGACTTTTTGCTCGAGCTCGCTTACCTCAGGCCCCATGATGAACTGGGTGGCGCGCAAGACCCTTTGTAAAGCTGCATTAAGTTCGTCCCATAGCTCGTTTACTTCTGCGCCGAGGTCGAGGATGGGAATCTGCTGCAAGGTCTTCATACTAGCCTCCGCACCTCATATGGCCCCACCTTTTGGTAGACATGGCCCTGGGAGTCGGTTACTGTGTCGCTTTGGCTAAAGTCGAGGCGGTCGCCATAGGCGCTCATCCAACCAATAATCCGTGCGGGTACCCCGGCCACTATTGCGTAGGCGGGCACATCCCTGGTCACCACTGCCCCGGCCGCTACAAATGCGCCTTCGTGGAGGGTAACCCCTGTGACAATGGTGGCATTGGCGCCAATACTGGCACCACGCTTTACCAGGATTCGACCGTAATCGGCCGAAGAGTTGCGCGGGAACTCGCTGCGCGGGGTCAGTACATTGGTAAAAACCATGCTGGGCCCACAAAAAACGTAGTCCTCCAGAATGACCCCTTCATACACCGAAACGTTGTTTTGTATCTTGACGCCGTTGCCGATAAGCACGTTGTTGGCCACGTACACATTCTGCCCAAGGGAGCAGTTCTCTCCGATGACCGCTTTGGCCGAGATATGGCAAAAATGCCAGATCCGGGTACCCCGACCAATTTGGGCGCCCTCGTCCACAACGGCAGTCTCGTGTTTGAAGTATTCCATATCTAGCCGCTTACAGCTTCAAGCAAGAACGGGTGCATGGTGTCTTTGCGGTTTGAAAGGGGCATGTTGCGAATCTGGGCAACGGTTGCAATGGCCTCATAGGTGTCGTCCAGACCGAAGCCCTGCCCTGCCAGGGTACGCTCGTACACTCGAGTATGCAGGTCGGTAAAGCCCTCGGAAAACTCGATTTCCTGCCCATCCAGAAGCATGGAGCGGTATGTGCGCTTACCCTGGGCCTTCAGCGCTGCAGGTACATGGCTCACATCAATGGATAAAAACCACCGCACCCTGGCTCGCTCGAGCTCCAGGTAACCAGCCGCTACCGTGTCGTCGCGGCGGTGTACCTCCACCTGCTGTACTTTGCCAAAAAGCCAGGCCAGCATGTCGAAAAAGTGAACCCCAATATTGGTGGCCAGCCCCCCGGATTGTTCGGTGCGGCCCTTCCAACTGCGCAGGTACCAGGTACCCCGGCTGGTGATGTAGGTCAGATCCAGCTCGTAGGTGCGACGAGAATCGCTCTGCAGGCGGTGCATCAGGTTGAGCAGGGCCTCGTGGGTGCGCAGCTGCAAAATGGTCCACACCCGTCGCCCGGTCTCGGCCTCGAGGTCTTTGAGTTGAAGAATGTCCCTGGGTTCCAGTACCAATGGTTTCTCGCAGATGGCATCGGCGCCGGCTCGCAGGGCCATGCGGATATGTGCGGCATGCAAGTAGTTAGGGCTGGCAATGCTTACATAATCCACCTGCCGGGGCGTGCCGCGTAAAGCGTGCAGATAGTCCTCGAAGAGCTCGGGCTGGGTAAAAAACTCGGCTTGTGGGAAATGGCTATCTAAAATTCCCACCGAGTCAAATGGATCCAGCGCAGCCACAAGGGTATGGCCGGTATCTTTGATGGCCTTAAGGTGCCGGGGGGCGATGTAGCCCGCAGCCCCGATGAGCGCAAAGTTCTTCATCCTTCCTCCTTACAAAAGCACCACATGGTCGGCCTTCAGACCCCGGGTAGCGTAACGGGTATCGAGCACGGCCCTGGACAGGGCCACCACCCGTTTGTAATCCACGTTGCTGTGGTTGGTGGTGATGATGACCAGGTCGGCGTTTTGCAGTAGTTCGTCGGTTAGCTCTACGCTGTCGGCTACCAGGCCGTGCTCTTCGATGTGGGGCGTCCAGCTATCGTGGAATACCACCTCGGCCCCCTGATTCTGCAGGAGCTTGAAAACCTCGATGGCCGGGCTCTCACGATAGTCGTCCAGATTGGCCTTGTAGGCCATGCCCAGCAGCACGATTTTGGCGCCGCGCAGGGGTTTGCCGTGCTGGCTTAGTACCCGGGTGGCTTTTTCTACGGTAAACTCGGGCATCTTGCGGTTGATTTCGCCCGCCAGATTGATGAAGTGGGTATTGAAGTTGTATTCTTTGGCCTTCCACTCGAGGTAATGCGGGTCAAGGGGAATGCAGTGTCCCCCAACCCCTGGGCCTGGATAAAAGGGCATGATGCCGAAGGGTTTGGTAAAAGCAGCATCCAGCACCTCCCACACATTGAGCCCCATACGGTCGCACAGCAGGGTGATTTCGTTGACCAGAGCAATGTTGACTGCGCGAAAGGTATTCTCAAAAACCTTGACCAGCTCGGCTGCTTTAGCGCTGCTTACCGGCACTACGTGATCAATGGTTTTGCTATAAAAGGCTATGGCTACCTCGAGGCTTTCCGGGCCCACACCCCCCACCACTTTGTTGGTGTTCTTGGTGGTATAGCGGGCATTGCCAGGATCTACCCGTTCGGGAGAATGGGCCAGAAAAAAGTCGCGACCCAGCTCAAGGCCGCTTTGCTGCAACAAGGGCAGCATGATTTCCTCGGTGGTGCCCGGATAGGTGGTGGACTCGAGGCTGACTAGCTGACCCGCCCGCAGGTATTTGGCAATCTCAGCAGTAACGCCCTCCACGTACTGCAGGTCGGGTACCAGATTGCGTGTAAGGGGGGTGGGTACAGCAATAACGATCACATCCAGCTCGGGTACGCAGTCGAAGCTGGTTGTGGCCTGGATGAGGCCCTGGGCCACCAGGTCGCTTAGTTCCTCGTCCTTTACATCGCCGATGTAGTTCTCGCCGCGGTTGATCTTGTCCACGCGCTGCTTGCTGCGGTCTATGCCAATCACGCGGTAGCCGACCTTGGCTTTCTCTACCGCAAAAGGAAGGCCTACATAGCCCAGACCGACCACGCCGACTACGGCGCTCTTGTCTTCAATGCGTTGTAGTAGCTGGGTTTTGGGATCTACGGCTGTTTGCATGCTTGCTCCTTATCCGGGTACTTTTGCACTCTGGGGTTGTTTGGGTTGAAGGCTGTCCAGCCAGCTTTGAATCAGGCTCGACCAGCTCAGGTGTTCTTCCACGTAGCGCCGCCCGTTCTCGCCCAGGCGCTGGGCCAGCTGGGGCTCATCTACTATCTGCAGGATATGACGGGCCAACGCTTCGGGGTTTTCTGGGGGGCTGACCAGACCTGCCTGGGCTGTTTCTATCAGCCGGGCTCCTTCCCCTTTACCCACATACAGGATGGGCTTGGCGCAGCTCATACCGGCAAAAATTTTGACCGGACGGGTCATCTCGAAGAGGGGAGAGTCGCGCAGGGTTGAGAGTCCGGCTACAGCCAGGGAGTAGAGGCGGGCAATGTAGGCCGGAGGTTGCGGATCCAGGAAGCGGACATTGCTCAGGGCCATCTCCTGGGCCATTTCCATTAGCCGCTTCTTTTCCGAACCGTCTCCGATTAGCACCAGGACTATATCGGGGTTGGATAGGTGCTGGGCAGCCTGCAGGGCAACCTCGAGGCCGTGGGCATAGCCATGGTTGCCCGCATACAGAATTACCTTTTTCCCCTCCAGGCCCAGCTCTTTGGCTAAAGCCTGATCAGGGGGCAGGGGGCGAAAGAGGGTAGTATCCACCCCGTTGGGCAGGTAAACCACCTTGTGGCTGGGCAGTCCCTTCTCGGTTAGCAAAATTTTTTGAATACCTTCTGTCACGGCCGTTACGTAGGTGGCTTTTTGGTAGCTCCAGTGCTCGAGGCTCGCGGCCAACCTGAGCAGGGGGCCTTCCTTCATGAGCCCCAGCTGGCGCACCGAGTCGGGCCACAGGTCGGCCACATTAAAAATGAAGGGTACGCGGAACCACCGAGAGGCCAGGAAGGCTGTAATGCTCAAGAAAAGCGGGGGTGACTCTACAAAAATAAAGTCGGGCTTTCGGGCGCGTAGCAAGGCCCATAACGAAGTGGCTGCAAAGCTGAAATAGTTGAGCAGGCGTCGCACGCCTGTACCCATAGCCGGGTAAAGCCAGGTACGCTGCACCCGCACCCCTTCCCAGGTCTCCTCGAGGGCAAACTTTCCTCGGTAATCTGCAAAAATACGCCCGGTGGGGTAGTTGGGCAGGGCCGTGACCACCTCCACCTCGTGCCCCAGCCGCACCAGTTCGCGAACCACAGAAGCCAGCCGTACCTGGGCGGCCCCAATCTCGGGCGGGAAATACTGTGTCAGAAACAAGAAACGCACAATGCCTCCGACCTATGGTGCGCAATGCTCGAGTTTTTTGCGAAAGAAACCCTGCGGGTTGTTGCCGACCGAAAAGAGATATATAAACCCATCTTTTGCAGGATTGCGGGTTCAAGCGACGGCAGGTATGTCGACTGAACGAGATGCGCTCTCATGCCAGGCTTCTTATTTGTGCGCCTCCGGCGGCTGCGCAGGGATTGGGGGTGCTGCGAGCAACTCATCTCAAGTAGTGTAGTCAGTTTGAGGCCCGTTGGCCGGTCTTTTGACCCAGCCAGTGCGTTACTCTCAAGCACCGCCCCCTGTGAACTAAGCGCTTCATGAGAGATCTGTAGATAACGGCGCTTAATAAAGAAACTGGGTTAGCGCACTTCAAAAGGTCCTAGGTCGAGTGCTGCACCCAGCAGGCGCTTCTGCCCTAAAAAATCGATTTTTGGAGCGGCTTCGCTGATACCCTGGTCGATGGCCGGGCTATTTTTACTCAGGCGATAATCGCCGCTGCCATCGGGCTTATAGTTCACAAAGCCGGGGTCCAGGCTCAGGCTGCCCTGGTGGGTGCTGGTCAGTAGACGCCAGTTGGTGGTGTTGTTCCAGACCAGGTTGTTGAGGAAGCGGTTCTGGCCGGTGTTGTTTTCCTCGCTGATGCCCCTGGGGTTGCCCACTACGATATTGTTGGCTACCAGGAAGTTCTGGGCGATGTTGCCGCGGGTGTTGTCGCCCGAGCCGACCGAGATGCCGCCGTAGAGGTTGGCAAACGAGAGGTTGTTGGTGATGGTAACGGCGGTGGCCGCCTGCCAGTTGGTGATGCCAAAGCCTCTGGTGCGGTAGAGGATGTTGTTTTGGATGACGCCCCCCGGGCTGCCTTGATAAATACCGTGGATGCGGGTACAAGGACCAGCACCGATCTCGCCGATATCGTGCACCAGGTTGCCCATGATGGCAACCCCGGTCGCATCAGGATAGCTGGTGTTAATGCCGGCCCCGCCATTGGTGTCGCACTGGGCCCGGATGTGGTGGATGTAATTGAACAGAATGCCGTTGTGGCTACCCCAGCTAATGATGCCGCTGTTGGTGGCGCCGGTAACTTCGAAGCCGATGATATCGACGTAGCTGCCGCGGACATCGATACCGAAAAGGGTGCCGGGGGCATTGATTTTGGCAGCCCAGCGGGTGTCGGAGGCGATGACGATGCGCTGGGAGGCGGTACCGCTGACGCTGACGCTCACGGATTCGTTGTAGGTGCCTGGGAGGACGCGCAAGACCTGGCCGGGCTTGAGCCGGGCGGCGGCGAAGGTAATGGTAGCCCAGGGACGCTCGCGGCTGCCGTCGTTGGCGTTGCTGCCGCCGGGCCCTACATAAAAGGTGGGGCCTTGAGACAGGCTAAACAAACCATAAGAGATGTCTGGATTGGGAAAGGCAGGCCCACTTTGTGTTCCGGCAATGCAGGCGGCACATACGGTGAGCAGCAGTGATGACAGCCAGACCTGGCTACTCCTGGCCGTTTTTCCGATGAGCTCGAGTAATGTTCTCATAGGTCTGGAATGTAAAAAATAAGGTTATATCGAGCCGGTGGGACACAAGCGCTGGCAGGTGCAAGCAGGCGATATGGGGTCATGCTATAGGAGTGCTCTCGAGTTGTATAGATGTCCTGAGCACCCCTGCAGCTTACAGAATATCTTTTTGACGCTGGCAAAAAGCAGGCCGTATATTTCGCGCCGCTAGCCCTGTGGCCCGAATAAGCGGTCGCGGACAGCCAGGAGGACGAAGCCCAGCAAAAGAATGGTTACCGCGGCAATGCCTGATGTCAGGAGGGGCCTGGGCCAGATGGCATCGGTGGGCACTTCAGCTTTGGAAAGCATTGAAAGCTGCCCGCTGGCACTGTTTTCCAACGAGCGCACAATGCCCAGGTCTCGCTCAATGGTCGCGCGCAGTTCGCGTAGGCCCGCCAGGTCGGTTCGGTTACTCGCCTGGTTGAGCTGGTTATCTACCCAGCGCAGCCGGCTTTCCAGGGAAGCGCTGGCACGCCTAAAATTTTCGCGTACTAAAGCGGTTTCCCATGCTTGCAAAGCCTCGCCCCAGGCGTTGGCCATGGCGGCTGCTTGACGAGGGTCTTTATCACGCACGCTCAAAACAAAAACAATCGAAGTAGAGCCCACCGTTTCGATAGAGCGAATACGCATTTTTTCCCGTATTTTGGAAACTTCTTTTGGTAAAACGCCCGGGAAGCGGCGGTGCATATCCTCTACGACCAGGGTGCTGTAAGCGGCCTCTCGATATGCCGCGGCCGCTAAAGGGCGCAGCTGAGGGGTGTTGAGGCTCGAGCTAAGCTCGACCGGGTTGGCGGAAAGCAGGCGGGTAGTGGCCTCGTAGACTCGAGGCTGAGCAGTGACTAAAAAGTAGGCCAGGATCGCAATTCCTACCGACAGCCCGAGCAGCGCCCACATATAGCGGCTAAAGCTAAGGAGCAAGCGGTCAAAGTCGGTCATGCTGGTCATGCTTCTCATGTTTGTCCTCAGTGGGCCCAAATGGCCGGGAAAGACCCAAGCGCAAAAGCTGGGCGCTCTTTAGCCTAACCATAAGACTTCTGGAAAGCTATCGCAAATGAACTTTTGCTGTTCAACTTAACCACCCTATGGGGAAGTTAACGCTCGAGGTTACGCATAAAACCAGACCAAATAGGTTCTGCTAGGTACCATAAAACTTAGAAGGAGCGAGCTGGCTCGGAGTCCTGTTGTTGTCTATGACCCGCATCAAGCGCCTGTTGACCCGACCCTCATTCGCTGGCAACGCAGCTTTGCTGGCCAGCAGTACCATATTGGGGCAGGGCCTGGTGATCCTGGTACAGCCCCTCTTAACGCGAATGTACCGCCCGGAAGACTTCGGCTTACTGGCCTTATACACCTCCATTCTTTCCCTGGCCGCCGTGGTGCTCAACCTTCGATACGAGCAGGCCATTCAGCTTCCCAAGGAAGAGACCGAGGCCCGCAACTTGCTGGTGCTGTCCCTCGTGCTCGGATTGGGCTCGAGTGTGCTTATAGGCGTGGCATTTATTTTGCTTAGACAAACGCTTTCCGGGTGGTTTGGCATCATGCTGCCAGTCTGGTTTGCCTGGCTGGTTTTGTTGGGATTGGCCTGCGTAGCCTTGATGCAGGCTGGCAGTATGTGGGCTTTGCGGTTATCCCGGTTCGGCGTGCTGGCACAGACCAAGTTTCAGCAAGGCCTGTGGCAGGCGCTCGGCCAGATGCTGCCGGGTCTTTTTTCCCTGGGGTCAGGGGGGCTAATCCTGGGCGATGTCCTGGGGCGTTTGGGGGGGGTACACGCGCTGGTGCGCCTGTGGCCGCGGACGCTTCAGGGTATCACGGCCCAGTCCCTCTACCACGTAGCGCATCGCTACCGAAGTTTCCTTATATATGGCACAGGGGCGGCATTGCTCACCGCGGCCAGCTTTCATCTGCCTTTTATCGTGCTAACTGCTTTTTTTGGTGCTGCGGCTATGGGCCAGTTTAGTCTCAGCTACCGCATCACCACCATCCCGGTTACCCTGGTTGCTCAGTCTATTGGCCAGGTTTTCTTTTCCAGGGCGGCCGCTGCGCGCGACACGCCGGCCCTGGCCCAGCTTACCGAGCGGACTGCTGCAGTGCTGTTTGCACTGGGTTTGCCTGTTTTTGGGGCTTTGTGGGTGGTGGCACCTGTGGCCTTTCCGCTGGTTTTTGGGGCCAATTGGGATGAAGCAGGCCGCTATGCGCAACTACTGGCCCCCTATTTGCTTTTTTCCATGGTGGCCCAACCCCTATCCAACCTGCTTACCATCCGCGAATGGCAGCGGGGGCTGCTGGCCTTTACCATTTTCGAACTGCTCCTGCGCATGGGGGCGATTTACTGGGGTGTAACCACCCAGCAGATGTACTGGGCTGTGGTTCTTTTTGCCCTGAGCAGCCTGCTGGTAGCCCTGCTCTCGATGGGGCTTTTTTTTCGTGCAGCGGGGGCAAGCTGGCAGGGGTTCTGGCTGAAGGTGCGCAAGTATGTTTGGTTCGATCTGCTCAGCCTGCTTTTGCTATGGGGCGCGGGCTACTGGCTGAAAGGCTGGTGGTGGGTGGGTGCCGCGGTTTTGGTGGTTTTTTTGCTGCTTCTGAGGAGTTTTGTTGAAATACGAAGGGAAGGTTTGGAATGAGGGCCGTAGCCTCGGTAACAGCAACTCTGATGTTTCCTTTGTGGGCCTGGCTGGCCTTTCCGCAAATCCTGCTGTATTTGTATACGTTCAGCTTGCCGCTGGAAGGCGTTTTTGCCATTGAGGGGGTATTCACCCTATCGAAAGGGCTCCTGGGGCTATTTTTGTTGGCCCTGGCCTTCCAGGTTCGACGCCCTAAAATTGCCTGGTTTCCAGCTTTAGTGCTGACCTGGCGGCAAGTGCCCCGCTTACGCATCTCGATACTTGCTGTACTTCTAATGTTCTGGGCGTGTGCAAGCTACTTCTGGTCGGTAGATCCCTCGGCTACCTGGGATAAGCTCCAGGCGCTGGCCCAGCACCTCATAGGGGCTTTGGCCATTGCCTTTTTTATTATGGCACGCCCCAAAACCCTTCAACCCCTCCTGTTTTCTTACTCTTTGGGGGCTTTGGTCGCGGCTTTTCAAGGTATCTCTAACTATCTGCGCAACCCCTCGAGCCGATCTAGCTTTGCGGGCTCAGCAGATGCAGCCGACTTTGCCGCTATCGTTTTGCTGGGCTCGCTGGTGGCGGTGGGTTTGTGGCTAACAGCGAAAAGCTCGTGGATGCGCTGGTACAGCCTGGCCTGCTTTGCGGCCTGTACTCTGGCGGTGGTGCTGTCGGGCACTCGCAGCGCCTGGGTAGCCATTATAGTTACCCTGTTTTTGGTTATATTGCCACGCCTGGGCTGGCAGCGAATGCTATCAATAAGCCTGATGCTTGCGCTCTGTTTTGTTGCGCTGTACCAGCTACCGGCAGTTAACCAGTTTTTAGCTACCCGGGTAACCTCGGCGACGGAGGACGGGGGTGCAGGTCGCACGGCCATCTGGACGGTGGGTTGGCATATTGCGCAACAGAACCTCTTAATTGGGCATGGTTATGGAACCTTCACCTCGCTGTTTGGTCTGGGGGCCGCGACCGAATCGGCCCTCGAGTCCATTGATACGTACTACATTACCGATGGCCGGGGGGCCCACAATATTTACCTCGAGCTCGTTTCCGAGATTGGCCTGGTTGGGCTGGGGATATTTTTGGCCTGGATGTGGGTTTTGCTTCGGGTGAGTCTGAGGCAGTCGGTTCACCCTGACCTGATCCTTATATTAAAAGCCTGCCTTCTGGCTTACCTGATTCAGGGCGCATTTCTGGGCATTCTTGAACGTAAATACTTGTGGTTGACCATAGCGCTCTTGCACGGACTTTCCATGATGTTTCGAGGCACCACCTATGCGTCTACTCCTCCTAAGTCCTGACTTTCCCTCGGCAGTACACCCCTCGGCCTGTATCTTTGTACAAACCCAGGCCCTGGAGTTGCAGCGTTTGGGCCTTCAGATAGAGGTGCACGCCCCATTGCCCCTGGTGTTGCCCGGTATGGGCCGTTTGAAACCGGCCTGGCGGAGCTACGCCCAGATTCCTGCCCAGTACGAAGTAGAAGGAACCAGAGTGTACCGTCCGCGGTATCTGGCTGTTCCCGGTGAGAATCTCTGGGGCTGGCCCCACCTGCTCAAAGCCCCCACCCTGCCTGGCGATGTCGCCAAATATGACCTGGTACATGCACATTTTGCCCACCCCGAGGGCACCCTGGGCCTTTGGCTTAAGCGCCGCTGGCGCAAACCCCTGGTCGTAACCTTGCATGGCGACGACGCCAATACCTATCCCTACCAGAACCCGCGCTACATGCGCTATTTCCGCCAGGTGCTGGCCCAGGCCGACCTGGTTCTTGCGGTAAGCGAGGCCATCCGCCAGCGGACCCAGGCCCTGACCCAGCGCCCGGTGCTGACCC
The DNA here is from genome assembly GCF_003574035.1 of Meiothermus hypogaeus. Taxonomy (GTDB): domain Bacteria; phylum Deinococcota; class Deinococci; order Deinococcales; family Thermaceae; genus Meiothermus; species Meiothermus hypogaeus. Next base: position 7,412 of record NZ_QWKY01000043.1, on the reverse strand, counting down.
ACCGGGTGGGTCTGCGTCTTTCCCCGCTGCAGGCCAGGCCCGACAAAAGCACCCTTCGCGACCAGCTCGGGCTACCTCAGGACCGCTTTGTGCTTTTGTTCGTAGGAATGCTTTGGAAGTACAAGGGTGTGTCGGAACTTGCCCAAGCCCTGCACCTGCTCGACGACGAGAGCCTGATGGCGGTTTTTATAGGAGACGGTCCATTGCGCGAGACCCTGGTCAGCACTTCGCGCACCTCGGTGGTGGTGTTGGGTCAGCAGCCCAACAGCCTGGTGCGAACCTATATGGCCGCTGCCGATGCCTTTATTCTCCCATCCTACCGTGAAGGTCTGCCCACGGTCGTGGTTGAAGCGGGTGCAGCGGGTCTGCCGGTGATTGCCAGCCAGTACGGCGGTACGCCCGAACTAATTAATCAACAGACCGGATTTCCCCTCGAGCAGGTAAGCCCAGAGGCCATAATCAAGGCCCTGAACGAACTGCGTAAAAATCCCCAGGAGGCCCGCGCCCGAGCCGAACGACTGCAAGCCCATGTGTATGAGCACTACGATGCAGCGAAAAACGCGCGAACACTCCTGCGCTTCTACCAACAACTTCTCAGCAAGGAACCGGTTTCGTGATGTGGGGAGGACCTTTCTGAAATGCGCATACTGAAGCCAAACAACTCGCAAAGCCCTGTGGGCAATGGCCGTTTTTTGCGGTCGGTTTTGAACCGTTTTTACTCCGACTTTATGCTGCAAGACCGCACGAGCGAGCTGCGCTTGTTGCTCGAGCGCGCCCTGTCTTTGGGCTACGAGGTGCACTCGATTGCTTCTTTCTGGGAACAAATCAAAGCCGGAGGCCCCAGACCCGGCCTGCACCTGGTGCTGCGCCTGGATATAGATACCGACCTGCGTACGACCAGGGCTTTGTGGCAGTTATTGCGCGATCTGGGGGTAAGGGGTACTTTTTATTTTCGCCTCTCGACCCTGGATGTTCGCTTAATGCAAGCCATTCACGAAGCGGGCAGCGAAGCCAGCTACCACTACGAGGAGCTGGCTGCCTACGCCAAGCGTTATCGCCTGCGTAGCCGCGCCGAGGTTGAAGCGCACATGCCCGCTATACGGGCGCTGTTCGCCGATAACTACCGCCGGGTGAAGGCGCAGACCGGCCTGCCCTTGCACACGGTGGCCTCGCATGGCGACTGGCTTAACCGCAAGCTGGGTGTGATTAACCTCGAGCTATTGCAAGACCCGGCCCTGCGCGAGGTGCTGGGTATCGAGCTCGAGGCCTACGACGCAGCGCTGCAGCAACACTATACCCAGCGCTACTCCGATGGCCCCTACCCTACGTTTTGGCTGGACGGCAACCCCCTGGCCGCGCTGGAATCCCGGCAGCCGGTAATCGAGGTCTTGCTGCACCCCCGCCACTGGCGGGCCAACATTCCGGTGAACGCTACAGACAACCTCCGGCGGGTTTGGGAAGCGCTGGACTACCGCCTTACGCTGCCCGGCTAGGCTTTTGAACGTAATTTGGCAACCATAGGCGGTGGGTAGAGGCCTCCCGGCGCCGGATTGTGCAAAGGTTTTAAGCCGTTGGGGAGAGAATATTCTCTTTTTCAGAGAAACCAGCCGCTGGGTAAGCCGTATAAACGCCAGCGTTAAGGAACCGTTATCTGGCCCATAACCACTGGATTGGCTTATCGGGGGGCTCGAGCCCTTTCTAGCGAGGAAACACGGGGCGCCGTGTCTGTGGCCGAACCGGTCCGCAGCCGGGGCCAGCGATTGAGCGGGCCAAACCCGTTAAAGCGCCTGGTTATGCTCGTTTCGTAGGTGCATTTGAGTGTTGCAAAACCCCATTCCCCTACTACACTCAGACTCGTAGGATCTCCATAGATCCCAATCCAAAGGAGGTACTGGATGACATATCGCTGGCTACTACTACTCTTTGCGGCCCTGTTCCTCGCTGCGTGCGGCGGGGGTGGTGCGCCGACCATCAGCACCATCGAGGTGACCCCCGCCACGGCCACCAAGCAGGTGGGCCAGACCCAGCAGTTCACGGCGGTGGCCAAGGATGCCGGGGGCAACACCATTTCCGGTGTCACTTTTACCTGGACCACGAGCAACCCTGGCGTGGCTACGGTGAATAGTAGCAGCGGCCTGGCCACTGCGGTAGCGGCTGGCACGGCCACCATCACCGCCAGCGCGGGGGGCAAGAGCGGCAGCGCCACCCTGACCGTGCAGAACCCGCCTCCACCCGCCATCGAAACCATCGAGGTGACCCCCGCCACGGCCACCAAGCAGGTGGGCCAGACCCAGCAGTTCACGGCGGTGGCCAAGGATGCCGGGGGCAACACCATTTCCGGTGTCACTTTTACCTGGGCCTCGAGCGATGAGAGTGTGGCCACAGTAGATAGCAACGGCCTGGCCACTGCGGTAGCGGTTGGCACGGCCAACATCACCGCCAGCGCGGGGGGCAAGAGCGGCACGGCAACTTTCACCGTGAACCCTGTGCCTACCTACACGGTTGGCGGCACGGTGCGCTACCTGAATGGGTCGGGCCTGGTGCTGGCCATTGGCTCGCAGACCAAGACCATCAGCGCCGCTGGTAGCTTCACCTTCGATACGCCCCTGCCCGACGGCACCTACACGGTAAGCGTGCAAACCCAGCCCAGCAGCCCGGACCAAACCTGCGTCGTTACCAACCCCAACGTGACCGTAGCAGGCGCAGCCGTTAGCAACATCGTGGTCGAGTGCAGCCCTTACACCAAGTGGCTGGCCAGTACGGGCACCGACAAGGGCACGGCCATCACCACCGATGCCAGCGGCAACGTGATTGTGGCGGGTCTTTCCAGGGAGTTGCTGGGTGAGCTGGGCCAGCTCAACAGCCGCTTCCCCGACGTAGTGGTAGCGAAGTACGACCCCAACGGCGTCCGTCTTTGGGTCAAACAATTTACCGTGGGCGACCCCAACACCTTACCTAATGTAGAGTCTTCGGCTAAAGGGGTTGCGACCGATAGCAGCGGCAACATTTACGTTGTAGGTAACGCCTTTGTCTCGGCCAGCAACGTCTTCAAAGGCTTTGTGCTCAAACTGGGGCCGAATGGCAACCGAATCAACTCCATCAAGCTCGACGAGAGTACGCCAAATGTAGAAAACGGTCTAAATGCGGTGGCGGTTAGCGGAACAACCCTTTACCTGGGTGGCTATACCAACGGAACCGTTCCAGGGGGTACCAACGCGGGCGGTTCTGACGCGGCGCTTTATAAGTACGACACGGACCTTGCCTTTGGCTGGGCGGTTCAGTTCGGCTCCACCGCCAACGACAAGATCACAGCCATGGGCGTGGACGCGAACGGGGATGTCTACGTGGCCGGTTTTGCTGCCGGGGCTCTGCCCGGAAAAACCCACCTGGGCGACACCGATGCCTTTGCGGCCAAGTACAGCGCCAGCGGTACCCAGCAGTGGCTCGAGCAGTTCGGCACTCTCTTTGGCGACTCGGCCAATGCGCTGGCCGTGGTGGGCTCGGATGTGTACGTGGCGGGCTACGTAACGGGCGCGTATGCCACGGGCTTTAGCTACAACGGGGGCACCGACCTGTTTGTAACCAAGTTCAGCGCGACGGGTATCGAAACCTGGAAGCGGCAGTATAGCCCCACCGACCCCGCGCAAATCAACCCCTACGGCATGGCGGCGGATGCCAGTGGCGTGTACATTGTGGGCGACGTGAACACTTCCATCGATGGCACACAGACCCCCCAGGGCCAAAAGGACATCTTTGTTCTCCAGTACCTCCCTGATGGCAGCGAGGGTTGGAAGAGGCAGGTGGGCAGTCCGCAAGATGAAATCGCCCTGGCGGTCACCCTGCTTGGCAGCGATCTTTATGTGACCGGCCACTCCAGCGGGGATTTCGATGGCTATACCAACCAGGGAGGCCCGGAGGACATCTTCGTGCTGAAGTACGATACCGCCGGTAACAAGAAGTAGTTTCCCAGGATTTGAGGGGCTCGAGGGCGATTCCCTCGAGCCCCCGCACTTTGCAGGGCGTTATACGCATCGTTACAGGAGAGTTGCGTGTTCAAAATAACCCTTTTGCTGGTGTAATGCAGTATATGCTGCCCTTAGCAAAAGGGATTATTGCCGAATAACGCCGTCATAACGGCTCCCAGACTAAACTCCTGACTATTAGCACCAAGGCAGCCATCCCTGAAGGAGCGAACGAATGGTAAAAGAATCCCACAGCGTTATAGCCTTTGCTCCCTGGCCCCACTTCGAACCCGACGAGATCGAGGCCGCGGTAAGCGTGCTTCGCTCTGGCAAGGTGAACTACTGGACCGGCCTCGAGGGCCGCCAGTTTGAGCGGGAGTTTGCCGAGTATGTAGGTACCCGACATGCCATCGCCCTGCACAACGGCACGGTGGCCATCGAACTGGCCCTGTACGCAATGGGCGTGGGGGAGGGCGATGAGGTCATCACCACGCCGCGCACCTTCATTGCCTCGGCCAGTGCGGCCGTTATGCGGGGGGCCCGGCCCGTGTTCGCCGACGTGGACCGCGACAGCGGCCTGATAACTGCCGAAACCATTGCAAAAGCCATTACCCCGCGCACCAAGGCCATCATCGTGGTGCACCTGGCAGGCTGGCCCGCCGACATGGACGCCATTATGGAACTGGCCCGCAAGCACAACCTCTGGGTGATTGAGGACTGCGCCCAGGCCCACGGCGCAAAGTACAAGGGCCGCAGCGTGGGCTCCATAGGTCATGCCGGGGCCTGGTCTTTTTGCCAGGACAAGATCCTGACCACCGGGGGCGAAGGCGGCATGCTTACCCTGAACGACGACGAACTGTGGAACAGGGCCTGGAGCTTCAAGGATCACGGCAAAAGCTACGATGCGGTGTACAACCGGCAGCACCCGCCGGGCTTCCGCTGGCTGCACGAAGACTTTGGCACCAACTGGCGCATGCTCGAGGTGCAGTCGGCCATTGGCCGGGTGATTTTGCGTAAGCTGGATGGTTGGGTCGAGAAACGGCGGGCGCACGCCCACTACCTGAGCGAGCGCTTCCGCCAGATTCCGGCCCTGCGCGTACCCGAGGTGCCGGCTGAGCTGTACCACGCCTACTACAAATACTACGTGTACGTGCGCCCCGAAAAGCTCAAGCCGGGCTGGAACCGCGACCGCATTATGGTAGCGATCAACGAGGCCGGAATACCTTGCACAACCGGAAGCTGTGGTGAGATTTACCTCGAGAAAGCCTTTACCCGCCGGGGCTGGCAGCCAAAAGAGCGCTTGCCGGTGGCCCAGGAGCTGAGCGAGACCTCGCTGATGTTCCTGGTGCACCCCACCCTGGGTTTGGAACACATGCGTGCTACCGCCGAAGTGGTTGAACGGGTGATGGAGGAAGCCTCGGCCTGATACACACTGGCTCGATTTTGGGCTCGATTGTGGGGAGGAATAGAGCATGATTCATTTCAAAGAGTTGCGATTCACGGCCGATGTGGTCTTGCGCATTTTGGCCGATCAGGCCATGGTGCTGGGTAGCTTTGCTCTGGCCATGATCCTGCACCTGGTCTGGGCTTACAGCAACTCCGGCGATCCCCGCCTGCTGGGGGCCTACGCCCAGATTTACCTGGCCAACCTGCCCATGCTGGTAGGCATTAGCTTCGTAGTTTTTGTGCTCAGCGGTTTTTATACGCGGGGCCGGGCCTATCAGGGTCGCTACAAAATGCTCATCGTGACCCAGGCTGTAGCGCTTACGTACCTGATATTTGGCTTCGCGGTATTTATGCTGCCCGTGGTGGATCCACCCCGTTCGGTGTTGTTTTTGTCGGGCTTCCTCACCCTGGCTCTGACCCTGGGTTCTCGGGCCTGGGTCTACTACTGGGAGCGCATCGAAAGCAACCGCAGGGGCAAGGCCAGCCCCCCTGTTGCTGTGGCCGACGAGCGAATCGTACTGGTAATTGGCGGCGCGGGCTACATTGGGTCGGGCTTGCTGCCCAGGCTGCTCGAGCGCGGTTACAAAGTTCGTCTGCTCGATCTTCTGATGTTCGGCAAGGAGCCCATTGCCCATGTGCTTCACCACCCCAACCTGGAAATTATCCAGGCCGACTTCCGCCAGGTAGACAAGGTAGTGGAGGCCATGCGCGGTGTGGATACCGTGGTTCACCTGGGGGGCCTGGTTGGCGACCCCGCTTGCGCCCTGGACGAAAACCTCACCATCGAAATCAACCTGGTGGCTACCCGCACCATCGCTGAAATTGCTAAGGGAATGCACGTGCGGCGCTTCATTTTTGCCAGCACCTGCTCGGTTTATGGTGCCAGCGACCTGGTCCTCAACGAACGCAGCAATTTGAACCCGGTATCGCTTTACGCGCGGAGCAAAATAGCCTCCGAGCAGGTTTTGCATCAGCTGCAAAGCGACGACTTTTCCGTGGTTATCCTGCGCTTTGGTACCATTTACGGTCTTTCGGGCCGCACCCGCTTCGATCTGGTGGTCAACCTGCTCACGGCCAAGGCTGTGGTAGAGAAGAAGATTACCGTGTTTGGTGGTGACCAGTGGCGGCCCTTTGTGCATGTGGACGACGCTGCGAATGCAGTCATGATGGCAGTAGAGGCCCCTAAAGAGCTGGTACACAACGAGACCTTCAACGTCGGTAGCAACGAGGGCAACATGACGCTGGGTATGGTCGGCGAACTCGTCAAGAAGCTCGTGCCCGACGCCGAACTGATTGACTCGGGCCGCGATGGCGACCGCCGCAACTACCGGGTGGACTTTTCCAAAATTCGCAACCGGCTGGGCTTCGAGCCCAACTGGACGGTGGAGCAGGGGATTCGGCAGGTGATAGATGCCCTGCGCAGCGGCAAGGTGCGCGACTACCGCGCCCCCATGTACTCCAACGTGAAGTATCTGACTGAAGATGTGGCCTCGGGGTCGGTCAAGCAGTATTTCCTCGGCTGGGAAAAAAGCTTGATCGAACAGGCCCACGCACAAAATACGCAAGAGGAGAACCTGCCGGTGATTCCTCGAGCCTGATGGATTTCGGCAAACACCATAGGGAGGGGTATGGAGGTGATGTAGTGATTGTAAGAGACAGGTTGCAAAGGGCTGGAATACTTGTTCTTTTGGTATTTTTGGCTGCTTGCACCCCCAAACCCCCGGCCACGCCCACCAATTTCCAGGCCACCGCGGACACAACCCCGCAGGTGGCGCTGCGCTGGGATGCGGTAGCGGGCGCTTCGGATTACTTGCTCGAGCGCAAGTCGGGAAACGGCGACTTTGCCCCTATTTTTGTGGCCACAGCCCCCCAGTACACCGATGAGAACGTTGATTACAGTACCGCCTACACCTACCGCCTGGTGGCCCGCAACGGCGGGGGTAGCAGCCTACCCGTTACCGTAGAGACCACCACCCCTCCAGTTTGTGCTGAGCGACCCCCTGT
>NZ_QWKY01000042.1 GCF_003574035.1 Meiothermus hypogaeus | reverse complement strand
GGGTACGCATTGAGGGGCTGGCCGATTTAGAGGCGGTTCGGGGGGCGGTCGCGGTACCGATTATTGGTCTGGTCAAGCGTGAAGTGGTGGGCTCCCCGGTCTACATCACCCCCGAGCTGTCCGATGTGCTGGCTCTGGCTGAGCGGGGGGCCGATATCGTAGCGTTTGACGCCACCCAACGCCCGCGCCCGGTAGAGATGGGGGCGATGATCGAAGCCATCCATGCCCAGGGTTGTCTGGCAATGGCCGATATTTCCACCCTGGAGGAAGGTCTTTGCGCCCACCAACTAGGGGCCGACCTGGTAGGCACCACGCTGTCGGGCTACACCGACTACTCGCCCAAGCTGGAAGGCCCCGATCTGGAACTGGTGCGCGCGCTTTCCAGGCGAGGGATCAGGGTGATTGCCGAGGGCCGGATTGCCACCCCCCTTCAGGGCCGGCAGGCCCTGGACGCAGGGGCTTTTGCAGTCACGGTGGGTACGGCCCTCACCCGCTTGGAGTGGGTCACGCAAGGTTTTGTGGATGCTTTGCAAAAGGTGGCCCAATGACAGGGGTGCACAAACGTAGTACTAAAGCTTGGGATGGTATCGGAGTGCCTGGGCCCCAAACTTCAGCCATGGATGCCCAGAGAGGGCCAGGCCATGCCTAACGGTGCTTTGGCCTTATTGCGAAGCCTGGGGGGTGAGATGACCCCGGCCTTGCGCAAGATTGCCCGCTATGTGCAGGAAAACCCCGAAAAGCTGCTCTACCAGACGGTGGTGGAGGTGGCCGAGGCCTCGGGGTCGTCCGAAGCCAGCGTGATTCGCTTCTGCCGCGACCTGGGCTTTAGCGGCTTCCAGGAGTTCAAGCTGGCCCTGGCCTCCGACCTGGCCGCGAGCCCGGTGGGGTTGGGGCCGCAGGACAACCCCAGAACCCCTCAGGAGGCGCTCGAGTACGTCACCCACCATGCCAAACAGGCCCTCGAGGACACCTCCCGCCTGGTAGACATGAAACTGGTAAACATGGCGGTAGACCTGATTTTACGCGCTCAGCGCATCGACATCTATGGCGTGGGCGCCTCGGGAATAACCGCCCAGGACTTCGCCTACAAGTTCATGCGCCTGGGCTATACCACCCAGGCCTATCCCGATCCTCATATGGCGGCGATGGCCGCAGCCACGCTGGACAAGAAAGCCCTGGCCATCGGCATTACCCGCTCCGGCACGACCATAGATACCGTTAAAGCCCTTGAAGTTGCCAAGCGGTCGGGGTCAGCTACCCTGGCCATTACCCAGCGCACCCGAAGCCCGGTGGCCCGTTTTGCCGATGTGGTGCTGGTTACTTCGGTGGCCGAAAGCCCCCTGACGGGCGGTTCGGTAACGGCCAAAATGGGGCAGCTTCTGGTGCTGGACTTGCTTTATACCCTGGTGGCGCTGCGCAGAAAGCAAGCCGCCGACTTTATCGCCCGTACTGCGGCGGCGGTAGCCGACAGGAACTACTGATGTTGGATGGGCGCATTTCGTTTGGCTAACTCAGGCTCGACCTGATAGCAATCGCAGGAGGAGAAAATATGTTAAAGCGTTGGTTAACAGCATCGGTGTTGGCGCTCAGCTTGAGCGCGCTGGCCCAGACCCAGATAGAGTTCTGGACGTACTACCTGAGCCCCAACTTCGACAACTACATCAAGAGCACCATCGCCGATTTCGAGAAGGAAAACCCCACCATTAAGGTACGCTGGGTAGACAAACAGGACACCATGGAGCGCGACCTGACCGCGGCGGTGGCTTTGGGTAAAGCGCCCGATGTGGTCAACCTGTGGCAGGACTCCACCTTTGCGGCGGCCCAGAACAAAATTCTCACCCCCATCACCCAGCTGGTCAACCGCAACGTGCTCAACCAGCTCTACTACCCCAACGTGCTGGACATGTTCGTAATGGATGGTCAGGTGTATGGGCTGCCCTGGTATGGCTGGCTCGACCAGGGGGTCATGATGTACAACCCTGATCTGCTACAAAAAGCCGGTGTAGATGTACGTACTATTCGCAACACCGATGACCTGCTGGCGGCCTCGGCCCGTATCAAGCAAGCCACCGGTGCTTATGGCTGGCTGCCCCCGGTTAAAGACCCCAACGGAGCCAGCTTCCTGGGCCGCTTCTTCCTGGAGGGGTTACCAGTCTACGACAAAGACGGCAAGGCGGCTTTTAACTCGCCTGCCCACGTGGCCCTGTTGCAGAAGTACGTGGACGCCATGAAGAACGACGTCATCCCACAAGAGCTTTTGCGCAAGGAAGCCTTCCAGCTTTCCAATGAGCTGTATAGCCAGGGTAAGGCGGCCATAGTGGTGGGCGCCCCTACTACCCTCAACCGCGTCAAGGAGGCCAACCCCGACCTCTATGCCAAAACCCGCATTGCCTCTGCGCCCCTGGGCAAGGCCGGCATCCAGACCGGCGGGGCCATGAGCCTGGTGGTGCCCCGCGCCTCCAAAAACCAGAGCGCAGCCATCCGCTTTGCCCTCTTCGTAACCAACCGCACCAACCAGGTCAAGTTTGCCAACGTGGTGCCCATCGTTTCCACGGCAGCGGGCTCAGAGAACGACCCCGGCCTCAAGGCCAAGAGCAACGACCCACTCGAGATCGGTAAAGGCATGAACTCCGCCTCGGGCCGCCTGATTAACCCCGGCTTCAAGCCTCCCAAGAACACCGACGACATTTACAAGAACTTCAACGACAACGTCGAGGCGGCTTTCCTGGGACGCAAGACTGCCAAGCAGGCCCTCGACGATGCCGTAGCCTTCTGGAACGCCAACGCGAAGTGAGCTAAGAGTCTATAGCTGATAGCTGATAGCTGGCGGATTTTTTAGCCATAGGCTATCAGCTATCAGTCAAGGGCGTTATATGAAACGACAGGCCTTGACCGCCACCCTCATTGCCTATGCCTTTTTAGCGCCGGCCCTGGTACTGATGGGGCTGTTTACCTTTTATCCAGTGTTCTACGGTTCCTATTTAGGCTTTACCGACTATACCGTGGCCGACCTGGCTTCGGGGGAGGGGCCGCGCTGGGTGGGGCTCAAGAACCTCCAGTTTGTGCTGAGCGACCCCCTGTTCCAGACCGGCATCCTCAACTCGCTGAAATACCTGCTGGTGGTGCCCCTATTGCAAATTGCCTCGCTGGCGGTGGCCGTGCTGGTCAATCAGAAACTCCCCCTGATGGCTTTTTTTCGAGTGGGCTACTACATCCCGGTGGTAACTTCTATCTCGCTGGCGGCGGTGATGTGGGAGTGGATTTTTCAGAAAGAGGGCTTTCTAAACTGGTCTTTGCAGCTCCTGAACCTGATTAATGCCGAAGGGCGGTTCAACTGGTTGCTCAACGAACATACGGCCCTGTGGGCCATCATGCTAGTGACCTTCTGGCGGGGCTTTGGCTACTACATGGTGCTCTATCTGGCCGGGCTGCAGAGCATTCCGGCGGAGCTCGAGGAGGCCGCTACCCTGGATGGGGCAACGGCCTGGCAGCGCTTCTGGCTGATTATCGTGCCGCTGATGCGCCCGACCCTGCTCCTGTGTAGCCTGCTCTCCACGATTGCGGCCATCCGGGTCCTCGAGGAAATCATCGTCTTCACCGGCGGCAGCGGGGGGCCGCTCAACAGCACCTATACGGCCTTGCTCTACGTGTACAACAAGAGCTGGGGCAACATGCTCAATGCCAACTTTGGCGTGGCTGGGGCGGCCGGGCTGCTGATAGCGCTGGTGGGGTTCGCTTTGAGCTACATCAATTTCCGGCTCACCCGCGAGGAAAGGGGTGAGCGATGAGCCCAGTACAAACCCAGGAAGCCGCCCGTATGCGGGCAAAAGCCGCCCTGCGCAAGGGGCTGCGCATCAGCCTGAGCTACGCGCTGATGCTTGTCATTCTGGGTTTTGCCATTTTTCCCTTCCTCTGGACCTTGGCCATCTCCATCACCGACAAACAGGCCAGCGGCATCAGCATCTACGACTTTCCCAAAAGCTTGTTCCCGCCAGCCGTCACGCTGGGCAATTTTTTCGAGGTGATTACCAAGCTCAACCTGGGGAAGTATTTCCTCAACTCGGTGATCATCACCGCTCTGACGGTGGTTGGAACCCTGGTGGTCTCGGCGCTGGCAGCCTATCCGCTGGCCCGGCTGCAGTTTCCGGGCCGGGGTCTGATTTTTGGGGCCATTGTGGCAACGCTGGTTCTGCCGACCGAGATTGCCTTTATCGTCAATGTGCTTACGCTGCGCGACCTGGGGTTGCTGGGCACGTATGCCGGGGTAGTGCTGCCCATCATCGCCACCGCATTTGGCATTTTTCTGATGCGACAGGCGTATCTGGCCATTCCTGGCACGCTGATGGAGGCCGCCCGCATAGACGGGGCCAGTGAGCTCCAGATTTTGTGGCGGGTGATGATTCCCCTGTCGGTGCCCTCGCTGACGGCGCTGGGCATCTTTACCCTGGTGGGCACCTGGAACGCTTTTTTCTGGCCCTCGGTGGCCCTCCTGACCAATGATGATCTGTTGCCCATGTCGGTGGCCATCCTGAAGCTCAAGGGCCAGTTCAACTACGATGTGTTCAACGTGGCAGCCGGGGCCATGATTATGATGATTCCTGTGCTGGTGGTCTTTTTCCTGGCTCAGCGCTTCTTCATGCGGGGCCTCGAGGGCGCCGTGAAGGGTTAGGGCAAATTTGGCTGATAGCAGATAGCCAATAGCTGTCAATTGTGGCCGATGGGTGCAAATCATGGGGGTCAGATCACTGCCAGAGTGATACAATCTGGTGCTCCACACACCCTGGCTTATTTATCGGAAACCACCTATGGGCTTTCTTATGGCGCACCGGACGGCTGCCCTTTTGCAGGTGGGTTCGGGTAGATTGGGTTTTAGAGTGGCGTCCGACCTATGAAGCGCGTTCTGTTGCTACCTGCCGATACCAGACCCGTGACCCTCGAGCTACCCCACCAACTGGCGCGGGTGGCCGGGCTGGAGATGCGTTCGCCCCCAATCGAAATCCTGAACAAGATGAACCAGCCGGGCAACACAGCAGCCCTGGCGGAGTGGCTGCGGCGCGAGGCCCCTGCTGCCGATGCCGCCATCGTGACCCTGGAGACCCTCGCCCTGGGCGGTATGATTCCGGCCCGGCGGGTTTCGGACCCCCTGGAAGAGGTGTTGCCAAGGCTCGAGGTGCTGCGCGAGATCAAGCAAAGAAGTCCGCACCTGCGCATTCTGGCCCACGGGGTGATTGTGCGGGTAGCCCATGACAACGACCCCCTTGAGGAAAAGCCCTACTACGGCGAATGGGGCCCGCTCTTACGCAAGTACTCGGAATGGATGGATCGCCTCGAGCGCAAAGAGGCCGCCGGACAGGAACCGGGCGATGCCCCGATGGAACTGGACCGGGCCCGGCTGCACCTGCCCAAAGAGGTTTTGCAGGACTGGCTGGCCACCCGCGAGCGCAACCATGCCCTGCACCTCGCGGCCATTGACCTGCTCAACGAGGGGGTGCTGGAGTACCTGGCCCTGACCCTGGACGACACCACCCCCTACAGCCTGGCCGCCCGCGACCGCCGGCGGCTCGAGGCCCGCCTGGACGAACTGGGCCTGTGGGGCGAGGCCGATATCTACCCTGGGGCCGACGAGGCCGCCTGTACGCTGCTGGCCCGGGCCCTGCTCAACCATGCCGGTCGCAAGACCAAGGTGCTGGTGCGCTACCCTTCGGTGCTGGCCCCCCAGGCAGCGATGCTCTACGAAGACCGGCCCCTGGGCGAACTGGTCAAGGCCCACCTGCGGGCGGCCGGGTGCCTGGCGGTGCAGAGCACCGAGCAGGCCGATCTGATCCTGGCCGTGAACGCACCGGCCACCCGGCAGGCCCAGCGCCAGCCCGACTACGAGACGGTGGACACCGCCGAGCGCCACCTGCCCGAGCTTATAGACCGGCTGGTCGGGGACCAGGCTGTCGGCCGGCTGGTTGCGGTGGCCGACGTGGCCTATGCCAACGGTGCAGAGAACCGCTTCATGCAGCTTCTGCTCCAGGCGGTCAACCTGCCCGTCCTGGGCGGCTTTGCGGCCTGGAACACCGCCGGCAATAGCCTGGGCAGCGCCATTGCAGCGGGGGTATGCGCCCTTTTTGGCGACGACCCGGTCTCGCTGGCTGAGGCCAACTTTTCCCGCCTGGTAGACGATTGGCTCTACCAGAGCCGGGTGCGCGCGGAGGTGCACCAAAAGCTGACCGAGGAACTGGGTAAGCCCCCCAGCCCCTACGACCTGGCCGAATTGCAGTGGGGAGCCGAACTCGCCATCGACCAGCGCCTGACCCCGCTGGCCCAAAGCCTTTGGCAGCAGTACTTTGCCCCCGCCCTGCCGGGGGTTCGGCTGGATTGGGGGCGGCCCCGGCTGGCCTGGCCGCGCCTGTTTACCGGGGTGTTCCCTTTGCGGCTGGTTCGAGAGGAGGGGTGATGGAGGGGTTGCAGCGCCTGTGGGTTCGCTGGAAGGAGCTATCGGCCTGGCAAGACCTGGAAGTCCTGCCCCTGATGAGCGAATTCCAGATGCCCGGTGGCCCCCGGGTGCCCCTGAAGCCGGGCGACCCCTGGCCCGACCTGGATTTTCCGGTTCGGCTATTTTTTGAGGCCGCGCTACCCCCTGCCTGGGCCGGAAAACCGGTCTGGATCCGGATAAAGCCGGGGGGGGAAGGTTTGTTGCTGGTAGACGGTCAACCCCTGGGGGGGCTCAACCCTTATCACACCGAGTACCCCCTGCTGGTGCAGGCCCAGGGGAGAGAGGTGGTGCAGCTCGAGGTCGAGGCTGTGCCCAGGGGACTATTTGGCAGTCCGGTGGCCGCGCCCCGGCTCGAGGAAGCCACGCTTCTGGTGCCGGATCTGCAGGTGCGTGCCTTTTGTGCGGAGCTGCGGGCTGTGCTGGAGGCCCTGCCCCATGTACAACCTGACCTGGCTCAGCTTTTGCTGGACGCGCTGAGCGAGACCTTTGCCCGCGTTCGCCTACCGCGCGGCCCGGCCCGGGCTTACCTGAACCAGCTCGAGCGATCGGTCTGGGCCCAGGAAACCGCCAAGCTGTGGGAGGAGTGGCGCTTTGCCGGGCCGGGCCTGCCCCTGGAGGCCGAACACCGGCAGAGCCTGGAGGAGGCCCGCCTCTTTCTCCAGCAGGCCATTGGACACATCCGCTCGCGCTACCCCTCGGTGGGGCGGCTCTTGCTCTCGGGCCATGCCCACATCGACCTGGCCTGGCTCTGGCCCATCGCCGAGACCCGGCGCAAGATTCGCCGCACCTTTGCTACCGTGCTGCACCTGATGGAGCGCTACCCCGGGCTTTACTTCAACCAGTCCAGCGCCCAGGCCTATGCCTGGCTCGAGGCCGACGACCCGGCTTTGTTTGAGCAGATCAGGGCCAGGGTGCAGGAAGGACGCTGGGAGCTGGTGGGGGGGATGTGGGTCGAGCCCGACGGCAACCTGCTCTCGGGGGAGTCCTGGGTGCGGCAGATGCTCTATGGCCAGCGCTACTTTGAACAGAAGTTTGGCAAAAGGGCCCGCGTAGCCTGGCTCCCCGACACCTTTGGCTTTGCCGGCAACCTGCCCCAGATTCTGCAGCAGGGGGGGCTGCCTTACTTTTTCACCACCAAGCTGAACTGGAACGAGACCAACTCCTTTCCCCACGACCTGTGGCAGTGGGAGGGGCTGGACGGCTCGAGGGTGCTGGCGCACGCTTTCTGGAACCCCAACGAAAGCTACAACGGCCGCCTCGAGGCCCTGGACTTATCCGGTACCTGGAAAAACTTCAAGGGCAAGCGCTACCACGACACCTCGCTCCTTACCTTTGGCTACGGTGATGGAGGTGGCGGCCCCAGCGCCCCCATGCTCGAGCGCTTTGAGTGCTACCGCGAGTTTCCTGGCCTGCCCCAGGCGGCCATGGGTCGGGTGGAGGACTTCTACCAGAGGCTGGAAGAATCCGCACCGCCGTTACCCGTCTGGGTGGGTGAGCTCTACCTCGAGCTGCACCGGGCAACCTACACCACCCAGGCCCGGCTCAAAGAGCTCAACCGGCGCCTCGAGCAAACCCTACTGGAGGCCGAGATGGTCTGGGCCCTGGCCTCGCTCAAGCCCCTCGACCCCCGGCTGACCATAGACGAGCCTCGCTACCCGGCCCAGGACCTGCAGGCCTTCTGGAAGGTTTTGCTGCTGCACCAGTTCCACGACATCCTGCCGGGCTCGTCCATCCACAGCGTGTCTCAGGAGGCCGCCGAAAGCCTCCAGACGGCCCTGGTTCAGGCCGAGGAATTACGCCAGGAAGCCCTAGGCTTGCTTTCCACCGACGTGCGCAAGGTGCACCCGGAGGCCTTAGCCCACCTGATGGTGTGGAACCTGGGCACCACGGCGCGCCCCCTGCGGCTACAGATGGAGCGGCCAACCGAGCAGTTTTTTCGCCTGCTTACGGCCACTGGCGATGAGGTGTCCTACCAGGAGGCCGGCTCCCACATCCTGATTGCGGCCGACCAGACCGTGCCGGCTATGGGTTATCTGGCTCTGGCCGTGGTAGCCCATCTGGAGGCCCGCCGAACCCCCACTGTGCGGGTGAACGGGCAGGGCCGTGTGCTGGAGAACCAGCACCTGCGCCTGGAAGTGGCTCCCGATGGCACCCTGGCTCGCCTGTACGACAAAGACCACCGGCGGGAAGTGCTGGCCGGGCGCGGTAACCAAATCTGGGCCTATGCCGATGTGCCACGCTACTGGGAGGCCTGGGATGTGGATGCCTCGTATATGCGAGAGGGCCACGAAATTACGGCCAGCCAGGTCAAGCTCATCGAAGCGGGCCCTTTGCGGTCTGGCATCTGGGTGGAGCGCAAACTGGGGGCCTCGAGCCTCGAGCAAATCTACTGGCTCTGGGGGGGTTCCCGCCGCCTGGAAATCGAAACCAGAATGCACTGGCAGGAGCGCCGTACCTTGCTAAGGGCCTTGTTCCCCCTGAACGTGCGTACCCACGAAGCCTGGTTCGATACCGCCTTTGGGGCCCTGGCCCGACCCAACCACGCCAATACCTCCTGGGATGCGGCCCGTTTCGAGCTGCCCGCCCTGCGCTGGGCCGACCTGAGCGAGGCGGGCTACGGGGTCAGCCTGCTGGGAGGGTACAAGCATGGCTACAGCGCACACGCCAACGTGCTGGGCCTCTCGCTTCTGCGCGGCCCCCTCTGGCCCGACCCCCTGGCCGATGTGGGTGAACACGCCTTCACCTATGCCCTTTACCCGCACCCCGGCGATTGGCGGACGGGCACGGTGGCCGAGGCCGAAGACTTTGTCGCGCCTTTGCGGCCCCTGGCTCTGCCTGTGCATGCAGGTGGACAACCGCCTAGTCGGCAGTTTTTGCGCTTGTTGCAAGGCAGCCTGCGGGTGGCTGCATTCAAGCGGGCCGAGACGGGCTTCGGTTATATCCTGCGGCTCTACGAGGCCCACGGCGGGCGCGGTGTGCTGGAGCTCGACCTCAGTTCCCTGGGCATTCGCAAGGTGAGCCGGGTCAATCTGCTGGAAGACCTCGAGGAGGATCTTCCCCTACAAAACGGCCATCTGGCGCTGGCCTACACGCCCTATCAAGTGATCAGCCTGAAACTGGAGTTATAGATGACTCGACTGGTAGGAACCCTCGTCACCTCCAACCTGGCCTACCTGGGCCAGGTAGAGTTTGATTCACACATCAAAGCCATTGTTCCGCTCGCTTCTACCGAGGGTGTTCCTTCGCGCTACATCCTGCCGGGGTTTGTGGACCTGCACGTGCATGGGGGAGGGGGCGTGGATTGCATGGAAGGGGAGGCCGCGGTGCGGCAGATGGCCCGCTTCCACGCCCGGCACGGCACGACGGCCCTGCTGGCCACCACCGTCACGGCACCACTGCCCGACCTCCAGAGCGCCCTTAAGGGCATTGCTGCAGTGGTGGAGAACCCCGGCCCCGGCGAGGCGCGGGTGCTGGGGGTGCACCTCGAAGGCCCCTTCATCAGCCCGCAAAAACTGGGCGCCCAGCCGCCCTACACCCTGCTCCCAAGCCTGGAAACCATGCGACGGCTGCTCGCTTTGGCCCCCATCCGGGTGGTCACGCTGGCCCCCGAACTGCCGGGGGCGCTCGAGCTGATAACCTTCCTCAAAGCTGAGGGGGTGCGGGTGCAGCAGGGCCATACAGAAGCGACCTATGCTCAGGCCAAAGCAGGTTTTGAGGCCGGAGCCCAGGGTTTTACGCACTTTTACAACGCCATGACCCCCCTGCACCACCGCGAGCCGGGCGTGGTGGGGCTGGCCCTCGAGCGCGCCGAATGGGCCGAAATCATCCCCGATGGGCTGCACGTCCACCCGGCGGCGGTTCGCGCAGCCTGGAAGTCTATTCCCCGCACCTATACCGTCACCGACGCGGTTGCGGCAGCCGGGATGCTCGAGGGAGAATATCGTCTGGGTCGTCATAAAGTCTACAAAAAGGAACAGGGGGTCTACCTGGCCGATGGCACCCTGGCCGGAAGCGCCCTCACCCTGGATAAGGCCGTCCAGAACCTACGCGGCTGGGGGTTTGCCTGGCCCGAGGTGGTACGGATGACCTCGAGTGCCGCCGCACAGTACATCGGATGGGAGGCCGGCCTGGAAGTGGGTATGCCCGCCGACCTGGTGGTACTGGACGAGCAACTTCGGGTGCTGGAAGTTTATATTCGGGGTCAGAAGCTGAGGGAAGTTGCATGAAGGCAGTCGATACCAAAATGTTCAAGGAGGCCCACCAGGCGCCCGCTGTGGTGGAACAAGCCCTGCGGGAAAACAAGAGCGAAATGGAACTTCTGGGCACCTTTTTACGCCGCCATACCCCGCCTTTTGTGCTCACGGTCGCCCGGGGCAGCTCCGACCACGCCGCCCTTTACGGCAAGTACCTCATCGAAAGCCTCCTGGGGCTGGTCTGTTCTTCGGCAATCCCCTCGGTGCATACGGTCTACGGACAACGCCTGGCCCTGCACCGGGCCCTGGTGGTGAGTATCTCGCAGTCGGGGCAGAGCCCCGACCTGATCGAGGTGACCCGCCAGGCCCGGCGTGACGGCGCTCTTACGCTGGCCCTGGTCAACCAGGAAAACTCGCCCCTGGCCCAGGCCGCCGAGGTGGTGCTGCCGCTGTGGGCCGGGCCCGAAGAAGCCGTGGCCGCCACCAAGAGCTACCTGGCCACCCTGGCCTCGCTGGCGCAACTGGTGGCCGCCTGGGCCGAGGACAAGCCCCTCAAGGAGGCCCTGGCCATGCTGCCCGAGGCCCTTTATAAAGCGGCCCATGCCAACTGGCAGGCGGGCCTGGGGGCCCTGGTGGAGGCCGACAATGGCCTGGTGGTGGGGCGCGGCTATGCCTTTGCTGTGGCCAACGAGCTCGCCCTCAAGCTTAAGGAAACCAGCGCCTTCCACGCCGAGGCCCTGTCGGGGGCCGAACTGCTCCATGGCCCGGTGGCCCTGGTGGAGCCCGATTTTCCCTTGCTGGTACTGGTGCCCAGGGACAAGCCCCTGCCCGGCATGGTGGGTTTGCTGGAAAACCTGCGGGGTAAAGGCGGTCACCTGCTGGTGGCCTCCTCCGAGGCCGAGGCCCTGGATCTGGCCCACACCCCCCTGCCGCTGCCCACCAAGGTACACCCGGTGCTGGACTCGATTTTGCTGGCCCAGGCGTTCTATCCCTTTGCCGCCGAGCTTTCGGTGGCCCGGGGCCTCAACCCCGATGCGCCGCGCAATTTGTCCAAGGTGACACGGACTCGGTAAAGGAGGCTGGGGGTCAAGGGCCCTAGGTGAAAAACGGTAGGACATTACAGACGGCTCGAGGCCCGTTCAAGCATCCACAGGGGCCTCAAAGCGCGATAGGATGAAGCCATGGAAATTCGTAAGATTGGTGTAATCGGTGCTGGGCAGATGGGGGCCGGCATTGCCCAGGTGGCGGCCCAGGCGGGCTACCAGGTGGTGTTGCGCGACCTCGAGACCTCCTTCCTCGAGCGCGGCCTCAGCAGCATCAAGCGCTCCATCGGAAAGCTCTTGGAAAAGGGCAAGCTCGACCAGAGCGCGCACGATGCCGCGCTGGAACGGATAAAAACTACCACCCAGCTGGCCGACCTCAAGGACTGCGACCTGATCGTTGAGGCCATTGTGGAAGACGAGCCCACCAAGCTCGAGCTCTTCCGTGACCTAGACCAGACCGTCAAGCCCGAGGCTATCCTGGCCTCCAACACCTCCTCCATTCCCATTACCCGGCTGGCCTCGGCCACCCGCAGGCCCGAGCGCTTTATCGGGATGCACTTCATGAACCCGGTGCCGCTAATGGAACTCGTGGAGGTCATCCGGGGATACTTGACCGACCAGGCCACCACCCAGGCTGTGCTGGACGCAGCCCGCCGGATGGGCAAAACCCCGGTGGAGGTCAACGACTACCCCGGTTTCGTTTCCAACCGGGTGCTTTTGCCCATGCTCAACGAGGCCATCCAGTGCGTGATGGAAGGGGTGGCCACCCCGGAGGCCATAGACCAGGTCATGAAGCTGGGCATGAACCACCCCATGGGCCCCCTCACCCTGGCCGACTTCATTGGCCTGGACACCTGCCTCTCCATTATGGAGGTGCTGCACCGGGGCCTGGGCGACGATAAATACCGCCCCTCGCCCCTGCTGCGCAAGATGGTGCAGGCCGGGCTTTTGGGGCGCAAGAGCGGGCGGGGCTTCTACCGCTACGACGAAAAGGGCAACAAGATCGGATGACCCGGCTGGATCACCTGGTGCTGGCGGCCAAGGCCCTGGGAGAGGGGCTGCAGTACGTTCAGGATACCCTGGGGCTGGAGCTACCGCCCGCCGGAGGCAAGCACCCCTTGATGGGCACGCACAACCGTTTGCTGAACCTGGGCAACGGGGCCTATCTGGAAATCATCGCCATCGACCCCGAAGCCCCTCCGCCCGCTCAGCTCCGCTGGTTCGACCTCGACCGCTTTACCGGGGCCCCGCGCCTGCTTACCTGGGTGGCCCGCACCGAGGATTTGGCGCGCTATCAGGGGTTTGGTCTGGGCCCGGCGCGGGAGGCCCGCAGGGGAGAACTGGAATGGCACATCACCCTCCCCGAAGACGGGCGCCTGCACTGGGGTGGGGTAGTGCCTTACCTGATTCAGTGGGGGCTGCGCCACCCTACCCATACCCTGCCGGACATGGGCTGCCGCCTGGTGGAACTGGTGCTCTTTCACCCGGAGGCGGAAGCGGTTGCGCGGGTGCTGCATAAGCTAGATCTCGAGCTGAACCAGATTCGCCTCGAGCCCGCTCCAAAGCCCGAGCTGAGGGCCTTTATCCAGACCCCCGGAGGCCTCCAACTGCTGCGGTAGTCATACCAGATTCAAAAAGACAGTTTACAAAACCAAGAAACCCCATAGGATGTCTTTTTGAATCCTGGAGCACACCCTTCGGTCGGGTTGGTTCGTTACTGAACGGTAACGAACCAACCGAATCTGGCATCACCCCTCGAGGGTCTTTTTGGTTACCGAGGGCTTGCGCTGGGCGGCCAGGTGCGACAGCCAGGAACCCAGCCGGTCTACCAGCCGGCTCAAGGGGCCTTTTTGTGCCTGCCGGCGAGCCGAAAGGGTGGCTTCTTCAGGGCCTACATCATGGCCGAGGGCCTGCGATAAGTAGTAGCGGTGGTCGGAAATCCACAGGTACAGGTCGGCCTCGGTGCGGCCCGGGAAGTTCTTCATCACCCCGTTTTCGCGGATTTCCAGAATGGTGGGCAGGTAGAGGTTGTCGTACCAGTCGGTGACGGCCTCTTCCCAGCTAATCGAGCGCTTCTGGTTGAGGCCCATGAAGTACTGATGGGTGTGGATGTGGTCGAGCAGTACGTCGTAGCGTCCGGCCTTGCTGAACAGGATGGGCTCGTGGCCCGGGCGCAACTCGGGCAGCCGGGTTTTCTCCAGAAACTCAGCGTACTCGCCCTTCAAAATCACATCCTTGAGGGTATCGTCGGGGTCTAGGTCTACCGGCACATCCAGCTCGGTCACGTAGGCGTCTATGTAGTGCTGGCCCTGGGCTTTAGCCAGGGCGGTGCGGTGGTTGCCGTCCTTGACGAAATAAATATCGCCTACCTTGTAAACATGAATGGGGGGAAACTCGGTGCCCTCGAGCTGGGCCTGGCGCAGCTTGGTCCAGCGCTCCAGGGTAAAAGGTTCTTTGGGCATGAACTCGGCGTCAAAGTCGCCGTAGCGATCAACGGTGCCGATAATTTTATCTACCTCGATGGTTTGTAACCCCCTGTACGACTCCCCTTTGGGTCGCAACTCCGAAACCGCACTGTAAGGCAGTAAATCGTTGTCTTCGCCGCGCAAACGGCGCAGGATGTCGTGGATTAATACACGGCGCGACAGAGCCTCTGCTTCCAATTGGGCTTGGCGCTCTAATTCCATAAACTTCACCTTAGCGTATCAACTTCAATAAAACGTAGTCTCTGTATCATGACCCACTTGAGGCTGCTCTTAGCCTTCTCAGGTTGCGGGTTCCCCTGAATAGGGCTACGGGTTTTTATGTTGGGGTTGGGTCGAAGTTTTCTTCTCGACCCTGGCCCATTATAGCTCATTTGTATGAGCGCTTTGTGCTCATCGGTCTTGCAAGTCTTGCAAAGTATTGGGTTATCGTGCGTCATGAACCCCTGGTGACGAGATGTACAGCGTCGGATGATTTGCGCTGGCATTTGACCTTGGACTCTCTTGACCGGTGACTGTAGACTCGCGAACGACGTAGACGTCTTCATAGCCACGGGTTGGGATAAAGCTGTGCCGGGCTCAGTTCGTCAAAGCCTCGAGGCCGGACTGCGATAAGTCAGGCCCAGGTGCATTGGTTTGCAGGCTTCCCTCATCTGCTCGGACTATGATGGCCTTTGATGCGCTCTGTTGTAATGGGATTGTTGTGCTTGTTGCCACTGGCCTGGGCCTACCCCGAAGGGGTAATATATATTCCTCTGGATAACCGGCCACCCAACTGGTCGCCCTGCACCTGGCAGTTGGTAGATTGCCCGCCTAGAACGCTTTACCAGGGTCGGGATGGCGTGAATCCGCAGGATCTCTTGAATTGGCTGCAAGAACAGCCGGGTCGCACCCTGATTGTCAGCCTGGATGCGCTGGTATACGGCGGGCTGGTGCAGAGCCGCAGTTCTACCCTTGCCTTGCACGAGGCTCTGGATCGTCTGGAAGTGCTGTCCCGCTGGCGGGAGCGCACCAATGCTCAGGTGCTGGCTTTTGGTGTGATTCCAAGGCATCCCGATGCCACCAACCGCGAGCGAAACCTGGCGTTGTTGCGCAACCTGGGCTATGGCTTTGTGTATGTAGAAGTGCCCTGGGACGATGCCTTGCCCGGCTCCCCCGCTGTGGCTGAGGCCGCTACGCTGCCCATTCCGACCCGGCCTGGGGCCGACGAAGCCGGACAGGTTTTGTTGTTGCGGGCGCTGAATCCGGGAGTGCGGGTGCGGGTGCTCTACGACAATCCTCAGGCGGCTCCGCAGGTTACGCGCTACGACGGGATTCCACTGCAGGAATCCGTAGCACGCTTGCTGGCCTCGGCGGGAGCGGTGTTGGTGGACAGCCGGCCCGATCTGGTGCTCATGGTATACACCGGAGGAGACCCCCGACGGGGGGTCTTAACCGTATTGCGCGGCTTGCGCGAGGCCCCGGTAGCGGTGGCCGATATTGCCAGGGTCAACCGGGGCGATGCTTCGCTGATAGGGTATCTGGTAGCACTGGATCTCTACCGCGATCTGGCGGCGTATGCAGCGTGGGGAACCCCCGCCAACAATCTGGGGACTGCTTTAGCCCAGGGGGGCTTGTTTGCGGTTTCCCTCTGCCAGAAAGCTGGAAATCCTCCGACCGCATGCGAGGAATGGCGCAGCCGTGCCCTGGCCCAGGCCTACCTCGAGTTTCTTTGGGGAGAGATTGGTCGGCCCTGGGTGCGTGCCCGCTTTCCCGAACCCCTCACCGAGGAGGCCGCCCGTTACGTTTTTGAGCACTTACAATCTGAACCCACTCCACACTTGAGGCTGGGGCAACTTCAGCCAACGGGTCTGATATTCCCCTGGAGACGCAGTTTTGAAGCTGAATGGCAATTCCGACTGGAGCCGGTCGATCAAACGCAACGTTGAGCCCGGGAATGCTTTTAGAAATGAGTCGAAAATGCCTTGCTGAGCGTATTTTAATGCGCACAATAAAACCCTAAGCTCAAACCAACAGCGGCAGTTGGGATTGCAGGTTGTGATGCGTGAACTTGCGCTACGGTTACGTAGTCCTAGGCTATGTTGATATGAGCGTTCCATATCAGGGCACGCTGGCCCTCCTGCGAGAACTGGTGAGCAGCCCAGATCTGGAGTCGCTTGTAACGGCGGCCCTCGAGGGGGCCTTGCGCTTGATTCCCGGGGCTCAGGCTGGCTCAGTCTTGCTGCGGCAAGGTAACTTTTATCGTTTTGTAGCCATGCGAGGCCACAACATTCCTTTGCCCCGATACTCCCTGAGCCTTGAAGATGAGCTGCGCTGGTATGGAGCCAGCCTTGAAGATGCGCTCTTGGCCCGGCCCAACATTGTGCAGGTTCGGCCCGAGCTGAGCGGGCTTGTTGCCCAAGATCGGCAGACCCTGCACCAGATTTACTGGTCACTGAATGTACCCATACCGCTTAATGGCAAAGTAGAAGCCTGGCTCTGCCTCGACCGTCTCGAAGCGGCTCCGTTTTCTTCAGAGGCCTTACCTCTGGCCCAGGAGTTGGGCTCTAGCCTGGGGGTTGTGTTGCAGACCCTGAAAGAGCGGCAAAACACCCAGGCTCGCCTCGAGCGCGAAGAACGGCTGGCCCGGGTACTGGGGATTCTTTCCACCTTTCGTGAAACAGAGCTATTGTGGCAGTCGTTGCCCCATCTGATTTTAGAGATACTGGGTGAGGAGCGGGCAGTGACCTTACGGCGGGTAGGTGATGAGCTCCGGGTATTTGCGGCCGTGAACTGGGATGAGGCGCTGGGTCTTACCGTGCCTCGGGGTAAAGGGGTTTCGTGGCTAGCCCTCGAGGAACGAACCGTCCAGATGGTGCGAATGGATGATCCCCGATTACATCTGAATGTAGTCACAGACCATGTAGATTTTGCGGCCTTCGTACCTGTGCAGGATGCCCACGGCGAGGGTTTCGGTGTGGTGGTTGCATATTCAAAATACCCGTTTGAACCGGAGGATGCCGCCGTGCTGGAATCGTTTGGCCGTGGCGTTGGGCAGGTGCTGGCACGGCTGGAAGCCCAGGCTGCTCAGGAGCGTGAGCTAGCCCGCTTACAAACCCTGACCCACATCAGCCAGCGTTTGACCGCTGCACAAACCACCGAAGAGTTGCTGCAATGGATTGTGCAAGAAGCCCTGGAGCAGACCAAAGCCTCGACCAGCCTGGTCACGCTCTACCGCCCCAAAGACGACGTGCTCGAGGTGGTGGCAGCGGCAGGTCATGCCGCTGAACAGGCCGCAGGCACCCGTCATCCACGGGGTAAGGGTTTAGCCTGGCGGGTGCTGGAACAACGCGATACTTTGTATTTGTCTGATGCCTCAATAGAATCCAGCGCGGTTTTTACCTCTGGTAGTCGGGTCAAAGCAGCCTATCTGGGGGTGCCGCTGGGCGACCCGGAGGGACGAACCGTGGGGGTGCTCTCGGTGGATACGGCTGGGACAGGGGGTACGATACAGCTTCAGGATCGCTATGCTCTGGAGGCACTGGCCAAGGTGGCTGGGGTGATGCTTTCGCGTTTGCAAGCCCTCGAGCAGGCCTACCAACAAACCGATAACTACCGGGCGCTGGTGCAGATGTCCAACGACCTGGAGATGCTGGATGACCCCCAGGCCATGGCTCAGCGGGCCATTGAAACCTTGCTGAGCCTGACGGGTTTACATGCAGGAGGGGTTTTTCGCTTCGTGGCTGGTAGTGAAGATCCGCAAAGCGGTCATCTAGAACTTCAGGTACGGCATGGACGCTACGGACTGGGTGAGCTGCTAAGCCACCTTGACACCCTGCCGGTGCGCATAGGAGAAGGTTTCATGGGCAAGGCCCTAGCAACTGGCCAGACCCAGCTACTCGACGACTATCAAACCTGGGAAGGAGCCTGGCCTAGATTCAAGAATCTGGCGCTGCGCACGGCCGTCACCACCCCCCTACAGGTTCGGGGCCAGCCTCATGGGGCCCTAACCCTGGCCAGTTTCCACCACAAGGTGGCGATTTCAGATGAAAATATCTCGCTTCTGGAGGCGGTGGCGCGGCGGTTGGAACGGGCCTGGGAACGTGTGCGACACCTGGAAGAGATCACCCGTACCCGCGAGGATGCCCTGCGCGCGCTGGGACTGGGTCTGGAGTTACGCGACCTCGAGACCAAGGGGCACACCGACCGGGTGGTGGCCCTGAGCGAAGCCCTGGGGCGGCGCCTAGGCTTTGATGACCTCGAGGGCCTTCGCATGGGGGCCTACCTGCACGACCTGGGTAAATTGGCAATTCCGGACTCAATTTTGCTCAAACCCGGTACCCTCACCGATGCCGAGTGGCGCATCATGCAAAGCCACTGCGATATTGGGTTCGGTATGCTGGAAAACCTGGGGTTCTTGTCCCAGACGGCCCGCAACATCGTGCGCTACCACCACGAGCGGATCGATGGCTCCGGCTATCCCTTTGGCCTGACCCGCGATGAGATTCCCCTCGAGGCCCGTCTTTTTGCCGTAGTAGATGTGTACGATGCCCTTCTTCAGTCGCGCCCCTATAAGGCTGCCTGGAGCCAGCAAGATGCCCTGCGTGAGCTGCGCAAACAAGCGGGCGATACCCTGGATGCCCGCATCGTGCAGGAATTCATCGCCCTGATTGGCGAGCAGGTGCGAAACCGAGCGTAGCCCGGGCGTGGGCGCTGCCGAAGCAATCCAGAAGGGCTGCATTCCCTGTAATGGCAGGCAACAATACCAGATTCGGTTGATTCGTTGCCGAACGGTAACGAATCAACCCGAGCGAAATTATCCGCGTAGCGGAGGGCGATACCGCCCCTTGGAAGTTATCCGCGTAGCGGAGGGCGATACCGCCCCTTGGAAGGGAGACGCTTTCTTCGCCGACCGTTCGGGAGGGGTGTGCTCCAGGACTCAAAAAGACAACCTATGGTTTTTTTGGTTTTGTAAACTGTCTTTTTGAATCCGGTATAACGGCGTTTTAGATGTTTATCTACGCCGAGGCGCTCGAGTTCAGGTTTCCGTGGAACGAACTGGTTATGGGGGTGCTATACTTTGTCGGTTGACGCGGCTTTACTGCGTGCTATAGGAGGATAAAGTTGCAACGACTGGTAACTTCGGAATCGGTGACGGAAGGGCACCCCGACAAGCTGGCCGACCGCATTTCCGATGCGGTGCTGGACGCGATTCTGGCCGAGGATGCCGAGGCCAGGGTGGCCTGCGAAACCCTGGTGACCACGGGCCTGGTGATGGTAGCAGGCGAGATTACCACCAAGAGCTATGTGGACATTCCCCGCCTGGTGCGCCAGACCGTGCTCGAGGTGGGCTATACCCGGGCCAAATACGGCTTCGATGGCGATACCTGCGCGGTGCTTACGGCCATAGACGAGCAGTCGCCCGACATTGCCGGCGGGGTCAACGAGTCCTGGGAGTGGCGGGTGCTGGGCTCGCGGGACGAGTTCGACCGGGTGGGTGCGGGCGACCAGGGCCTAATGTTTGGCTACGCCACCGACGAGACCCCTGAACTAATGCCGCTGCCCATCTCGCTGGCCCACCGTCTGACTAGGCGGCTGGCCGAAGCCCGTAAAACCGGCGAAATCCCTTACCTGCGCCCTGATGGTAAGGCCCAGGTGACCGTGGTTTATGAGGGTCAGAAGCCGCTGTATGTGGGTACGGCCCTGGTTTCCACCCAGCACTCCGAAGAGGTTGAGGCCGACCAGATCCAGCACGACATTCGCACCCTGGTCATCGAAAAGGCCATTCCGGAGCAGTACCTGAGCAAGGAAACCCAGTACCTGGTGAACCCCTCGGGCAAGTTTGTGATTGGCGGGCCACACGGCGACACTGGCCTGACCGGGCGCAAGATAATCGTGGATACCTACGGGGGTGCGGTTCCTCACGGTGGGGGGGCCTTTAGCGGTAAAGACCCCACCAAGGTAGACCGCTCGGCAGCTTACTACGCCCGCTACATCGCCAAGAATATTGTGGCAGCCGGGCTGGCCAAACGTGCGCTCATCGAGCTGGCCTATGCCATCGGCAAAGCCCGCCCGGTGGGCATGCGGGTCGAGACCTTCGGCACAGGTATGGTGCCCGATGAAAAGCTGACCGAAGCTGCCCAAAAAGTCTTCGATGCCCGTCCCAGGGCCATCATTGAGAACCTCAACCTGCGCCGCCCCATCTACACCGCCACCTCGGCCTATGGCCACTTTGGCCGCGAGGGCTTCCCCTGGGAAAACACCGATAAGGTCGAAGCGCTTCGCCAGCTTCTGCCATAACCTGGCCCGCAATGCACCAAGGCGGCCTTCGGGCCGTCTTTTTTGATTTGACCCGGCTACCCCAGAGATGTATACTGTATACACTTTATGGCCCACTTTCAACGGCCCCACTCGGTGCGCGAAGCTGCCTACGCCCACCTGCGAGGGGCCATTCTGGCCGGTTCCTTGCTGCCGGGGACGCGCATCTCCGAGCCGGGCTTGGCCCAGGAACTCGGCATCAGCCGTACCCCCGTGCGGGAAGCCCTGCAGCGTTTGTCGCAAGAGGGGCTGGTGGAGCTACTACCGAACAAAGGAGCGCGGGTACGTGTCCTGTCGGCCAACGAGGTGCGCGAGGTCTATGATGTGCGGGCCTTGCTCGAGGGCGAGGCGGCGGCTTTAGCTGCCCGCAATGCCACCCAGGCAGAACTGGATGGCCTCGAGCGGCTTTTGCAGGCCCTGGATGCGCTGCCTAAAGACGATTACAACCAGCAGATGCAGGTAGACTTCGACTTTCACACTGCGCTGGTCGAGGCGGCCCACAACAAAACTTTGGCCCGGATTTATGCCGACCTGCGCTCGAGCCTGACACTCATTCGCTCCTTCCAGCGCACCCTTTCCCAACACCCCAAAACCCGACAGCAGCACCAGGCCATTTTGTCGGCGCTCAAGGCCCACAACCCCCAACAAGCCGCCGAGGCAGCGCGGGCACACGTGTACAACTTCCGCGACCTGGTGATGCAAAGTCTCCAGGAGCAGGTCTGGCAGTAGAGGAGTGCCTATGGATTTCAATCAAAGCTATCGTTCGTTTGTGCTGGCGATTGCCCAGAACAAAGGCATTAAAAACCTGGTGCTGACCCGGGGGCGCAATTTTGCCCGCCGGTTTATCGCCGGCGATACCCTGGAGGAAGCCTTGCGGGTGGTGGAGGCTTTGGAGCGCGACCGGATTCATGCCATCCTGGATTTGCTGGGCGAGATGGTCACCTCGGAAGCCGAAGCGCGAAAATTCCAGGGCGAGATTGTGCGGCTGGTACAGGCCTTTGGGGCTTTGCCCTACCCGCGGTATGTGGCCCTCAAGCTCACCCAGCTGGGGCTCGATCTATCCGAAGACCTGGCGTTTGCCCTGATGCAGGAGATTCTGGCCGAGGCGCACAAGGTGGACTGCTTCGTGCGGATTGACATGGAGGACAGCCCCCGGGTGGAGGCTACCCTGCGGGTCTACAAGCGGCTGCGCGAGGCCGGTTTCGACAACACCGGGCTGGTGCTGCAAAGCTACCTCAAGCGCACCGAGCAAGACCTGCAAGACCTCATACCCCTGCGAACGCCGGTGCGCATCGTGAAGGGTGCTTACAAAGAACCCCCCGAGGTGGCCTTTCAGGACAAACGTATGGTGGATGCGCAGTTTATGGTGTTGTGCAAGAAGGCCCTGGAAAATGGCCTCTATACCGCTATTGCCAGCCACGACCCCCAGATCATTCAGGAGATGAAACGCTGGACAGCCGAAAAAGGCATCGGGCGTGAGCGCTTCGAGTTTCAACTGCTTTACGGGGTGCGCCGCGATGAGCAGAAAAAACTGGCCGCCGAGGGCTACACCGTGCGGGCGTATGTGCCCTACGGTACCGACTGGTACCCCTACTTTTCGCGCCGCATTGCCGAAAGGCCCGAGAACCTCCTGTTTGTGGCCCGGAGCCTGATTCAAGGATAGATATGGCAGCCAAACTGGATTTGCACCTTCTGGAAGGCCGGTACGCGGTCTGCCAGCTTGCTGCTAACGTCTCCCTACCGGCCTGGGCACAGGGCGAGGGCTTTGTGAGCATCAGCCGCAGCGACGAGGAGCTAACCGTGGTCTGCCCGCAGAGCCGCGTGCCCCCCGAAGTCAAAGCCGAGCGTGACTGGCGTTGCCTTCGCCTGGCCGGCCCCTTCGATTTTGCCCTTACCGGCATCCTGGCCTCGGTGCTGAACCCGCTGGCCGAAGCCGGGGTGGGCATCTTTGCGGTCTCGACCTTCAATACCGACTACGTGCTGCTCAAGCACCAACAGCTAGAGCGGGCTGTGGCAGCCCTCGAGCAGGCCGGACATGTGGTGCATGTATAAAGCAAAAAGTCCTGAGCAAAAGGCATCAACGAAAGGAGCTTGTATGACCCCCGAACCCTACCGCCCCGAACCCATCGAAACCTTCCAGAGCCCCGAGGCCTTCGAGGCCATGCGCAAGGCCCTGACCGAGGTACGGGCCCAGTTTGGCCGCCACTACCCCCTCATCATCGGCGGCGAGAAAGTGCATACCCAGGAAACCATTACCTCTACCAACCCATCTAACCCGACGGAGGTGATTGGGGTGAGCGCCAGGGCCGGCATTGCCGAGGCCGATGCCGCCCTGGACGCGGCCTGGAGGGCCTTCAAGAGCTGGCGCGACTGGTCCCAGGAGCACCGCAGTCGGGTGCTGCTGAAGGCGGCCCAGATCATGAAGCGCCGCCAGCGGGAGCTCGAGGCCTGGCTGGTCTACGAGATTGGCAAAAACTGGGTGGAAGCCGCCGCCGATGTGGCCGAGGCCATCGACTTTATTCGCTACTACGCCATCTCGGCCCTCAAGTACAAGGACGGCGCCCCGGTGCTGCCCTATCCGGGCGAGGACAACGAGGCCTTTTACATCCCGCTGGGGGTGGGGGTGGTGATTGCCCCCTGGAACTTCCCGCTGGCCATCCTGACCGGCATGACCGTGGCCCCCATTGCGGTGGGCAACTGTGTGGTTTCCAAGCCCGCCGAAGACACCGTGGTGATTGCGGCCAAGCTCTTCGAGATTCTGGAAGAGGCTGGTCTGCCCGCAGGCGTCGCTAACTTTTTGCCGGGGTCGGGCAGCGAAGTGGGGGCCTATCTGGTGCAGCACCCCCGCACCCGGTTTATCAACTTTACCGGCTCCCTCGAGGTCGGCCTCCGTATCAACGAAAGCGCGGCCCGGCTCTCGCCGGGGCAGGTCTGGCTTAAGCGGGTCTTTTTGGAGCTGGGTGGCAAGGACGGCCTGATTGTGGACGAAACTGCCGACCTGGCCGCAGCAGCCCAGGCCACCGTGCAGAGCGCCTTTGGCTTCCAGGGACAGAAGTGCTCGGCGGCCTCGAGGCTGATTGTGGTGGACGGGGTGCACGACCTCCTGATGGAGCAGATTCTGCACCGCACCGAGGGTCTGATTGTAGGCCCCGCCGAGGAGAACCCCGATATGGGGCCGGTGGCCAGCGCCCAGCAGGAAAAAACGGTGCTTTCCTACATCGAGATTGGGCAGCAAGAGGGCCGGCTGGCCCTGGGGGGACGCCGGCTCGAGGGCAGCGGGTTCTTCATCTCGCCCACCGTGTTCGAAAAAGTCTCCCCCGATGCCCGTATTGCCCAGGAAGAAATCTTTGGCCCGGTGCTTTCGGTAATCCGGGTACCCGACTTCGACACCGCGCTCGAGGTGGCCAACGGCACCCGCTTTGGCCTGACGGGCGGGGTGTTCTCGCGCAAGCGCGAGCGTTTGGAGCGGGCCCGCCGCGAGTTCCACGTGGGCAACCTGTACTTCAACCGCAAAATTACCGGAGCCCTGGTCGGGGTGCAGCCTTTTGGTGGCTTCAACCTCTCGGGCACCGATACCAAGGCCGGGGGGCCGGATTACCTGCTCAACTTCCTGCAGATGAAGAGCGTGACCGAGCGATTCTGATTGCAATCGGGGTTTTTTTACAAAGCAGCTTGTGAAGCTCAATATCCCATCCGCGCTTTTGTGGATGGGGTATTGACCGGTGTTGCTCCACTGGTTTGGGGGTCTTGACCGTCCTATCGCGCTCTTCACGGACGTGGCCGCCTACCCAGGCGGCCACTGTTCTGTCCAGGACAAAGCTTTTTTGAAGTCGGCTGGCTCTAATACCAGATTCGGTTGATTCGTTACCGTTCGGTAACGAATCAACCCGACCGAAGTTATCCGCGTAGCGGAGGGCAATACCGCCCCTTGGAAGTTATCCGCGTAGCGGAGGGCGATACCGCCCCTTGGAAGTTATCCGCGTAGCGGAGGGCAATACCGCCCCTTGGAAGGGAGACGCTTTCTTCGCCGACCGACAGTGAAGGGCCATCGGCCCCCGGCTAGCGCCGGTACTCAAGGGAGGGGTGTGCTCTAGGATTCAAAAAGACAGCCTATGGGGTTTTTGGTTTTGTAAACTATCTTTTTGAATCCGGTATAAATAGGCGAAGAGCGCTCTATTGGAACTGGCTCAGATCAAAGGCGTAGACCCTCGATTTCCCCTCAGCCGCATATAGGGTCTGGCCCTTCACCTCCTGGGGCAGCTCAAAATAGATGCGGAACTTGTATTCCTCACCGGATTTGAGCTTGCCTTCGGCGTGCTCGTCGCGGGCTGCCTTGATCAGATACCCGTCAAACTCTTGCTTCTCGCCATCGGTATCCTTGAGTTCGAACTTGAAATTGCTGTAGCTGTAGTTCGCTTCTCGGGCAGTAGGGGCACAGGCGTTCTTGATAGCGAAGGTGGCGACCAAATAACGTTTGCCTTCGGCAGGAGGCCGCTTATCCATGGGCTCGGTGTTGTAGCTCACCGACTCGAGCCTCATATCAAACTTTAGCATGGGGTAGTAGGTTCCGGCCTTGGCGGGCACTTCTTCGAGGGCCGTGGCCCCACTTGGGTCTGCCGGGTCGGCAAAGGGAGCCGGGAGGGGCTTGACCTTGCCCCGCAGGTCGTAGCGCAGAACCGGCGCCCCCCGTTCGCGCTCCACGATGAGTTTGGGCATAGCCCCTGAAGCCGGCACCGCCCAAGCGGCCACCAGATCCACCTTCTGGGCGGGTTTGAGGTTGACATCATAGACTTCTGTGGTGCCTTCGCGGGCCACGAAGCTGTCAAAAACGTGGTTGAAGTCTTTGGCATCCACCACGGTGAACTTGAAGCTATTCCAGTTGACGTTTTTATCCTGCTGGTTTGGGTTCTGAACTGTATAGTGCAGTATCAGCAGCTTTTCGTTGGCTTCAGGAGCATAGACGCTGGTACCCACCGTGACCTGGCTCACCGTATACTCGGCGCTTCGAAGGGTGAAATTAAGCGGACTAGACTGGCCGAGGGTATAGGTTTTGCCAAATTCGCCCTCGCCACCCGCCAGTTGGGTGGTGCCTGCCACCTGGGTCTGGGCGGCCTGGCCCACGCTTACAATGACAAACTGGTTCTTGGCCTTGTCGTAGGTAACGCTGACCCCCAGCGCCTTGGCAAAGCCCTGTACCTCTACGTAATACTTCCCTCCTTTTTCCAGGGTGTCTACCTTGACGGTCTTGCCGTTGATCACAAAGGTCGGCAGTGCTGCCGCCAATACCAGCAACCCCAAACCCAGTCCAAACAACAGCAGTAGTCTGGGCCTGAGCATAAAGCGCCTCCTTTCTGGGCAAACATTATTTTAATTTGCCCAAATGGGTAGGGATGTCCCAGATTGCGGAGGGGCTCAGGCTTACTCTATACCAGCCTACTGACCCCAACCCAGCGCCCGCAGCCCCACCCTGGCAAGCAGCCGGTTTTGCAGGTTGTGGATGTCCCGCACGGTTTCTTCTTGCTCGTTGGGGTGAAGGGTAGGTAGCTTGAGCAGGGTCCCGGCTACCTTGCCAAGCGCAAGCCAGATCTCCACTTCCTCTGGGGTCATGCCGTAGTCCAGCAGGCGCCGGCGCTCTTCGGCGATGGTTCTTGCAGGCATGGGAATCACCTCGAGGGCCAGGGTAGGAAAGGGAGC
Source organism: Meiothermus hypogaeus (assembly GCF_003574035.1). Lineage (GTDB taxonomy): Bacteria > Deinococcota > Deinococci > Deinococcales > Thermaceae > Meiothermus > Meiothermus hypogaeus. Next base: position 3,934 of record NZ_QWKY01000042.1, on the reverse strand, counting down.
GTTATATTTGCGTTATACCCTCTTCGCTTGAACACTTTGCATAGCGTAGGAAAGGGGAGGTAGGGAGCAGGGGGTAGGGGACAGGGGTTGGAAACCCACCACCCATTCCCACCTTGGGGTATACCCAAAAGTTGGTTATTCGCCAAAAATTTGGTATTACCTGACGCGCCCAAAGCTTATCAAAACTCTTCGTCCACCTCGTGCAGCCGCTGGGCCCAGAGGCTTTCGGGCCGGTGGTGCTCCCGCACAATCTGGGCGACCTGAGGGTCGAGGATGCGTATGGCCGCATACTCGGGGTGATGGCGGCGAATCTGCCAGGCCCCGCGCAGCCCTTTGTCCAGGGGCTCGATGGGAACATCCAGGCTAATAAGCCCAGTCAGGATGCGTTCCAAAGGCCGGTAGGGCCGCAGGGCCTTGCCGCTGTCGTGCAGCAGGGCAGCCCGCACGGCAAAGCTGGGGGCGTCGGGGTAGCGCTCGAGCAGCCGCTTGGCTACCCGCACGGCGTGTTCCCGATCGCGCACATCCATGGCTTTGTACAGGTGGGCCTCTTCGATGCTGAGTTCGGCCAGGGCCCAGCCGTCGTCCGGTTGGGCTTGAGCCGGTATAAAAGCTTTGTACAATCGCTTCAGGCGCAGCCACACGAATTTATCCTACGTACAAAACCTTAATAGCTTTGTCAAATCCGGCCAATTGTGGGAACCCCAGGGGCTGGGGTAACGTAGGGTTGGGAGGAAAACATGAACATACGCGCTCTAATTGCAGAGTTTCTGGGAGTTTTTGCCCTGTGTTTTGTAGGGATTGGGGCCATTGCCGCCACCCAGGGTGGCGACCTTATGGTAGTAGCCCTGGCCCACGGCCTGGCCATCGGCCTTTCGGTGGTGGCTTTGGGGGCGCTCTCGGGGGGTCATTTTAACCCTGCCGTCACCTTTGGCATGCTCATTACCGGTCGCATTTCCCCGGTGGGCGCGGTGGGCTACTGGGTGGCCCAACTGCTGGGGGGGTTGGTAGCGGCTTTCTTCATTGGTGCGCTTTACGGTGGCACCGCGGTAGCCGATGGAACCCCGGCCCCCGGCGCCAACCACACCGCCATCCAGGCCCTCATGATGGAGATTTTCCTGACCTTCTTTTTGGTCTCGGTGATTTTTGGCTCAGCGGTTTTCAACAACTATAGTTATGCAGGGCTGGCCATTGGTCTGGCCATCACCATGGACATCCTGGCCGGAGGGGCTATTTCGGGGGCGGCCATGAACCCTGCCCGGGTGCTGGGCCCGGCCATCATCGGCGGTGAATGGAGTGCCCACTGGGTTTACTGGGCTGGCCCGCTGGTGGGGGCTGGTCTGGCGGCCCTGCTCTACGACTTTTTGTATAGCAAGAAGGCTGATAGCTGATGGCTTATAGCCAATAGCTCGGGGCTCAATTTTGGCTCTAGGCTATGGGCTATTAGCAAGCCTTTTCGCCCGCTCGAGAATCCCGTCAAACATGGCGGCGGTCAGTTTGCCGGTTTGGGTGTTCTGCCGGCTGACGTGATAAGAACTCAACAAGACCCGCTCGCCAATGCGGTACTCGCTGCCGTGGGCAAAGGGATAGGCTGATTTGCGCAGACGGTGATATCCCAAAAGGGCGTCGTGGGCAATTTGGCCCAGAGCCAGGTAGACCTTGAGGTTGCCCAGAAAAGCCAGTTCCTGTTCAGTCCACTTTGCACAGGTACGTATCTCGAGGGGACTGGGTTTGTTGCCGGGCGGTGCGCAGCGCACCGCAGCGGTGATGTAAACGCCATGCAGCACCAGGCCATCGCCCTTGTGGGTAGAAGTGGGCAGGTTGGAGAGCCCGGCGCGGTAGAGGGCCGGGTACAGAAAGTCGCCAGAGGCATCACCGGTAAATGGCCGTCCGGTGCGGTTGGAGCCGTGGGCCCCGGGGGCCAGCCCAAAAACCAGGATGCGGGCCCCGAAGTCGCCAAAACCCGGTACGGGCCGGGCCCAGTATTCTACGTTACGAAAGGCAGCGCGTTTTTCCTGCCCCACCTGCTCGCGCCACGCTACCAGCCGGGGGCAGGCCCGGCAGTCTGCTATTTGGGTGTAGAGGGCCTCGAGGCTCATGCCATCTCCATTACACCATCAGGCGGAGCGTCTCGAGCAAGCGCATTCGGTGCCGCTCTTTTGTACCAGGTACAGACCCAAGGGTATTGCCGCTTTTGCCTGGAGTTCTCACCGTTTCTCCCCGTACAATCAGGCATCTTTTCGTCGACTTGTTCTTTTTCGGGAGGTTTGTTCACGTGCAAAATGTAGCTACTGTAGCCCTACCGCGCATCATTCAAGGTGGGATGGGTGTTTCTGTTTCCAACTGGCGTCTGGCCAGAACCGTTTCATTGCTGGGGCAACTGGGCGTGGTGTCGGGTACTGCTATGGATACGATCCTGGTGCGGCGATTGCAGGACGGCGACCCCGCCGGGCGGGTGCGCCGCGCCCTGAGCGCATTTCCTTTCCAGCATTGGGTTAAACCGGTTCTGGAGAAATATTTTCAGCCCGAGGGTCGCCGGGGTCAGCCCTACAAACGCGTCCCTATGCCAAGTCGCTTGGGTGATACCGCTTCGCAAATTATGCACGTACTGGGCGGGTACGTCGAGGTATTTCTAGCCAAGGAGGGGCATGGGGGTCTGGTTGGCATCAATCTTCTGACCAAGCTGCAAATTCCTACCCTGGGCACGCTCTACGGGGCCATGCTGGCCGGGGTGGATTATGTGTTGATGGGCGCAGGCATTCCCCGCGAGATTCCAGAAGCACTCGACAAACTTTCAGCCGGAGAGACCGCTTCGCTCAAGCTAGACGTCACCGGCTGGACAGGTGCAGACGCCCCCCGCCTTCACTTCAATCCGCAGGAAATCGCCGGTCAGGCCCAGGCCCTGAAGCGCCCCCACTTTTTGCCGATCATTGCCTCCAACTCGCTGGCTACCCTGCTGGCCCGCAAGGTAACGGGCACCATTCAAGGCTTTGTGATCGAAGGCCCTACCGCAGGCGGGCACAACGCACCCCCTCGAGGGGCGCCGGTTTTTGATGAGCGCGGGCAGCCGGTGTATGGTGAACGGGATGTGGTCGACCTCGAGCAAATCAAAGCCCTGGGCCTGCCTTTCTGGCTGGCTGGCGGCACCGGTTCGCCCGAAGCCCTGGAAAGCGCGATAAACCAGGGAGCGGCAGGTATCCAGGTAGGAACACTCTTTGCCTACAGCCAGGAGTCTGGTTTCGAGGCGGGCCTCAAAGAACGGGTGCTGGAGCAGGCCGCCAGAGGGGAGGTCAGGGTTTTTACCGACCCCAAAGCCTCGCCTACCGGTTTTCCCTTCAAGGTAGCGGAAGTAGAGGGTACGCTCTCCCAGCCGGAGGTCTATCGGCGCCGAACGCGGGTCTGCGACCTGGGCTATCTGCGCGAACCTTATCAGGTAGCCGATGGAAAAATCGGCTTCCGCTGTGCTTCTGAGCCCATCGAGCAGTACCTGGCTAAAGGGGGCGACCTCGCCAATACCGAGGGGCGCAAGTGCTTGTGCAACGCGCTTTTGGCAGCAGTTGGACAGGGTCAGGTGCAAAAAAATGGCGACCCAGAGCTGCCCCTGGTGACCAGTGGCGATGACCTCGAGCGCATAGGTCGCTTCGTGGCCCGGTTTGGCACGCGGTATAGTGCTCGGGATGTGGTGGCCTATTTGCTGGGCGAAAAGGCCTTCCCGCAGACTAAAACCCAGCTTGTAGCCGGCGGGTAGGCTCGATATGGGCTGGATCTAATACCAGATTCGGTTGATTCGCTACCGAACGGTAACGAATCAACAGGGCCGAAGTTATCCGCGTAGCGGAGGGCGATACCGCCCCTTGGAAGTTATCCGCGTAGCGGAGGGCGATACCGCCCCTTGGAAGTTATCCGCGTAGCGGAGGGCGATACCGCCCCTTGGAAG
>NZ_QWKY01000041.1 GCF_003574035.1 Meiothermus hypogaeus | reverse complement strand
TCGTCACCGTCCAATACAACATTCCCTCTCTGCTTGGCAACGGCTTTCAAACCAATCCTCTCCAAAATGTTGGTTTTTACCCATCATCACACCACTTCGTTACTCAACCGAATTCTTTAGATGAGTCGAGGAATCCAGGAATGAACAAACTCTTCGCTCTGTTGGTTGCAGCGCTGGTGCTGTTTGGGGCTGTAATGGCCCAGCAGACCCCGGCTGGAACCAACATCTCCAACCAGGCCTCGGCCAGCTATATTGACTCGGCCGGTCAGGCCCGCACCACCACCTCGAACCAGGTCATCACCGTGGTGCAGCAGGTCTATAGCTTCAGCATCACCCCGGACGGCACCCAGGCCGCCCCTGGCCAGACCCGCAACGCCCTCCCAGGCGCACCCGTCTATTTCAGTTACACGGTCAGCAATACCGGTAACGGCTCTGATACCATCAACCTGACCACCGTGCAAGATACCGGGGATAACTTCGACCTGGGCAGCACGGCCATCTACCTCGACGCCAACTGCAACGGCACCATTGACCCCGGCGAGAACACCCCCATCACCAGTGTGAACCTGACCCGCCAGGGAACCCCAGGGGCCAGCGCATGTGTGATTGTGGCCGGAACTATCCCGGCCTCGGCCACCAACGGCCAGTTTGGCAATCTCAACCTGAGCGGCACCTCGGCCGGCAGCCCCAGCGTGACCGACACCAACAACTGGGCCCGGGCTACCGCCACCACCGCCGCCGCCCTCACCGCCACCAAGTCGGCCAGCCCCGCCGGTAGTGTGAGCCCCGGCAGCAACATCACCTACACCATCAGCGGTTCGAATGTGGGCGGTAGTGCGGCCAGCGGCGTGAGCGTAAGCGGCCTCGGAACTGGCATTCTCATTTCCGACGCCATCCCGAACGGCCTTACCGTATCGACCGCACCCACCGGCAGTGCAGGCGCTGGCACGGTGCAGATCGTGTACTCCACCAACGGAGGTGCTACCTGGAGCACCACTTCGCCGCTGCCCCTGACCGGCGACACCACCGGAACCAACCGGGTAGGCATGTTCATCAGCGGCAGCGGGGCCTTCTTCCCCCAGACCGCTTCCTACACCTTTAGCTTCCAGGCCACCGTACCCGCTGCCTCAGCCGCGGGAACCGCCTACTCCAATAGTGCGACCGTGCAGTTCAACAACGGCACGGCCAACCAGACCATCACCACCAACACCACCACCAACACCACTGCTAGCCGCTATAGCGTGGCTATCGGCGGCACCGGTGCCAGCGCGGTGGATGGGGCCGATACCCAGACCCTGGCCTCAGCCTTCTCGGGTAGCACCATCAGCTTTAGCTCCACTTTGCAGAACACCGGCAATGCCTCGGATAGCTTTACCCTGAGCCTGGGCCCCAGCACCATTGGGGTCTGCACCCTGTTGCAGTCCGACGGCGTGACACCGCTCTCCGGCCCGGTAGGCCCGCTGGCTGCAGGGGCCACCTACACGGTGGTGGTTCGTTGCGCCATCCCGGCCAGCCAGACCACCGGTGGTAGCGTGACCCTGAACGCCAACTCGGTCAATAATCCGAGCGGTAACGTGGCGACACTCCTGGACGGTGTGGATGAAACTACTCTGGCCGTTACCTCGGTGGTCTCGGGCTACGCTGTGGACGCCGCCCACAACACCAACGGCGCCGCAGGCAGCGAAGCCGGCGACCCCACCAACGATAGCCGCCCAGGCCACAACCCGGCCGTGAACCCCGGTGGCAGCGCCCTCTTCCCCTTCGAGGTGAGCAACACCGGCCAGAACCCTGATACCTACACCTTCTCGGCCTCGCTGCCCACGGGCTGGACGGCGGTCTTCTACCCCGACAGCGACTGCGACGGCAGCATGGACACCCCCACCCCCGCCCCCATAAGCGGTACGGGCCTGCTGAACAACGGCAGCACAAGCTGCTATATTGCAGTGGTTCAGGTACCTGCCGGCGCTGCACCCGCAGACGCCACCCCCGTCACCGGCGATAACGTGCAGTTCACCATCACCAGCACCACCCTGGGCAGCGTAAGCGATACCATCCGGGGTGCGGTGGATGTGAACCTGGTGGCCCAGGTCACCCTTAGCCCCGACCGCACCGGTACCATCACCACCCCCGGCACCCTTACCTACACCCATACCCTGGTCAACAACTCCAACCAGAGCGGAGTGTGCAGCATCTCAGGGGACGGCGGCAGCTTTGGCTGGACGTATCAGTACTCGCTGGATGGCAGCACCTGGGCGGCCAGCCTGAGCGGGCTCTCGGTAGCGGCCAACGGCGGCAGCCAGACCTTGTATGTTCGGGTACTCACCCCCGCCGCACAGCCCATCGGACGCACCGACGTCAATACCGTGACCGCAACCTGCACGGTAGGTAGCGCCACAGCCAGCGATAGCGCCAGTGAGACCACCACCGTGGTTGGCGGCGACCTGCGCTTGACCAAAACCGGCGTGAGCTATGTGGGCACCAGCAGCACCGTACGCGACGCGAACGCTGCTACCGCACTCCCCGGAGACGTGATCGAGTACACCGTGGTAGCCAGCAACATCGGGACGGGCAACCTCTCCCAGGTAGTGATCACCGACCCGCTGCCGTCTTATACCAACTTCGTCAGCGTGAGCGCTACCATCAGCGGCTTTAGCGGCGGTACGGTGCTTTACTCCACCGACGGCACCACCTGGAGTGCTACCGCCCCGACCACCCTTAGCGCGGGCAGCTCGATCTACGTGGCGGTGGACACCAACGGCGATAGCAACATTACCGCCGCCGACCAGATGCCACCTTCGGCCACCATTACCCTCACCTTCCGCGTTCAGGTGCAGTAGGCTTTAGTCCCGCCCCCCGTTTGGGGGGTGGGCAAATAACCGGGTAAACAGCGTGCGAGAGCCTATGATTGACCCTGAGCGGGCCGACCACAGGCTCTCGCAAACCTTATTTAGATTTTTCATACAACACCAGATGAATTTTTTTATACCCGCGCCTCTTCAGACCTCCCGGACTACCCTAATCCACAGTGGAATGCGTGTCGGGTGGGGTCTGGTGTGGGTCTTGCTGCTCCACTTGGCCTGGGCTGCCCCCGCCGGAACGGTTATCCGCAACCAGGCCCTGGCCATTGTGAATGGGCAAACTTATTTTTCAAACGAAATAGAGACCCTCGTACAGGCGGTATGCGTGCCTTCTCTCACGCCAAACGGAGCCCCAGGCACCCCCGCCCAGCAAGCGGTGGTCCCGGCGGGTGGGTTTGTGTACTTTGCCTATTTACTGCGCAACAGCGGCAACCAGAGCTTTACCTTCAGCCTGAGCTGGGTACAGGACAGCGCACCCTGGACGCCGGGTTCGGTACGGTTTTACCACGACATCAACGGCAACGCCCGGCTGGATGCCGGGGAAGTGGAAATAAGCAGCGTCACCCTGGCGCCCGCCCAAGAAATTCGACTGATTCTGGAGCTGCAAACCCCGCTATCGGCCCTCGGCGAGTTGCACATCAGCCCGGTGGCAACCTGTCCCGACGGCACCCGCGACAACGATAACTACAGCCGGGTCAGCATTGGTAGCGGGGCTGCGCTCAACGTGGTCAAGTCGGTGGATACCCCGGAGGCCCTCGAGGGGCAGGAGGTGCGCTTCAGCATTCGGGTCTGGAACCTCGGCAGCGCGCGGGCTGCCGGACCCATTTACGTGAGCGATCTGCTGGATACCCCAGAGTTGCGCGACCTGACCTACGTGATGGGTTCGGCCGGTGCTACCAAAGGCCGCCTTGAGTACAGCGATGGCAGCACCTGGAGCACGAGCGCAACCCAGGTGCGGGGCATTCGCCTGGTGCTGGAGGGCCTCGAGTCCGGCGAGGAAGCGCTCTTTAGCTTCCGCATGCAGGTTGGGGCCGGGGCGCTGGCGGGCCCCAGACGCAACATCGTGAGCGCTGAGTCCCCGGGCAGCAGCGCACAGGCCTCCGTCGAACTGCAAATTGCGGCTCAGTATGCCCTGGCCCTGGGACCTCTGGACAATCCGCAGGCGGTGGGGGCTGCCGACCAGCAAAGCGCCCAGCTTCTGGCCGGACAACCCTACTGCTTTACCCACACCCTGCTCAACCGGGGCAACACCGCCGACACCTACACCCTGGAAGCAGTGGGCCTGCCGAGCGGGGTCAGCCTGAGCTACCGTACCCTGGGGGGCGGCAGCCTGCCCTCCCCCATTGTGCTGCCGGCCGGGGCCAGCCTGAGCTTTGCGGTCTGCCTGCCTGGATTGGCAGTCGGAACGGCGCCCTTTGAGTTCACCCTGCAAGCCCGCTCGACTGCCTCGGGCAACGCCGACCCCACCATGAACCGGGTCGCACAGGTGCTGGATCCTTCGCTGATTACCTTGCGCAAGAGCACCCGCACAGGCCCCAACGTGACCCCCGGCGAGCGGGTGGTCTATACGCTGGAAATTGAGAACCCCCTGCCCATTGCCCTCGAGAAAGCCCTTGTGGAGGATGTGCTGGATGCGGGCCTCGAGTTCGTCTCGGCTTCGGAAGGCGGTACCTACACCTCCACAAGCCGCACGGTGCGCTGGAACCTGAGTCTGGCCCCGGGCAGCACCCGCACCCTGAATCTCGAGACCCGGGTAGCCAGTAGCGCTCCCAATGGCGCAACCATTCTCAACCGCTTTAGCCTGCGGGCCGATGCCATAAGCAATCCGTTGCTCTCCAACACAGTAAGCCTGAATGTGCTGGCCTCGGCGCTCTTGCTGGAAAAGCAGGTACAGCCCAACCAGGCCAGCGTGGGCGACCTGCTGACCTATGCCGTTACGGTGGTAAACGTGGGCCAGGTGGCGCTTACGGTGCGCCTCGAGGACACCCCCGAGCCCGGCCTGGTGTACCTGCCCGGGAGCGCCGCCCCTGGCGAGCCCCTCCTGCAAGGGAACCGGCTTATCTGGGACAACCTGACCTTAGCCCCCGGCGCCCGCATGGTGGTGAGCTACAAAATGCGCGTTGGAGCCGGAGCAGGCCCTTTGCTTCGGAACACCGTGCAGGCCATCGGCAGCGCCGGTAGCAACGCGGCGGTGGCCCATGCGGTGGCCTCGGCGGTGGTACAGCTCCAGCAAGGGGTGTTCACTCCGCCCCGCAGCTTGCTGGGGCGGGTTTTCCTGGACACCGACCGCGACGGCCGTTTCACAGCGGGCCTGGACGTGCCGCTACCGGGCGCACGGGTGCTCCTGAGCAACGGGCTACAAACCCTGACCGATGGCGAGGGCCGCTATAGCTTCCGCAACCTGCCTGGGGGGCTGTTTGAGGTGATGCTCGAGGCCGCCTCGGCCCTCTTCCAGCCCCTCCCTCACCCCGAAGCCCAGGGCGATGGCTACCGCCACCGGGTGCGGGTGGAGGGCCTGACCGTGAGCGACTTCCCGCTCGAGCGCCCCACCGGCCTGGTTCGGGCTATGCGCGAGACCACCCTGGAGTTTGGGCCGCTGAAGGTGGAAAAGAAACTGCTGCCGCTCCCGAGCGGATTCCGGGTGGTACTGGTCCTGAACGCCGCCGAAACCCTCACCGACCTGACCCTCACCGACCCCCTGCCCGGCGGCGGCGAACGGGTGTTCCGGTTTGCGCAGTTCCAGGGCACCCAAACCCTCACCTATGACCTGCCGGGTGGCTTCCTCACCGATCCCCAGGCCCGCTGGAGGTATCCGTGAAGGGGACAGGGCTCAGGGCACAGGCCATCCTGCACCCTGGGGTGCTGCTGGCCTTAAGCTTCTGGCTCCTGGCTTTCGGCGGCATAGCCCTGGCCCAGGCCCGCACCGACCTGCGGGGCATCGTGCCAGGGGATCGGCTGGGCTGGGAGATTCAGGAGTTGCGGGCCAGCGTGGTGGTGAGCAAGCCCACCCTTCTGAACCTGCAAATTTATTCGCCTGGCTTCGACCCGAACGATTACCGCCGTGCCCTGCGGGGCCAGGAAGAGCTCGGCGACGAGCGCTATGACCGGGGCCAGGGCAAAATGGTGGCGCAGTTTATGCTTTCGCGCGACGGGCAGATTCTGGCCCAGCAGACCTACCAGGTGGAGCCCCACCGCTGGGTGCTCTTCTTCCGAGGGCCGGTTGAGCCCGGGGTGTACCAGCTTTCCAGCCGCCTGCTGGGCCTGGGCAAGAACGCCTTCCGCTACCGCATCCAGACCAGTGTGCCCGGAGCCGCCGAGTTGCTGGTTGATCCCACCCTGCAACTCTACGATGTGCGCCAGTTCCAGATCGGCAACCCCCTCTCGGTCACCACCATCAAAGGCCAGGACTGGCTCGAGCCCTTCGTGCTGAACGTGAGCCCCGGGGTACTGCCCCTGCGCGTGGGCTTCTACGACGAGGACGGCGCCAAGGAGATGGAAGGCCGGGTACGGCTGCCGGACGGGCGCATAGAGCCGCGCGAGGTTTCCGGCGACCGGGACTGGGCCTATTACGACATCCGCCAGCCGGGGGTGATTACCTTTGGCTTTCGCCAGCCCAAAACCGCCACCCAGTACTCCAACACCATCGGCTTCCGGGTAGATGCCTGCATGGAGGTCGAGCAGAACGCCTTCCGGGTGGTGGCTCCGCGGCCCGTAACCGCCAGCGCGGTGGACAGCGAAGGCCGCCCCCTGAACGTACCCATTGCCACCGAGGGCGACAAAATCCGAACCCTTACCCTCTCCACCATGCCGGAAGGCTACCGCCTGGTGCGGGTGGAGGTACAGGGCGGCGAACGCCTGGGCAACCAGAGTGTGCGCTTTGGCTGTGCGGGGGGCCAGGTCCGCTTTGTGCTGGAAAAAATCGCCCCCCCTGAACCGGCCCCAACCCCCCTGGCCACGCTGGAAGTTGAGGCGGTGCTGGTGCTGCCAGATGGCGAACAACCCCTGGACCTGAAGGTGCAGGTAGGCGAACAGGAGATAACCCTGAACCAGGGAAGGGCGAGCCAGCAGCTAACGCCGGGCGGTTTCAAGCTCACCCCCCAACTGAGCGGCGCCCGCATGGTGGGGCCCGCGTCGGTAGTGCTCGAGGGCGGCCAGACCCAGCGGGTGCGCTTTCTGGTTTACCCGGAAGTAGAGCTTAGCCTGGAAGCCGCCCCGACCACGCTGCGGGTAGGCGAACAGACCACCCTAACAGCCCGTGTCAGCACGGCTTTCCCCCGCCTGCTGCCCGCCGATCTGGAGCTTCTGCTACCCCCCTGCCTGGAGGCCCTGGGCGCCACCCGCCTGACCGCCCCCGTGGCCCAGGGCCGCGACGCGGTTTTGCAGATACAGGCCCGGGCCACCTGCAAGGCCGAACCTGTGGTAAAGGCCGCGCTTTCCCCCTGGCAACAAGAAGCCTCCGCCGGCTTGCGTATCCTCCAGCCCGCTACCTTTACCCTGCGCAAGGAAGCGCTCACCCCCAGCGTGTTAGCAGGCGGTGAAGCCACCTGGCGCCTGCGGGTGCAGAACACCGGCGACGAAGCAGGCCGGGTACGTCTGCAAGACAACCTGGCCGCAGGGTTGCAGGGCTCGCCGCTCGACCAGACCCTCGAGCTTCAGGCCGGTGAAGAACGGGTGCTCGAGGTACGCGCCCGGGTAGCCCCGGACGCACCCGCCACCCTTACGAACACCGCCCGCCTGCTCAACGAGCAAAACCAACCCCTGGCCCAAGCCCGCGCCGAGGTACAGGTGCTGCGCCCGGTGGCCGAACTTTCGCGCACGCTCGACAAGCGCATGGTGATACCGGGGGAGGTGGTGGAGGTGCAGCTGAAAGTACACAACAGCGGCCAGGCCCCCCTGACCTACACTCTGCAAGACACCTACCCCGAGTGGCTCGAGGTGGCCCAAAGCCCTGCGTTCAGCGGTATGCTCGCGCCCGGGGCCAGCACGACCCACACCTACCGGGCCCAGGTGCGCTTTGGGGCCCCGGCGGAGGGGAGCTTCCTGGCCCGGCTCTCCTCCAACGGCGGTGATAAAACCGCCCCCGATCGCCTCCAGCGCACCCTGTTGCAGCTGGAAAAAACCGTGGAGCCGGCGCGGGTGCTGGTGGGGAGCCCGGTAACTTTCACCCTGCGCGTGGGCAACCCCACCGACCACCCGGTAACCCTCGAGCTGCAAGAGTCGCCCGACGAAGGCCTCAAGATGCAGCTACCCAACAGCCTGCGCTTCACCTTAGGGGCCGGGGAAGTGCGCGAACTGCGGCTCGAGGCCGAGGCGGGCCGGGTGGGCCTGTTGGAAAACCAGGTCACGACCCTGGTAAACGGGGTTACGGCCTCCTTCCCGGCCAAAGCCATCCTGACCGCGCTGCCCCTTATGGAGCCTTTGCGTCTTTCCACAATCCACCTGGATTTCAACGTCCAGAGCACTATCACCGGGGAGCGCCTGCTGCTCACCCACTTACCCCCCAACCCAGCCGCTTACGAGCCCGGCTCAGCCAGGCTCGACGGCAAGCCCATCCCCGACCCCCGGATAGACGAGGCAGGCCGGTTGTTCTTCGAACTGCCCTACCAGACCCAGGGGGTCTTTTCCTACCAACTGCGCCACCGCGAGGGCCTGGGGCCCATTGCCGAACCCACCCTGACGCTGCGCCTTGCCGACCGCGAGGTGTACCTGCAAGGCCAGCAGAGCTACGCCAGCTTCGAGAAAGCCCGACCGCTACAGGCCCAGTCCCGCGAGGGTTTTATTCAAGAACCTCTGCCCGGCACCCTCTTTCGGGTGGACAAGGCTCGGGTGGTGCTGCAAACCCCCTACGGCCTCGAGACCCGACTGAGCCTCAACGGTCAGCCGGTAGACAGCAAAAACCTGGGCCAGGCCACCTACGATACCGGCAAAGGTCTGCAGCGCCTGGAATACTACGGCCTGCCGTTGCAACCGGGCCGGAACCTAATAGAGGTGCAAACTGCGGCCGGCTCCGACCGGGTGGAGGTATTTTTAACGGGTAACCCCACCTGGCTGGAGGTGCGCCCTCTGCGCCTTCTGGCCGATGGCCGGACGCCGATTGAGCTAGAGATACGGGCCCTGGATGCCCTGGGCCTGCCGGCGGGCTTTGGTGCCGTGACGGTGGAGACCTCCATCGAGCCCACCGAGCCCGACGCCTTCCCGCTTTTGTCGGGTTACCAGTTGCTGCTCAAGGACGGGCAGGCCCTCCTGCGGCTCAAGCCCACCCCCACCCCCACCTCGTTGCGCCTGCGGCTGGCCTTTGACGAACTCGAGGGCCAGGCCGAGTTCTTTGTGCTGGGGCGCCAGAACCGGCTGTGGCAGTTCCAGGGCAGCGTGGGGATACGCTTGGGCGAGAGCATTCAGGTGTTTGGCCTGGGGCGCGGCTACCTGGAAAGCCCCTTGGCCGCCGGCACGCTGCGGGCCGCCCTGGATGGCTCGCTGCACTTCAACCAGGGCCAGCCCCAGGTGGAAAGCGGCCTGCGCGACCTGCCCGACCCCACCGGGAGCTTCCCGCTCACGGGCGCGGGCAACGAAGCCCAGTGGCCGCTGCGCTCGGACGACCCGGTGGCCCTGCGCTACGACCAGGAGGGCTTTGGCCTGGGCTATTATGCCGACCAGTTGAGTGTATTCGGGCTCAGTGGGCTGCCCCAGGGCACCGCCCTGCGCATCGAAACTCGCGACGATCTGGCCCTGCAGGGCTTTGCCGGCTGGCTGCCTGTGAACAGTAAAACCGATCTGATCGTGCCCGATGGCACCCGCTTCTACCGGCTCAGTGGCCCTGCCGAGCCCGGCAGCGAGCAGGTGGTGCTCCTGGTGGGGGCCAGCGAAAGACCCCTCGAGCGCCTCAAGGACTACGTGCTGGACGCTACCAGCGGCACCCTGACCCTCGCAGAGCCGCTGTGGCCCAGCGCCCCCAACTTCCAGCCGGTGCGCCTGCGGGTGGTGTATGCCCCGCTGGGCAGCGCCCGCGAACTCGGCTACGGGGCCGGGGCCCGCTGGCGGACGGGCGATTTCAGCATTGGCGCGGGGGTGGCCTATCTGCCCGGCAACGGCTGGCGCTACGGGGCCGAGGCCGCCTACCAGCTTCCCGGCTTTGGCTTGCGGGCCACCTACAGCCGGGGCAGCTTCGAGCGGCTGGGCCTCGAGCTCTCCGGCAAGAACGGTCCCCTCGAGTCCAGCGCCAACCTGACCTACGAGGGCAAACTCCAGGGCCAGGCCCAGGTGGCCTACAGCCTGAGCGAAACCGACCGGGTTTCGCTGGAACACCAGACCGCCGAAGCCAACCGCACCGGCCTGCTCTACACCCGCCGCCTCTCACCCGCCTTCTCGGTGGGGGCCGGGCTGGGCTACACCTGGGAAAGCGGCACCACCCTGGCCCTGGGCCGGCTGGGCCTGGAAAGCGGGGCTCTAAGAAGCGAGCTTACCCACGCCCAACCTTTTAGCCTGACCGAGAGCGCCTTCACCCGCTTGCACAGCACCCTTGCTCTGGATGTCAACCTGAGCGCCGAGGCCGAACTGACCCAGACCTGGGGCCTGGGCCTATCGGGCAACCTGGGTCTGAAGCAAAAACTGGGGGGCGCCAATCTTTCCCTCGCCTACCAGCTCCCGGGGGCCTCGGGCGAAGGCAACCGGGCCCGTTTTGGCCTGGAAGCCCCCCTCCCCCTTTCCGATAGCTGGAGCCTGAACGCCAGCGCCGGCTACGAGCGCAGCCTCTCCACCGGCAGCGACCAGCTGGCCTTTGGCCTAGCCCTGCGCTACCAGGCCGAGAACTTCGCCGCCACCCTGGGCGGCGAGACCGCCTGGGCCGCCGGCCAGCCCAAGGTGGTGCTGCGGGCCGGGGCCACCGGGCAGCTCGACGCCCAGCAGTCGCTCGCGCTGGACGCCAACTACCAGCTGGTGCCCACGCTGGAGGGCCGCTTTACGCTGGCCTATGCCCTGCGCGGGCGCGAGGTCTCGCTGCTCACCTACCACCGCCTTAGCAGTGGAACTGAGCGTGTTCTCGAGGGGGCCCTGGCCGCCAGCTATCAGCCGGATCTGGCTTTCCAGCTCCGCCCCAGCCTGGCCTACCGCCTCAAGCTGGACGACCCCGCCGGCCACACCTACCAGCTGGGCCTGGGCGGCAACTACTACTTCACCGACTGGCTGGGCCTGGGGGCCGCCGCCTACTACCAGCTCCAGCCCGGCACCCAGAGCAGCGCCACGGCGTTTTCGCTCGAGGCCAGCTTCCGGGTGGTAGAAGGCCTGTGGTTCAACGCCGGCTACACCTTTGGCGGCTTTGTGGGCCCGACCCCCGACACCACGCCGGGTTTTTACCTTCGCCTCGATATTCTGGGAGGTGGCCGATGAAGAGGTCTTTGATCGTACTGCTCCTGCTGACCCTGAGCCTGGCCCAGGCCCAGGTCATCCGCAACTTCACCTCCCGCTATAGCACCAATACCACAGGCGACATTGTACTCATCGGCAACACCCTCATGACCTGCTCCCCAACCGGTACAAACGGCGGCCAGTGCGCCAGCGCCAGGAACGGTACAACAAGCGGAAACTTGGCCAACAACAACTCCTACACCATGATTTACGTGGACACAGACGGAGATAGCACCACCTTCAACTCCTCCTCGGCCAGCCTCAACCTGCCTGCTGGCGCCACCGTGCTCTGGGCCGGGCTCTACTGGGGTGCCGAAGCACCCAGCCTGCCCAGCCCCAGCGCGGTTCGATTCCGCACCCCCGCCAGTGGGGGCTACACCACCCTGACCGCCACCCAGACCGACTTACTCACCGTATCAGACCGAAGTCTTTACCATAGCTTCGTTGAGGTCACCAGCTTGGTTCAGGCAGGCGGTAATGGAAACTACTGGGCCGCCAATGTTCAGGGTAGCCCCAATAACAGCAACCGCTACGCAGGGTGGAGCCTGGTGGTGGTTTATCAGCACTCCAGTCAACCATTGCGTCACCTGAACGTCTTTGACGGGTACGCGCAGGTTGGTGGTACAACCACGGTCAACACCACCATCAGCGGCTTCCTAACCCCGGCCACCGGCCCGGTCACCTTGCGGTTGGGCACAGTGGCCTACGAAGGCGACCGGGGAATAACGGGCGACCGTCTGCGGGTTAACGGCACGGATGTTTCCAACGCCACCAACCCTGCAACCAACTACTTCAACTCCACCATCAGCGACCTGGGGTCGCACGTTTCCAGCAAGAACCCGAATTACATTGACCAACTTGGCTTCGACATCGATCGCCTGGAAAACACAGGTCTGCTGGGCAACAATCAGTCCTCGACCAGCGTAGCTTTTGTCTCTACCGGCGATGCCTACTATCCGGGTATCCTCACCTTTGCCGTCAACATTTACGCCCCCGACCTCACCTCCACCTTCGCCAAGAGCGTAGCCGACCTCAACGGGGGCAACGTGCTAGTAGGCGACATCCTGGAGTACACCATCAGCTTCACCAACACCGGCCAGGATGGGGCTACCAAAGTGGTGGTGCGCGACCCCATCCCGGCGGGCACCCAGTATGTGCCGGGCAGCTTGCAGGTCGTCAGCAACGCTACCGGAGCCCCCACCGGCAGCTTTACCGACGCCAGCGGAGACGACATCGCCGAGTACAGCCCCGCCTGCAGCGAACTTTCCGGTAGCCCCCCTTGTGTGCGCTTCCGCCTAGGCACCGGGGCCAATGCCAGCCAGGGCGGGCTGATTCCGCCTACTCAGGGGGCCAGCCTGCGCTTCCGGGTTCAGGTACTCCCCAGCGCCGCCGGCCAGACCATTACCAACATCGCCCAGGTAAGCTACAACGCCCAGACCCTGGGCACCGCCTTCAGCCAGACCGCCAGCGCTAACGCAAATAGCACCGTGCCCACCTCCCCCAGCCTCAGCAAGGCCTTCAGCCCCAGCAGTATCCCCATCGGCGGCACCAGCACCCTCACCATCACCCTGAGCAACCCCAACGCCACTGTCGCCACGCTGACCGCTACCCTGGTGGACAACCTACCGGCTGGCCTGGTGGTGGCCAGTCCCCCTGCGGCCAGCACCACCTGCCCGGGCGGTTCGGTAACGGCCGCCGCGGGTAGTTCCACGGTAACCCTAAGCGGAGGTCAGATCCCCGCCAACGGCACCTGTACCGTTACCGTCAACGTTACCGGCAGCAGCCCAAGCAGCTACACCAACACCCTGGCCGCTGGAGCCTTGCAGACCGATCAGGGCAATAGCCCCGGCCCCGCCAGCGCCACCCTTACCCTCCAGGGGGCCAGTCTCTCGGGCCGCATCTACGCCGATCAACAGCCCAACGGGGTGCGCGAGCCGGGGGAAGACTGGAGCAGCGGGGTCCCAGTCTATGTGAACCTGGTGCAAGGCAGCAGTGTGATGCAGTCGGTAGCGGTAAACCCTGGGAGCGGGGTTTACGCCTTCAGTACGGTAGCTCCGGGCAGCTACACCCTGGTGGTGACCAACAGCCCCACCAACACCACCCCCGCCGCGCCCTCCGGCTGGCTCTTCATGAACCCCAGCGGCAGCCGTACCGTCGGCATGGGCAGTAGCAATATCGCCAACCAGGACTTTGGTTTGTTCAACGGTTCGCGCATCCGGGGCACGGTATTCCGCGACGATGGGCTGGGCGGGGGCACTGCCAACGACGCCCTGCAAAACGGGGGTGAGCCTGGCATTCCCAACGTGCTGGTGAGCGCATCAGACGGAACCAATGTGCGCAGCGCCACCACCGATGCCAGCGGCCTTTACATGCTGTTTATCCCTGCCAGCTTTGGCTCTAGCCTGACCCTCTCCCACCCCCTGCAGCCCGCCACCGGCAGCAACGTGAACGGAGCCGGCGTTAGCCTGGCCTCCGGCTACGGCAGCGCTGCCGCGGCCAGCCGAACCATCGGCGGCTTTGCCCCTGGGCAGTACTACGAGGGCTACAACTTTGGGGTGGTGCGCGATAGCCGCCTCTCCCCCGATCAGTCGGGGCAGTCGCCCAGCCCAGGAACGATTACCTATAGCCACCTGTACCGTCCGGGCACCCTGGGCACGGTAAACCTTGTCCAGAGTGGGAGCAGCTACACCTACGCCCTGCGCCGCGATGTGAACTGCGACGGCGATTTTGCCGATGCAGGCGAGGGTTTCCAACCCTTGCCGCAGAGCTTTACGGTAGACGCCTCCTGGCCGCGTGAAAGCGACGGCAGCTTGCGAGCCTGCGCCCTGGAGTTGCAGGTAGTGGTGCCGGCAGGTTTGCCGGCGGGGCGGGTTGACATAGCCCAGCTTCAAGCCGCCCTGGGATGGGCCAACAACCCAACCATTACCGACACCCGGCAGGTGTTCGACACCACCACCGTGGTCACGGCAGGGGGGCTGCAACTGCTCAAGGAAGTACGCAACGTGAGTACCGGGAGCGCCTTCGCTGCCAACGTGCAGGGGCGGCCTGGGGAGGTGCTCGAGTACCGCATCACCTATCAGAACATCGGCAGCCAGCCCATCTTCAATGTGGTCCTGGCCGACCCCATCCCCTTCTTCACCACCCTGGTACAAAACGCCTATGGCGGTACAGGGGAGCTCGAGCTGGCCTGCCCAAACGGCACCTTGGCACGCCCCGATCTGGGCAGTGTGGGCAGCATCAGCCTAAATCTAGCCTCGCTGTGCAGCCTCAGCACCGCCCCCAACCCCAGCGGCAGCGGCACCCTACCGGCGCTATTGCCGGGCCAGGGCGGGTATTTGGTGTATCGGGTGCAGATACAGTAAATCGGCCCTTAGCCGTTCCAGAGCACACCGTTCTATCCCTCACTTTTACAGCCCCGGCCGGGGCTGGCATGGTGAGGTTGTGGGGTTTTTGGTTGCAAGAAAGTTTTACACTAAAAGCATGTCCTTGCAGGCATTGCACGAGGCACATGGGGTGACCTGGCGTACCCAGGGTGAGCAAGAGATTCCGTGGAACTACGGCGAAGTCGAGGCCGAACTCGAGGCCCTCCGCTATGGCGCGGCCCTGCTCGACTTCTCGGAGTATGGGCTGGTCGAGCTAAAAGGCGCTGACCGGAGCGATTTTTTGCACAACCAGTGCACCTCCGATATCCGCCGGATGCCCGAAGGGAGCTGGCTCGAGACGGTTTTCCTGAACGCCAGGGGCCAGATTGAACATATAGGTCTGGTGCTTCATTTGGGTGAGTCCTTCTGGATTAGCTCCCCCAGCGCCAAAGCCCTCGCCCAGCGTTTTCGCAAGTACATTGTGTTCGATCAGGTAGAGGTGAAGGAGCTCGAGGGCTGGCAAACCTTGCGCCTGCAGGGCTCCAAAGTCGAGCAGGTCGCAAAGCGCTTGGGGCCGCTGCCGCCGCGTTGGGGGCTCCAAAAAGGCGATGGCCTGGTCATGACCCGGGACGAGGTTGGCTTCTGGCTTTTTGCAAGCGCGGCTCAGGCACCACTGTTTGCCAAAATGCTGCTGGAAAATGGGGCTACGCCGGTAGGTCGCGAAGCCTGGCAGATCTGGCGGGTCGAGCGCGGCCAGGCCGACCTGCCCGAGGCCCTAGGCGAACTGCCCCAGGAGGTCGGCTGGGAGGGCCGGGTGAGCTACAAGAAAGGCTGCTACCTGGGGCAGGAGATTATGGCCAGGCTCGAGGCCCGGGGTAACACCCGCTACCAACTGATGGGCCTGCTGGGCCAGAAGGAAATCCCCGCCGGGGCCGAGGTTTTCCGCGAGGGCAAGCGAGTAGGCCGGGTGGGCACCGCGGTGGAGTCGCCCCATCTGGGCGCGGTCGCCCTGGCGCTGTTGCGCAAGGAGCTGGCCCCCGGCGACCAGGTGCAGATTGAGGGCTGGTCGGCCACCGTGTCGGCATTGCCCATGCAATAAAACATGCCTCCTCGCCACTGCCGGTTCGTATGATGAGGGGGCAGGCCTTTGACGTTTTTAAAAAATCGCTGTAATCTATAGGAGTTATTATGTTTTTAGCAGAAATAATTGGCGTGGGGGATGAGCTCATATACGGTGAAACCGTGGATACCAACACGGCTGAGATTGCCGTCAGCCTTCAGCCCTACGCCGTAGAGGTGCGCCGGACGCTTCGGGTCGCCGACGACCTGGAAACCCTGGCCCAGGAGGTACGTCAGGCCTGGCAAAAGGCCCGGCTGGTGGTGCTTTCGGGGGGGCTGGGCCCCACCCCCGACGACATCACCCGCGAGGCCATCGCAGCCGCCCTGGACGAGGATTTGCAGCTTGACCCGGCAGTGCTGGAGTGGCTCGAGCGAATCTTTGCCAACAGAGGTTGGCGGATGCCCGAGGCCAACCGCAAACAGGCCCAAAAAATCCCCTCGGCCCGCTGGATCGAGAACCCCAGGGGCACCGCGCCGGGTTGGTGGGTGCACCAGGAAGACAAAGACCTGGTATGCCTGCCCGGCCCTCCGGCCGAGTGGCGCCCAATGTGGGCCGAGATCCTGCCCCAGCTGCATCTGCCACAAAAGCCCTACAAGCAGGTGACCTTCAAGACCTTTGGCCTGGGGGAGTCGCGCATTGTGGAGCTGCTGGGCGAGCTGTTTAAGCGCAACGGGCAAGTCGAGGTGGGCACCTACGCTAAGATGGATGGGGTGGCGGTGGTGGTGCGTGGCGAACCAGGCCTGGTAGACCGCCTTGTAGCTCAGATTCGCCCCCTCCTGGGCGAAGCGGTCTGGGGCCGGGATGCCGACACTTTACCTGTGCTGGTGCTCAAAAGGCTGGAAGCTCAACAGGCCACCCTGGCCACCCTCGAGTCCATGACCGGGGGGGTGCTGGGGGCCCTCCTGACTGGGGTCGCGGGCGCTTCCAAAAGTTACCTGGGCGGGCTGGTTCCCTACCACCCTTCGGCCAAGTCCCAACTCCCCATTGACCCAGGTGTAGCTGCTCAGCATGGCGTGGTTTCTGCTGCCTTCGCCGAGGCCCTGGCTTCCGCTGCTCGCCACATGCTGAACTCAACCTACGCCCTCTCCACCACCGGGGTGGCCGGGCCCGAATCCCTGGAAGGCCAGCCGGTGGGTACGCTCTTTGTGGGACTGGCCGGCCCGGGCGGTGTCAAGTCCAGGCACTTTCACCTGCCCGGCGCCAACCGCGATATGCTGCGGCAGCGGGCAGCCCATGCCGCCCTGGCCTTTTTGGTGGGTGAGCTGCAATGAGGCTCTTCTATGCCATCTTCCCCCCACGCGCGGTGCAAGAAGCCCTGGGCGAAGCCCAGGAAAAAGTGCGGGGTTTCAAGGGCTGGAAGCTGAGCCCACCCCCCCAACTCCACATCACTCTGCTCTTTTTAGGACAGCAACCCGAGGAGCGCCTGCCGGAGTTCCGCCGAATCGGACGGGAAATAGCCGCCACAGTACCAGAGTTTAAGGTAGAGCTGGCTGGAACCGGGTACTTCCCCCCCACGGGCTCACCCCGGGTCTGGTTTGTCAAGGCCAGCGGGGTGGGCCTGGAACCCCTGGCCCAAAGACTGCAAGGAGCGCTTCCAGAGATAAAAGCCGCAGCGTTCCACCCCCACCTGACCCTGGCCCGCAAAAAAGGCCCAGCCCCCCGCATTGGGCCGCTGGTACTGAATCTACAGTTCCAGGCCAAAGCAGTATGCTTGGTGGAGTCTAAGCTGGAGCGTTCGGGTTCACAGTATCGCGTTATAGAGCAGTTTCCGCTTGGTTGAATGACATTCCCCGCAATCTGAATAGGAGCATATATGGATAAAGAGAAACAAAAAGCGTTGGAAGGGGCCCTGAAGTCCATCGAGAAGCAGTTTGGTAAAGGGGCCGTGATGCGCCTGGGCGAGGCCCCCCGGCAGCAGGTGGATGTGATTTCCACCGGCAGCTTAGGTCTGGATATGGCCCTGGGCATCGGCGGCATTCCCAAGGGGCGGATCATCGAGATTTACGGCCCCGAGTCGGGCGGCAAGACCACCCTGGCCCTCTCCATCATCGCCCAGGCCCAGCAGGCCGGTGGGGTAGCCGCCTTCGTAGACGCCGAGCACGCCCTGGACCCCGTTTACGCCAAAAGCCTGGGGGTCAACATCGACGACCTGTTGGTCTCCCAGCCCGACACCGGCGAACAGGCCCTGGAAATTGTGGAACTCCTGACCCGCTCGGGCGCCATCGACGTGATTGTGATTGACTCGGTGGCCGCCCTGGTGCCCCAGGCCGAAATCGAGGGGCAGATGGGCGATGCCTTTGTGGGCATCCAGGCCCGCTTGATGAGCCAGGCCCTGCGCAAACTCACGGCGGCCCTATCCAAAAGCAACACTGCCGCCATCTTCATCAACCAGATCCGCGAAAAGGTGGGGGTCATGTACGGCAACCCCGAGACCACCCCTGGCGGACGGGCCCTCAAGTTCTATGCCTCGGTGCGGCTGGACGTACGCAAACAGGGCCAGCCCATCAAGGTGGGCAATGATGCGGTGGGCAACCGGGTACGGGTCAAGGTGACCAAGAACAAGCTGGCCCCCCCCTTCCGCGAGCACGAGATCGAGCTGTACTTCGGCAAGGGCATTGACCCCCTGGCCGACCTGGTAACGGTAGCGATTGCCACCGAAGTGGTGGACAAATCGGGCTCCTGGCTTTCCTACGGCGATACCCGGCTGGGCCAGGGCAAAGAGAAGGCTGCTGAGTTCCTCAAGGGCGAACCCCGGATGGCCCAGGAGATCCGCGAGAAAGTTTTGGCCCAAGCTGGTAAGCTATCGGTATTGGCGACCCCAGGAGAGGACGAGGAGTCTTCTGCCGTGGTTGCCGAAGCTTAAACTGCTTGCTAGGTGGGGTTCTCCCAGTATGAAGGACCAGGAAGCCATTGTTCTCAAAATCTGCCCGCTGGTATCCAATTGGGCCAAGGGGCGGCTTGGTGTAGAGCTTGGAAGCGGTCTACCTCTGGTGTGGCGTTTGGCTCGAGCAAACCCAATGGTGGTTCCCACCTGTACTCCGCAGGTGCGGGGTGATTTACCCCAAACAACACAGCGCATTGTTCGGGGGATACGTGGAAACCATGCTGTACAAGGATTTGCCCATAGCAGGAGATTTATTTAGCAACTAAACGCCCGCCAGGCCCGAAACTGTGAGAACCTCCTTGCAAACCCTGGAGGTACCGATGGCCTTTACTCCCCTGGATCTTATACTCACGCTCATCGTGATCGTGCTGGCGGTGGTTGTGGTGCTGCTATTGCAGCGCAGCAATCGCCAGAGCGAGGTTAATAAAAGCGAACTCGAGGCCGCCCGCCGCGAGGCCCAGAGCCTGCGACAAAGCGCCCAGACCGAGGTGCAAAACCTGCGTCAGAGCGTACAGGCCGAGCTCGAGCGCCTGCGCACGCAGGGCGAGGAGCGCCTGCGCACGCAGCTCCGCGAAGAGCGCGAACGCCTGCAAGCCAGCCTGCAAGCCGAGCGCGAAGCCCTGGTTAGCGAACGTGCCTCCATCCAGGCCGAGCGTGAGCGGCTACAAGCCGACCTGCAGGCCAGCCGGGCCGAGCGCGAGGAGCTCAAGCGCGAAACCGAAAGGCTGGCCCGCCGCGGGGAACAACTCGATGCCCGCGCGGCCAAGCTCGATGAGCAGGAAGAAAAGCTCGATGCCCTGGAGAAAGCCCTCGAGGCCCGCCAGGCCGAGCTGGCCCAGCGCGAGCGCCAGATCGACCTGAAGCTCCAGGAGGTAGCCGGGATGAGCGCGGAGGAGGCCCGCAACCTGCTTCTGTCGCGGCTGGACGCTGAACTGGAAGAAGAAAAAGCCCTTCGAGTCAAGGCCAACCTGGAGCGCACACGGCTCGAGGCCAAGCGCGAGGCGCAGAAACTCCTGGCCCAGGCCGCCCAGCGCCAGGCCTCCGAGACCGCGGCGGCCCTGGCGGTTTCGGTGGTGCCCATCCCCTCCGATGCCATGAAGGGCCGCATCATCGGGCGTGAGGGCCGCAACATCCGCACCTTTGAGGCCCTCACCGGGGTGGATCTCATCATTGACGACACCCCCGAGGCCGTACTGCTCAGCAGCTTCAACCCCATGCGCCGGGAAATCGCCAAGATGGCCCTCGAGCAGCTGGTCGCCGATGGCCGTATCCACCCCAGCCGCATCGAGGAGGTGGTGGAAAAGGCCAAAAACGAGATGAAAACCTTCATCTACGAGCGCGGCGAGGAAGCCGCCCTGGAAGCCGGGGTGGTGGGCCTCAAGCCTGGCCTGGTACAGCTTCTGGGCCGCCTGCACTTCCGCTCGTCGTATGGCCAAAACGTGCTCAAGCACTCGGTGCAGGTAGCCCACCTCACCGGCATCATGGCTGCCGAGCTGGGTCTGGATGCGGCCCTGGGCCGCCGGGCCGGACTGCTGCACGACCTGGGCAAGTCGGTAGACCGCGAAATCGAGGGCACCCACGTGGAGATAGGCATCACCCTGGCCTCGCGCTTTGGCGAGCCCAAGGAGGTCATTGACGCTATCGCTCACCACCACGACCCCGAAAACGGCGAGACCCTTTACTCGGTGCTGGCTGCCGCCGCCGACGCCATCAGCGCGGCCCGGCCTGGCGCAAGGCGCGAGAGCCTGGAAGAGTACATCCAGCGCCTCGAGCAGTTGGAGCGCATCGCCCTTAGCTTCCCCGGTGTGGACAACGCCTTCGCGGTGCAGGCTGGGCGCGAGGTGCGCGTGATCGTCAAGCCCGACCGCATCAGCGACGCCAAAGCCACCCTGCTGGCCCGCGAGATCGCCGGTCGTATCGAGCGCGACATGAACTATCCCGGCCAGGTGCAGGTGACGGTGGTGCGGGAGAGCCGGGCTGTGGAGTACGCCAAATAATCCCGCTCATCCCTGCCAAACTGAAATCCTGTGGCGCCTAAAAGCCTGACCAACCCCGTACAGCAGGAAGGGGATTTAGACAAACTGTCCATTGCAACAGATGGAACATTGCGCCTACCATAGGTTTATCTGGGCCAAGTCTTCTAGCTATTTCTAGCCCGTAAGGAGGCAGCACATGGCAGTCAAGGAACCCGAAATCACCCTCAAGCGCGTTTCGCACTGGATCGGCGGCAGGCTGGTCGAAGGCAATTCGGGCCGAAGCGGCATCGTCTGGAACCCCGCCACGGGGCAGCAGCAAGCTACCGTGGACTTCGCCTCGGTTGAGGAGCTCGATGCCGCGGTTGCCGTTGCCAAAGAAGCCTTCAAGACCTGGCGGCAGACCCCCCTCTCCCGCCGGGCCGAGATCATGTTCAAGTTCCGCGACCTGGTAGACCAAAACCGCCGCAAAATTGCCGAGCTGATTACCCTCGAGCACGGCAAGACCATCCCCGACGCGCTGGGCGAAGTGGCGCGGGGCCTGGAGAACGTTGAGTTTGCCACCGGTATCCCCCACCTCTTGAAAGGAGGTTATTCCGAGCAGGCCAGCCGGGGGGTGGACGTGTACCAGATCCGCCAGCCGCTGGGGGTGGTGGCGGGCATTACCCCCTTCAACTTCCCCGCCATGGTGCCCATGTGGATGTTCGCCAACGCCATCGCCTGCGGGAACACCTTTGTCCTGAAGCCCTCGGAAAAGGACCCTTCCCCTAGCCTTTTCCTGGCCGAACTTTTGCAGCAGGCGGGGCTGCCGGATGGGGTCTTTAATGTGGTGCAAGGCGACAAGGTGGCCGTAGACCGCATTCTGGAGCACCCCGACATCAAGGCCGTAAGCTTTGTGGGCTCTACCCCCATCGCCCGCTACATCTACGAAACCGGCACCAAGAACGGCAAGCGGGTGCAGGCCCTGGGTGGGGCCAAGAACCACATGATTGTGTTGCCTGATGCCGACATCGGGATGGCCGCCGACGCTGCCGTGAGCGCTGCCTACGGTTCGGCAGGTGAGCGCTGCATGGCCATTTCGCAAGTGGTTGTGGTAGGCGATCAGACCGCCGACGAGTTAATAGCTGCCATTCGCGAACGGATGTCCAGGATTAAGGTGGGGCCGGGCATGGAAGAAGGCGTGGAGATGGGGCCGCTGATCACCCGCGAGCACCGCGACAAGGTGGCCTCCTACATAGAGAACGCCCCCAAGGAAGGGGCCACCGTGGTGGTGGATGGTCGGCAAGACCCCATTGCCCAGTCTGAGGGCTTTTTCCTGGGCACCAGCCTGCTGGATCATGTAAAGCCCGGCATGAAGTGCTATGACGACGAAATCTTTGGGCCAGTGCTGGGGGTGGCCCGGGTCAAGACCTACGAGGAGGCCGTGCGGATGGTCAATGAGCACCCTTACGGCAACGGCACGGCCATCTTCACCCGCGATGGTGGCGCTGCGCGGCAGTTCCAGTTCGAGGTGGAAGCAGGCATGGTGGGCATCAACGTGCCCATCCCGGTTCCGGTGGCCTACTACAGCTTTGGCGGCTGGAAGGCCAGTCTGTTCGGCGACCTGCACATGTACGGCCCCGAAGGGGTGCAGTTCTATACCCGGGCCAAGATTGTGACCAGCCGCTGGCCCGACCCCAGCACCTCCAAGGTAGACCTGGGCTTCCCGCAGGTGCGGTAGGACAAGTCGTCACAGCCTCCAAGCCCCCACTTTTTTTAGGTGGGGGTTTCTTTTGACCCGAGGGATATGGGAATAGCAAACCCAGGTTAGCCGCCTAACGGCCACCCCCTTGCCTCCCAGATGATGGGAGCACTCACCTCACCCCAAGGTTATTTCCTGAAACTGAAACCGCCCTGTTTTTTGGCTCGGCGCTACCCCCTAAACACCCGCTTCACTTTGTCCCAGAAGCCCTCGGGGGCGACCTCCTCGCCGACTTCGTGGGCGTACTGGCGCAACAGTTCACGGGCTTTTTTGGAGAGGTTGTGCGGCACCGCGATTTGTGCAACAACTTGTAGCTTGCCCCGGCTGCGGCTGCCGGGGTGGGGCAAGCCCTGGCCCTCGAGCTCGAACACCTCGCCATCGTGGGTGCCGGGGGGCACGGAGAGCTCGAGATCTTCCTCCAAACCAGGGATGAGCACCCTGGCCCCCAAAGCAGCTTGGGCTAACCCCAGCTTGAGCTCATAAACCAGGTTGGTACCTTCGCGCTTCAGGTGCGGGTGGGGCTTGATGTATGGCCGCACAAACAAATCGCCCGGCCCCCCAGGCCCTAAGTTGCCCATTCCCGAAACTCTTAGAAGCTGGTTCTCGTCTATGCCCGCCGGCATGTTGACCTTTATTTTTTCCTTGCGCCGTACCCGCCCCTGACCCTTGCAGGTTTGGCAGGTCTCGGAAAGGGTATAGCCCCGACCCCTACAAGCCGTGCAGGGTACCTGGGCCACCATATTGCCAAAAAAGGTGCGCTGAACCTGCTCGAGCATGCCCCGCCCCCCGCACGAACGGCAGGTCTGGCGCTTGCCACCCTGCCCATTGCAGGTTTCGCAGGTTACCAGGCGGTCGTACTCAATCTCTTTCTCGACGCCGTGCAGCACGTCCACCAGCTCCATCTCGACGGCGGCTTCCAAGTCCTCGCCCCGCGGTGCGCGGCCTCCCCCGCCGCCGGGCGAGCGGAAGCCAAAGACCTGCTCAAACAGGTCGAAAATATCACCAAAATTACCACCGCCCGCCCCGCCCAACCCGCCGGGCGTCGCGGTGCCGTAGCGGTCGTAGTTGGCGCGCTTTTCGGGGTCTGAGAGCACCGCGTAGGCTTCGTTGATTTCCTTGAACTTCTCCTCGGCGGCCTTGTCGCCGGGGTTTTTATCGGGGTGATACTGGAGCGCCAGTTTTCGATAGGCCTTCTTGATTTCGTCGGCGCTTGCATTCCGGTCTACGCCGAGGATTGCGTAGTAGTCGTTCATCGAAGTTTAGTCTATCAGGCTTAGGTATTTTTCTTGTGGGATTGGACACACGCAAATCGGGTGGGCCAAAGCAGCGCCAGGTTGTGCTCGTTGAAGCCTCGCGGTCGATATGTTGGCTGCACGGCCAGGGACTCAAGCAGGTACTGATACCAGATTCAAAAAGACAGTTTACAAAACCAAAAAACCCACAGGTTGTCTTTTTGAATCCTAGAGCACACCCCTCCCTTGAGTACCGGCGCTAGCCGGGGGCCGATGGCCCTTCACTGTCGGTCGGCGAAGAAAGCGTCTCCCTTCCAAGGGGCGGTATCGCCCTCCGCTACGCGGATAACTTCCAAGGGGCGGTATCGCCCTCCGCTACGCGGATAACTTCGGTCGGGTTAGTTCGTCACCCTTTGGTGACGAACTAACCGAATCTGGTATGAGCAATGAGCAATTTGCGGGGCCCAGTATGCCCTAAGTGCGCCTTGGACACAGGGTGTATTTTGACAAACCGCATATACCCCTGTATATTCAGACCAGATGCGATTCTCCGCTCGAGCTACCCTCTAACGGTGCTCTTCCTTTGGAAGAGGCCGTGCGGGTGTGCCCAGCGGAGAATTTTTTTGTTTGGAGGAGATGCATGGTTCTGTTGACCCCCGGCCCCACCCCCATTCACCCCAGGGTGCAGACTGCCCTGGCCAAGGAGATGCGCGGACATCTCGACCCTGAGGTGCTGGCCACCAACCGCCGTATTCGGGAACATCTGAATGTCCTGTTCGATCCGGGCGAGGGCGCTTTGCTGGCCGCTATGCCGGGGTCGGGCAGCCTGGGGATGGAAGCGGGCCTCAACAACCTGGCCGACGAAGGGGATGCGGTTTTGCTCCTGGTGAGCGGCACCTTTGGTGAACGCATGGTAGAGATTGCCCACGCCTACCGGTTTGACTACAAGGTGCTGCGCTCTGAGCCGGGCCACCCCATTGACCCCCAAGCCGTGTCCGAGGAACTGAACCACCGCCCCTACAAGCTGGTAGCCCTGGTGCACGGCGAAACCAGCACCGGCGTGCTCAACCCGGTAGAGGAAATTGCCGCCCTGGTACAGGCCCACGGGGCGCTGTTCATGCTGGACGCCGTCACCACCGCGGGCATGATGCCGCTCTCCATGCAAAAACTGGGCATAGACTACGCCTTCACGGGTAGCCAGAAATGCCTCTCGGCCCCGCCCGGACTGGCCCCCTTTGCCCTTTCGCAGCGGGGACGTGAGTGCCTGGGGCAGGTACGGGGCTGGTACTCCGACCTCTCGAGGGTTGCGGTGTACTGGGAGCAGGAAGGTTACTTCTGTACCTCGCCGGTGCTGCTGCACTACGCCCTGGAAGAGGCCCTCAAGCTGGCCCTGGAAGAGGGCCTGGAAAAGCGCCAGCAGCGCGCCGAGACCCTGTACGCTGCGGTGCTCTCGCTCCTGGAGGAGCTGGGGTTCAGCGCCTACGCCGCCGAGGGCGCCCGCCTGCCCACGGTGCTGGTAGTGCGCCCCCCCCAGGGGCTGCACGAGTCGGAGATCCGCAAAGCACTCTATGCCAAAGGGGTCTCGGTGGCCGGGGGCATCGGCCCCACGGCCGGCAAGGTGCTGCGGCTGGGCCTGATGGGCGAGAGTGCCAGGCCCGAGCACTACCGGCTTTTCTTCAAGGCGCTGGGAGAGGTGCTGGGCAAGAGCGGCCTCGAGCGGGCCTTCGAGGAACGGGTGGGGCTGATAGCAGTCTAGGTGGCCAAAGTCTCCAGGCAAATCGCAAAACAGGCAAGCATTATCGGCCATCAGCTATCGACCATCGACTACAGACCTTCTGACCCGCTCAATGCTGTGTCAGGTAGTAGTGCTCAAGTTCCCCCTCGAGCTGCGCCAGGGCTTGCTGGATGCTCATGCCTTGCAAGGGCAGTACCCCATAGGCCCGGATGACCAGGTTTTGCCGGATACGGCGAAACACAATCTGGGCGCCCTCGAGGTTGCTGCCTTGAAGAGCAATCAAAAACTGGCCCGGCTTGAGCTGAAAGACCATATCGGGCTGGCGCAGGTACTGCAACAGCTCGGCCCCAGGCTGGTCGGGGGGGGTATGCAGCAACAAAAGCGTGACGGGCCGCACCGCCGAGAGGGCCTCGAGGCTCGGGGCCAAAGCTTGAAGGGCCGCATAGGGCAGAATGCCCTCCTGGGTACGCAGACCCATCTGGGTTGGGGTGGGCAAACCGGGCACCTCGCGCCGGAGCAGGAAAAAGAGCCCCACCAAAAACACCAGCCCCCCCAGCAAACTCGCCACCGCCGCCATCACCGCCACATCTGCAGGCACCTCGGCCAGGTCGCGGCTAGCAGCCACCGCCACCACGCTGCTCATGAGCCCCAGGCCCAGCACCCAGAAGAAGCGCGCCTGCGGGCCCAGCGGCACCCTGGCATATAAGCTGGCGGCTGCGGCCAGAATCAGGGCGGCCACCAAAAACACCACACCGGGATAAATGCTCTCCTGCCGGGGGAATAGCCACAAGGGCAACAGGCCCAACAGAACAAACCCCCAGGGCAATAAGGATAACCACATAGGCCACAGCATAAGATTGAAGTTTAGATGGCCCTGCCAAGAATGACCATGATGGAGTGGCCAATGGTCTATGGCTCAAAGCAAAAGCGGGCGTTGCAGCCCGTGATTCTCGTCTGCGGGCTCTACATGCCCGATAATCGTTTGACCGCACCGCAGTACCTTGGAACGAGGAGCGCCATCAACTGCGCCGCGCCTCTGATACAATTACGTTGTGAACATAGCCCCTCTGGCCGAACGGGTACG
The DNA here is from genome assembly GCF_003574035.1 of Meiothermus hypogaeus. Lineage (GTDB taxonomy): Bacteria > Deinococcota > Deinococci > Deinococcales > Thermaceae > Meiothermus > Meiothermus hypogaeus. The sequence continues at coordinate 4,041 of NZ_QWKY01000041.1, read as the reverse complement.
CCCCAAAACCCTGAGCGAAGTGGTGGGGCAGGAGCATCTGACCGGGCCTGGAAAACCATTGAGGCGGATGCTCGAGACCCGCCGACTCTCCTCTTTTATCCTGTGGGGGCCGCCGGGAAGCGGCAAAACCACCCTGGCCCGCCTGATGGCCCAGGGGGTAGGGCAGGAAATGGTGGCCCTCTCGGCGGTGAATGCCGGGGTCAAGGATATCAAGGAAGTTGTCACGCAAGCACAGCAAAAAGGCGGCCTGGTGCTCTTTCTGGATGAAATCCACCGCTTCAACAAGTCGCAGCAGGACGCACTCTTACCGCACGTAGAATCGGGCCTCCTGACTTTAATTGGAGCGACCACCGAAAACCCTTCCTTCGAGGTGAACCCGGCCCTGCGCTCCCGAGCCCGGGTATATGTGCTCAACCCGCTCGACGAGGAAGCTACCTTAAGGCTCCTGGAGCGGGCCCTCGCCCACCCCCAAGGGCTACAAGCCCAGGCCGAGCCCAAAGCGTTGGAGCTCATCGCCCAAGCCGCCATGGGCGACGCCCGGCGGGCCTTGTCGGCCCTCGAGCTGGCCGCCAGCCTGGGCGAGGGCCAGATCAGCGAAGCCGCCGCCCGGGAAGCCCTGGGCAGCGGCACGCTCAACTTCGACAAAGGGGGCGAGTATTTCTACGACCTGATCTCGGCGCTCCACAAGAGCGTGCGCGGCAACCACGTCGACGCTGCGTTGTACTACCTGGCCCGCATGATTGAAGGTGGGGCCGACCCGTTGTACCTGGCCCGCCGCTTAGCCCGCATGGCCGTGGAGGATGTGGGCCTGGCCGACCCCAATGCGCTGCGCCTGGCTATGGCCGCCAAGGATGCCTACGACTTTCTGGGCAGCCCCGAAGGCGAATTGGCCCTGGCCGAACTGGTCATCTACCTGGCCCTGGCGCCCAAATCCAACAGCAGCTATGTGGCCTGGAAAAACGCCCAGAATGCGGCCCGCACACACCCCGACGCAGCCATCCCCCTCCCCCTCCGCAACGCCCCCACCGCCTTGATGCAGCGGCTCGGCTACGGCCGGGGTTACGCCTACTACCACGACGACCCCGAGGGCAGCTTTGCCCAGCAGTACCTGCCGGATGACCTGGAAAACCTGACCCTCTACCAGGCCACCGGGGAAGGCTGGGAGGAACGGGTGCGCGAACGATTAAAGGCCCTGCGGGCACGCTTTGCCACAGGGAGCAAAACGAAGCGGACATAATATGCAACCCCCAGTGGAAACGTGCATTCTGGAGATTGCGCTGCGCAGGTGTAATCGGTACGAACTTATTTCTGGCGGGCCGTGAAGGATTCGAACCTCCGACTTTTCGTTTTGGAGACGAACGCTCTACCGGACTGAGCTAACGGCCCAAACTGTTCCAGCCTCTCGCTGGCGCATCGGATTTTAGCACAGGGACAAAGAACCGACAACCGGGCGGCGAGCTGGGGTAGAATCGGCCCAATGGCAGACCCCAAACCCCTCGTTGCCCTGGGCGACCTCACCTGGGATGTACTGGCCAAACCCAATACCCTGCTCCTGCCTGGCGGTGACACCACCGGAAGGGTCTTGCTCATGGGGGGTGGGAGCGCGGCCAATGTGGCGGTCTGGGCGGCGCGGGTGGGCTTCCCGTCAAGCTTCATTGGGGAAGTAGGGCGCGACCGCTTCGGCGAGTTTGCCGTACAGGAGCTGGCGGCTGAAGGTGTGGAGCCACACATCATCTGGAACAGCAGCAACCCCACTGGGGTGATTCTGGTCTTGATTGATGCGGCGGGGCAGCGCTCCATGCTCACCTCGCAGGGGGCCGACTTCGACCTGCGCCCCGAGGAAGTACCGGTAGAGGTCATCCAGCAGGCAGGGCACCTGCACGTGACGGCCTGGTCGCTTTTTACCGACCCTCCGCGCCAGGCAGCATTCAAAGCTGTGCATGTGGCACGCGACGCCGGTCTCACTATCTCCTTCGACCCAGCCTCTTTTCAGATGATTCGGGAGATTGGGCGCGAAGAGTTCCGCCGCATGACCCGCGACCTCTCGCTGGATTTTGTCTTTCCCAACCTGGACGAAGGCCAGGCCCTGACCGGCGCAAAAGAGCCCAGGGATGTCCTCGAGGTCCTGCAAAAGCTCTACCCAGAAGCCATGATTTTGCTCAAGCTTGCCGCCGATGGGGCCCTGATTCTCGACCGGGGAAATCTAATCGAACTCCAGGCCACCCGCGACCAGCCCATAGATGCCACCGGCGCGGGCGATTCGTTTGGGGGCGCTTTTCTGGGGCACTACCTGCGCTCCAAGGATGCCCTGGCAGCAGGCCAGTTAGCCGTTCAGGTAGCAGGCTGGGTCATCGGGCGGTTCGGGGCTCGCCCCCCCATGGATGCCGAGATTCGGCAGCGCCTGGAGCGCTTTGGCTATGCGCAGCTAAAGTAAACCAGAACGAGCCAGGCCCTTGCTGGCAAGCTAGGGCAGCCGTGTGCTACGAACTACAAATTTCCAGTTAATGGGGTACTCCACGTCGGGGTCGGGGTAGGTTGCCGCCACCCACTGGCTGAGTTCGGCCACCGAAGGCCTGAAAACCTCCTCTGGGACTTCCCAGGTAAAGGAGTAGATGCGCTCCAAAAGCATTTCCAGGCTGGTACGGGGGCTGCGCATCTCCACCCAGTCGGCCACTGTTTTGGCTTTGGGCTCGAGGCCAAGCCGGATCAATGCTTTTTCCACCTCGGCCAGGCGGGCCTGGTGGCGACCACGCACCAGGGTATAACCCAGACCAGCCAGGATTTCTTTCCACTTTTGCTGGATGCGCCAGTCTTCGCTTTCGTCGTCGGATTGATCCCAGCCCTCAAACAAAAAACCACCCGGACGCAGCACCCGCAAGCTCTCTTGCAGGGCTTGCTGCCAGTTGTCGAGCAGGTGCCAGAAATGCACCGCCACGACCGCATGAAGACTATCTCGCTCAAAAGGCAGCTCGCGGGCGTCGGCTTCGACTAAGCGGGCCTTGCGGGCCACGCCGGCCACTTTTTGCCGCAGGACCTCGAGCATGGCTGGGTTGTCGTCCAGGGCGATGTAGCGATACCCCCGGGCAATGATGGGCACTGCAATACGGCCTGTACCGGCCCCAATTTCCAAAAACAAGGGATCGCGGAATAACTTCTCTACGGGAGCCGTAAGCGCCGTAGCGATGCGCCCGGAGACCTCGGGCGGATGATACCGCGTCCGGTCGTAGGTAAAGGCCACCCGACTAAAATGAGAAGTCATGCTCGGTTTTATGATAGCAACGGCAGGTCAAATTGCAAATAATACCGCGAAGTTGTCGGCCAAAGTGTGAAGTCGGGGCTTAGCCTTTCCAGGAGAGCTTTATCGCAACCCAAAATACTTTATTAATGTACAGCACAGCAAAAGTTGGCTTTGGAGATTGCTGCAGGCAAAGCCGTAACGCGCTGGATTGGGTATCGAAACCAAAAACCAAAGTGCCTGAAGAAAAAAAGGTACAAAGCAAGCCTTCGAAAGTTCTCTACTTCCTCCATTCACAAAGCCCTTTCTGCGATCTGTATAATCGCTTGTGGTGTCGCTACTGGACGATAAGTTCACCATTCTAAGCGAAGAGCCCCCGCAGGGCTTTTTGCGCCCCTATCAGGTGCAGACCCCGGAGGGGCTCAGGGGGCAGTTGTATTGGTTTGAAGTGCATACCCCCGAGGCCCGCACGGCCTTCCACCGCTACAAGAACGCCATTCGGAGGCTCGAGGCCCAGGGCTATTTGCCTAAAGGGGTGCTGGTTTCGGCCAATCCGGGGCGCTACTATGTGTTCTGGCCCGAGCAGCCCCGCGCAACCCCCAAGGCCCGGCGGCTCAAGCCCCTTTTAGAAGTCCTCGAGCCTTTTGGCTACCAGGAAGCCGACCTCGAGGCCACCGAGGAAAGCGGGCGGCCCCTGGTCGGGAAGCTACGCCCCCAGGTTGCCCCGACCCCCAGGGGTTCGAGTCGCCCCGACCTGAGCCCTGCGCTTCCAGCTCTCCCTGCCGAACCCCTCCCCTCCCCTCCTC
>NZ_QWKY01000040.1 GCF_003574035.1 Meiothermus hypogaeus | reverse complement strand
TGCGCAGCCTGACCTTCTTGTTCATGTGCGGGCTCTGCTCGATGGCCCTCAGCCGCTCATCCTCTTCGCTGCTCAACTCAATGTACCGAAAGTTTCCCATAGTAAAAGTCTATCGTGAGTGTACTTAGGATTCAAAAAGACAGCCTCTAGTGTTTTTGGTTTTGTAAACTGTCTTTTTGAATCCGGTATAACCCAGCCAAAGCCCAGCGAGATACGGGCAGAATTAGCTCCAGCCACTGCGAACAAGCACCTACAAAATGTGCCGCAGGCAAGGCAAGACCAACCCTGTACTGGCCTTACGCGGGATTACGCCTTCTTGTGCACTCGGGGCCGACAGAACCACGATTGGGCGGCTAGATGGGCACCTGCTCCTGGCTAATTCCTTGCAAAAAACCAACGGCTTTATGTGCGGCAGACTGGCCCATGCGGATCACCTCCGGCAATCCCACCCCGTAGTAGGCTGCACCCGCCAGGAAGAGGCCAGGCAGTTCTTCGGCTCGCAGGGCCCTCTCGACCCGGGTTTGATGTCCCAGCGTATAGCGCGGCAGGCCCTCTGGCCAACGAAAAACCCAGGTGTGCAGCGGATGGGGTGCTTTTCCCCATAGCCTGTGCAGGTCTTGCAGGGCCAGCCGGATGAGCTCGGGTTCCGGGGCGCTGATGCCAGAAAAGTAGGCCCGTACCAGAGCCAGCCCTTCAGGGGCGCGGCCCGACCACTTTTGGTCGGTCCAGGTAAACCCGCGGGCCGCAAAGCCCTGATTCGCAGCCATCAGGAGCCCGTGGCCGACCCTGGGGGGAATTTGCTTTTTATCAAAAGCCAGACTAACGGTCGCCGATTCGCCGTAAGGGATTTGCCGCAGTGCGGCGGCTGCTTCGGGGTGCAGGGCCTCGAGCAGGCTTCCCGTCACCGCGGCCGGGGTTGCCAGCACTATGGCCTCGGCTTCAAGCGCACCTGCGGGCGTATGCAGGCGCCAGATGTGCGTGCGCTCGAGGCCGGTTACGCTGGCCCCCAGGCGAATGTGCACCCCCTCCAGGCGGGCCTGCAGGGCCTCGACCAGGCCGCCCAGACCGCTTTTGAGCGAGGCAAAGAGTTGTCCGGCTTCGCGGGTACCACGCTTTTTGCGCTGGGCCATGGCGCCTCGGATGAGGCTGCCATGCTCTTGCTCTAGCGCCTTGAGCTGCGGGAAAGCGGCCAGGGTAGAAAGCTCGGCCGGATCGCCGCCGTAGATGCCCCCCGACAAAGGGGCCACCAGGCGTTCCCAAACCTGCCGGCCCAGCCTGCGTTTGATGAAGCGGCCAAATGCTTCGTCGTGCGAGGGGCCTTTAGGTATGAGCAAGTCCAAAGTTGCTCGTGCCTTGCCGAAGGGACTCAGGAGGGGGCTTCGGGCCAAGGCGCCTAGGTCGCCCGGTACCACCATCTGCAATCCAGGGGGAATCGGTAGGGCCTCGCGCCCGTTGTGGATCAGGGCCGAAGGGCGGGCTGGAAGGGTGCTGACCAGGTCGGCTTCCAGGCCCAGGTCTTGCATCAGCGCTAGGGCCCAGGGCTTGTAGCGCACCACCGCATCGGGGCCTCCCTCCAGCACAAAGCCGCCTTCTCGCACGGTAGTAATCTTGCCGCCCAGGCGGGTATCGGCCTCGAGCAGGGTAATCTCGAGGTCGGGGGCCGCCTGCCGCGCATAATAGGCCGCCGACAGGCCCGCAGCCCCACCCCCTACAATCGCCAGTCGCATCAAACCACCTGCGCCTGGGGAAGCCGGGCCCAGGCAGAAAGCACCAGATCCCGCAGCACCTCGATGTAGTCGGGGTCGGCGTTGAGGCTTCTGGTACGCAAGAGACGCAAGCCCAGGCGGGTTGCGGTGTTTTGGGCTTCGTAGTCGAGGTCGTAGAAGACCTCGAGGTGATCTGAAGGAAAGCCCACGGCCGTTACCACCACCTCGCCATAGCCCTGGGCTGCGGCGGCCTCGAGGCGCTCGTTGATGTCGGGGCCAATCCAGGGCTCGGGGGTACGACCCGCCGACTGCCAGGCGACGTCCCAGTGGGCCAGACCCAGCGACTCGGCCACCCGTTCGGCGGTGGTGCGCACCTGGGCTTGATAGATGCCATCCTGGGCCGATTTTTCCGGAATCGAGTGGGCGGTGAAGAGGAAAAGCGCCCGCCCCGGCTCGCGCAAACGCCAGATCTGCTCGCCGACCCGCCCTGATACGGCCTGAATATAGCCCGGATGGTCGGGGTAGGCTTCGACCAGGCTAAAGGTAAAGGGATGCCCCAGCTCGGCCAGGGCGTGCTCGACCTTCTCGCGGTACTCAGCGATGCTACGCGAAGAAAAGTGCGGCGCGGCCACAATGCCCACGGCCTGCCGAACCCCATCCTGGGCCATGGCCTGCACGGCTTCGGCGATGAACGGGTGCCAGTGCTTGGTACCCAGGTAAACCCGTGCGGGGCCCTGGACCCGGGGCCCAGGGGAGCTTTGAAAGGGCTTTGAATACAAAGGAAGGGTAGCATTCAGCGCGGCCTCGAGGCGCACCGCCTGGGCATAGGTAATCTCGCTGAGGGGGCTACGCCCAATCAGGTTGTAGCGCTCGGCCAATTCGTCCAGTAGCTCTGGGCTGGGTGGGCGCCCGCGCCTTATGTCTGTGTAGTAAGGTTCGATTTCTTCCGGTCGGTAAGGGGTGCCGTAGGCCATCAGGAGTACGTTCATGCTGAAACCTCTGGTGGATCAAAGAAATAGCCATAGCCTTTTCAGGCCAGGTCTTCCAGCACCTCGCGGATGCCTTTCTTGATGCAGGTAAACATGGGGGTGTCGCGCAGGGTGTAGAGGCTGGCCTCGGTGAAGCGCAGGCGCTGCACCAGATCTACAAACTCCTGGGGATAGTTGGAGTCGAAGGCCACCACAAACTCCTGGTCGTCGATACCGTAAGAGTACGAGGTGTTGAGGGTTACCCCGGTAAAGGGAGCTGAGACGAAAATGTGCTCGTCCATCATGCCCTGGCGGGCCTGGGGCGATAGGTCATACCAGGCTCTGGTTTTGACAAAAGGGTACACAAACAGGTACTGCCCCTGCCCGGGCAAAAGGTGTACGCCTTCGCCCTCCGGGTTGAAGCGGTCCACGTAGATGGAACGCTTTTGCATGGAGAGAAAGGAGTAGGGCTGGCTCAGGTAGCCGGCCAGGGCGGTGCGGTTGAGATCGCGCTGCATAGCCTGGAAATCGGGCACCTGGAAGCTGATGCGCCAGAGCATGAAGTCCACATCGGCTCGAGTACCCACCAGGCTATAGGTGCGCAGGATAAAACCCTCACCCCGATTGGCCCAGCGCTCGCAAACTTCGGCAAACTCGGCTTTGGCGGCTTCCACGAACTCGGGGCTCTGGCGACGGAAGGCGGGATCCAGCTTGTAAAAGGCGTAGTTCATGAACTGCCGCTTGGCCTGGTCGGGGGCCTTGCGGCTGATGAGCCCCGCCGGATCCAGGTCTACCATGCGCCGGGTTTCTTTTTCCTTGTACTCACGGGATTCTTTCTCGTTCATGCAGGCTCCTCGGTGTGTCGGTTGAACTGTTGAACCACCTCCACCAGATGGGCTACGTGTTCCGGGGGCGTGGTTCGGATAACCCCATGGCCCAGGTTGAAGATGTGGGGCCCCCCCCGCCCGGCCAGCAGCACCTTATGGGCTTCCTGGGTAATGATCGCTGGTGGGGCCAGCAAAATAGCGGGGTCGAGGTTACCTTGCAGGGTGTGGGCTGGAAAAAAAGGACGCACCTGGGCTAAGCTCATGCGCCAATCCACGCTGACGGCTTCGCAGGATAGCTGGGCCAGTGCAGGGTAGAGGTGAGCCGCCCCAACGGCCAGGTAGATGCGCGGCACGTTTAAGTCTGTCAGCGCAGATAGAACAGCCTGGTTATAGGGCAGACCAAAGGTGCGGTAGGCCTCGAGGTCGTGCAGGCCCGCCCAGGAGTCGAAAAGCTGGATGGCCTGGGCACCCGCTTCCACTTGCATGCGCAGATAGCGGATGGAAAGCTCGGTCAGGCGCTCGAGCAAACGGTGGGCCAGGGTGGGTTCCTGGCGTAGAAAGGCCCTGAAGTCCTCGTAGTCCTTGGAGCCGCTGCCCTGCACCAGGTAGGTTGCCAGGGTTAAGGGGGCCCCGCCAAAGCCGATGAGGGCCGCCGGCTTACCGGTCAGTTCGCGCCGCACCAGGCGGATAGCCTGGGCCACATAGGGGGCAATCTCCTGGGCTTCTGGGAGCCGGAGGGCATCTATCTGGGCTTGGGTGCGGAGGGGCTCGGCTACCACCGGCCCGGGGCTAAAGTCAATGTGTACCCCCATGGCCGGTAGCGGGGTCATGATGTCGCTGAAGAGGATGGCCGCGTCCAACGGGAAGCGGCGTAGGGGTTGCAGGGTGACCTCGGCGGCCAGTTCAGGTGTGCGCACCATCTCCCAAAAGCTAGCCCGGGCTTTAATGGCGCGATACTCGGGCAGGTAGCGCCCGGCCTGGCGCATCAGCCAGATGGGGGCCTGGGGGGTATCCTCACCCCAGGCCGCCCGCAGGAACAACGAAGTTTGATTCAGGGTGTTCATGCTTGCTCCTTGGTGGGGTTGGCCTCGGCCCTGGGTTCGGGGGTGGGGGTGAAGCGGTAGCCCACGCCCCAGACGGTATGAAAGTGCATCGGATGGGCCGGGTCGGGCTCGAACAAACGGCGCAGGCGCACCACAAAGTTGTCAATGGTGCGGCTGCTGGGGAAGACTTCCTGGCCCCAAACCCGGTCAAGAATCTCATCGCGGCTCACCACCTGGCCAGCCCGCTCAATCAGCAGGCGCAGAATGGCCATCTCGCGTTCGCCCAGGGCTTCCTTGCGGCCATCCCTCAGGTAAGCCGTCCAGCCCCGAAAATCCACCCGGTGCCCGGCAAAGGCATACTCTGCAACGGGGGCTTCGGCCCGGCGGCGCAGCAGGTTTTTGACCCGCAAAAGAAACTCGGGAAGGTGGAAAGGCTTGGCCAGGTAGTCGTCGCCCCCCACCTGGAGACCCTCCACCCGCTCTTCGGGGGCCCCTTTGGCCGAGAGGAAGAGCACCGGGGTGGTGTGGCCGAGGGCCCGCATTTGCCGGCAGATCTGAAGGCCGTCGAGGCCCGGCAGCATCACGTCGAGCACCACCAGATCGGGGTTCCAGTCCGGCCAGCGCCGGAGGGCCGTGTGGCCATCGGGGGCAATTTCCACGGCATAACCCTCCCCCTCGAGGTTGTCGGCCAGGGCGGCGGCCAGCGCGGGTTCATCCTCGACTAGTAGCACCCTGGGCTTCATGCGGGCCTCCTCTCGGGGACGGGGCTGTGGGCTTCGGCCAGGGGAAAGCTAAGCCCAAAGCGGCTGCCCTGGGGCAAGGCCTCGGCCCAGACCCGTCCGCCCATCAGCTCGGTGATGTTTTTGACCAGGTAAAGCCCTAAACCCAGACCACGGGTGCGCCGGGTCTGCTCGTCGCCCACGCGAAAAAAAGGCTCGAAAATTTGCTGCAGATCGCCCTTTGAAAGCCCCACCCCGCGGTCTTCGACCTCGAGCACGGCCTGCTCGCCCTCGCGGCGCAGGCGCACCCAGACCGGCTTTTGTGGCTGTGGGCTGTACTTCACGGCGTTGTCCAGCAGGTTGGATAGCACCAGACTAAAGGCCTCGGGGTCGAGGTCTACCGGAAGGGGAACCGGAGCGGGCTCCAGGTGCAGGGTGGCACCTCGGGCCATCAGGGTACTTTGCTGACGGGCCAGGCATCGGCCTGCAACCTGGTTCAGGTCGTGCCGTTCGGGCTTTATCTGGCCCAAACCTTGTACCAGCCTCGAGGTCGCCAATAGGCGCTCCGAGAGGTCTTCGAGGCGGTCAATCTCGTGGGTCATGTGGGTCAGATAGCTGAGCTGTTTTTCGCGCGAGAGCTCACGCATTTGCAGGGTCTGGGCCAGCAGGCGAAGGGTGCTGATGGGGGTGCGGAACTCGTGCGAGGCGGCCATCAGGAAGTTTTGCTGGCGGCGTTTAAACTCTTGCTCCCTGCGCAGGCTGCGCCCAATGATGTAGAGCCCCAGGAGCATGACGGCCAAGAAAAACGGCCCCTCGTAGGAGAACATGCGCAAGTAGCGCATCTGCTCGCTGCGGTAAGCCTGAAGCCGCTCAGGGTTTACATAAACCCGCTCCTCCTCGACCTCGAGGTGGGGAAATACCTGCCTGAGCTCCTGCTTGAGGGCTTCGCGCTTTTCGGGAGCGGTGGCGGCCCAAAGCTGCTGCACCAGGGCTGCTTCCTGGAGCCAGGCGGTTTCGGCATATTCGATGTTTTGCTGGATGTAGTTGCGCTGAAAGATAAGCCACCAGGCCACCTGGGCCAGCAAAAAGCCCACCACCAGCCCAAAGGCCAGCCAGACCCAGCCGCCGGGCCAACGCCTTTTGTTCAACCGTTGTGCCAAACCCTCCTCCTTTAGATCCAGCCCTGGGCCAGGGCTTCCTGGGCATGGTAGCTGATGATCAGGTCGGCTCCAGCCCGCCTGATGGCCAGAAGGGTCTCGCGCACCGCCCGGGCCTCGTCCAGCGCACCTGCTCGGGCCGCCGCTTTGAGCATGGCATACTCGCCGCTCACGTTGTAGGCCACCAGCGGCAACCGGGTTTGAGGCCGCAGGCGGGCCAGGATGTCCAGATAGGCCAGAGCAGGTTTCACCATGAGCATATCGGCCCCTTCGGCCTCATCGAGGGCGGCTTCCCGCAGGGCCTCGCGGGCATTGCGGGGATCCATCTGATAACTGGCCCGGTCGCCAAAGCTGGGCGCACTCTTGGCCGCTTCGCGGAACGGACCATAAAAGGCGCTGGCATACTTGACAGCGTAGGAAAGGATGCCCACCTCGGTAAAACCGGCCTGGTCGAGGGCGCGGCGCAGATAACCCACCCGCCCATCCATCATGTCGGAGGGGGCCACAAAATCGGCTCCTGCTTCGGCGTGGGTAAGGGCCATGGCCGCTAGCTGGGGCAGCGAGCGGTCGTTGTCGATCATGAGGCCTCTGGGGGTTTCCTTGAGCAGTCCACAGTGGCCGTGGGAAGTATGGGCGCACAGGCAGACGTCGGTATAAATCACCACCTCGTTGCCAAAGGCCCGGCGGACTTCCCGGATGGCCCGGGGCACCGGGCCCAGGGGGTCGGCGCTGCTTCGGCCCAGGGGGTCTTTGGCTTCTTCTGGGAGGACACCAAACAAAAGCAAGGAGCGCACCCCGAGCTTCAGGGTGCCTTCGGCTGCGCGCAAAAACGCCTCCAGGCCGTAGCGCTGTACCCCCGGCAGGGCGGCAATGGGTTCTTGACCCTGCCCTGCCATCAGAAAAAACGGAGCAATGAAGTGGTCGGGACGCAGGTAGGTCTCGGCCACACTTTCGCGCAGCGCCGCGCCGGAGCGCAGCCGTCGGGGGCGCAGGGCAAGCTCCAGGGGGGCCTCGAGGGCCAAGGATTCAGGGTTTTTCAGCTTGGGCATGTTTCACCTCGAATATGCTCGATGGTTTGCAAAATAGCCTCCACGTTGGGCCTGGACACGCTTGTGCAGGCAAAGCCCCGCTCGCTCAGGGCTGCAGCCGTGGTCGGGCCCAGGGCCAGCAGATGGGCTTTGAGGCCCACCTCCTCGGGCAAAGCCTCGACCCCCGACGGGCTGGTCAGGAGTACCAGGTCGGGGGCCGCAAGACCGGCGGGCCAGGGCCGGGTTTGGGTCTGGTAAACCACCACGCTGCGCACCTCATACCCGGCATCGCGCAGACGGCGGGCCAGCACCGGCCTGGCCCGGTTGCCCTGAGGCAGACCCACAAAACCAAAAGGCTTCAGGGCCAAAAAGGCTTCGGCCAGGCTTTCGGCAGTTTCTTCAGGCGCGACCAACTCGACCCTGCCTCCAGCGTCTCCCAGGGCCTGCCGGGTGGCCTCACCCACCGCCCCCAACGAGCGGCCCTTCAGGCTTCCCCCCAGCGCAAGCACCGCCTGCACCGCCGCCACACTGGTAAAAAGCCACCAGCGGCACTCGTTAAGGGGCGACAGCGAGGCCTGCAGGGTTTGGGTCTGTACCAGAGGTATTCGCAGCACCTCGAGGCCCATCGCCTCCAGGCGTTCTTGCAGGCCCGCCAAGCGGCCTTCGGACTGGGTCAGGGCGATTCGCATACTACCTCCGGGTTCTCTGTGCGAATTTGCCGAAAAACGATTTCCGCTACCGCCTCGGGCGTGGTGGAGAGGGCCCGGTAAAGCTGTCCCCCATACCAGGCGGTAAGCGCCAAACCCCCCTGGGTTTCCTGGGCCCAGGCCCCCAGGGCCAGCTGACAGCCGCCGGCCAGCTTTTGCATGAGCCCTCGCTCGGCCGACACCGTGCGGCGGGCCTGGGGGTCGTCCAGGGATTGCAGCAGGGCTTTGAGGTGAAGGTCGTCCGAGCGGCACTCCAGGGCCAGGGCCCCCTGGGCCGGGGCCGGCACCACCAGGGTGGGCGGCAGTACCTTTGCGTACAGTCCGCTCAGATCCAGGCCCAGCCGCTTGAGACCAGCGTGGGCCAACAGGATGGCGTCATACTCGCCTCGCTTTAGCTTCTCGACCCGGGTCGGCACATTGCCGCGCAACTCCCGGATGCTCAGGTCGGGCCTTAGCCCCTGAATCTGCGCCTGGCGGCGCACGGCGCTGGTACCTACCAGAGCCCCTGCGCGGAGGGGAAGCTTATCGGCTTGCTCATCCAGGGCTTCCGGGCGGACGAGCAGGACCTCGAGGGGATCTTCGCGCGGGGGTATGGCGGCCACTTCCAGCCCTTCCGGACGGGCGCTCGGCAGGTCTTTGTAGGAGTGCACCGCCAGATCGGCCTCGCCGCGCAAAACCGCATCCTGTATTGCTTTGGTGAAGAAACCTTGCCCTTGCATCTGGGCAAAAGGCAGACCCACGCGGTCGCCCTGGGTTTCCACCACCACCAGTTCCACCCGGGCGCCCTGGCGCTCGAGCTGCGCCTTCACCCAACCCGCCTGCCATAAAGCCAGGCGGCTGCCCCGGGTGGCAATGCGCACGCTAACCACGCCCCACCTCCAAAAGGCCCGCCTCCTGCAAAAAATGCTCCGCCGCCTCAGGGCCGTGCCTGCGGGCCAGCCCGCGCAGACCCTTGACTGGGAAATGTGCGAAGCGGTGGGCCAACTGCTCGATGAGTTCGGGCGCTACCTGTGCTCCCACCCACTCGGCAAGGGTACGGCGGTAGGCCTCGCGCATCTGGGTAATGGCGGGGGCTATGGCACGCTCGAGCCAGTCCGCCACTGCTTGCTCCAGCTCCTCGGCCACAATCATCTCGGCCCGGGCCAGGTCGGCCCGCAGGCGGGTGCGACGCTCCTCACCCAGCCGTTCTAAAAGGTTCAGGTCAAAGAGCACCACACCTCTGGCAGCCTCCGGGACGATGTTTCGGGGCATACCGAGGTCCACCGCGGCCTTGAGCCTGGGCTGCCCCTGAAAAAAACCGGCATCCAAAAGCCCCGCCACCGGCGTAGCCGCCACCAGGGCATCCAGGAGGGGGGGGTGCGCCTGAAAGTCTTGCAACGACATGAACCGAGCGCCCAGCGCCTCGGCCAGCAGGCGGGCCTTTTCGGGGGTTCGATTAACCAGCCAGAGCTCAATGCCCGGCAGGCTGGCCAGGCTGCGGGCTGCCAGGCTGCCCATCTCGCCGGTGCCCACCACCGCTACTTTAGCCGGACGGGGCAGAAGGGCTTCCAGGGCGGGCCGGGCCAGGCTAAACAGCGAGGTCTGGGCCGGGGCCAGGGCGACCTCGCGCCGTACCCGCTTGGCAATTTTGAGCGCGCTCTGAAAAGCAAAGCGGGTTAGCGGGCCCACCGTACCAGCTTGCTGGGCAGTTTCAAAGGCCTGCCGTACCTGTCGCATGATCTGGTCTTCGCCCGGATTTACCGAGTCGAGCGAGGCAGCTACCCGGGCCAGGTGTTCCAGGGCCGCCTCCCCCAGGTAGGCGTAGCCCCGCGGAAGCTCCGGTGGTATCAGGGCCTGCCGCGCGAACTCGAGGCTCACCCCCTCCTTTAGCGCCAGCACCGCCTCGCAGCGGTTGCAGGTGAGCACAAGCACCCACTCCTCGGCCAGTTCAAAGACGCCCGGAGCCTGGCTCTGCCACCAGTGGCTCCACTGGGTCAGCGCCTCGACGCCCCCCCGTCGCTGGGAGACCCCTATTAGGGCAAGCCGCTGCATACGAGACTGATTATCAGTAGCAAATCCCTTAGAAAAGTGTCACAAAATTGTCACCCGTTGGTTTTAATCGCTTTTGGAAGGGAATCACGCCGGAAATCCGGGGACACATGCCACTGCTGAAAACCCGCAGCCAGGGCACCCCACGAAGCCCCTCAGCGCGCCACCACTACAACCCGGGGGAAGGATTGCCCATCGGGCCCGGGGGTGCTAAGTTCTGGGCATGAGTCTTTCGACCCGGCGCTCAGAGGAACTTTTCAGCCAGGCCCAGCAAGTGATTCCCGGCGGGGTAAACTCTCCCGTGCGGGCCTTCAAAGCAGTGGGTGGAACCCCCCGCTTTATCGCGCGGGCCCAGGGGGCCTACCTCTGGGACGCCGACGGCAACCAGCTCCTCGACTACCTGGGCTCCTGGGGGCCCATGATCCTGGGGCACAGCCACCCTGCGGTGGTCGCGGCCATAGAGCAGGCCCTCCTGGAGGGGCTCAGCTACGGGGCCCCCACCGAACGCGAGGTGCGGCTGGCCGAGCAGGTGCGCGAGGCCTATCCCATGGCCGACCTGGTGCGCTTTGTCAGCAGCGGCACCGAGGCCACCATGAGCGCCTTGCGGCTGGCCCGCGGCTACACCGGGCGCGACCTGATTGTGAAGTTTCGCGGCAACTACCACGGCCACGCCGATAGCCTGCTGGTGCAGGCCGGCTCGGGGCTGCTCACCGGCGCTGGGGGCACCGCCAGGAGCGCCCCCTCGAGCGCCGGGGTACCCCAGGCTTTTGCCGAACTCACCCTGGTGGCCGACTACAACGACCCCGAGGGCTTAGAAAGCCTGTTTCAGCGGTACGGCGAACAAATCGCCGCGGTTATTTTCGAACCCGTTGTGGGCAACGCGGGGGTTCTGGTGCCCACCCGGGCCTTTCTGGAAGCCCTGCACCGCCTCACCCGGCAGTATGGGGCCTTGCTTATTGCCGACGAGGTGATGACTGGCTTCCGCCTGGCCAGGGGGGGCGCGGTGGAGCTTCTGGGCTTGCAGCCCGACCTCATCTGCTGGGGCAAGATTATCGGTGGGGGCTTGCCGGTGGGGGCCTACGGGGGCCGGGCCGAGGTTATGCAGCAAATAGCGCCCTTGGGCCCGGTCTACCAGGCCGGCACCCTGAGCGGGAATCCGCTGGCCATGGCGGCGGGGCTGGCCACCCTGAAAACCCTCTTCCAAAACCCGCCTTATGCCCAGCTCGAGGCCTACGGAGCGGCTCTGGAGCAAGGCTTGCAGGCCCTTTTCGCTGAAGCCGGGGTGCCGGTAGCCATCAACCGGGTGGGTTCCATGATCACTGTCTTCTTCCACGAAGGGCCGGTGCAAACCTACGCCGAGGCCGTAGCCTCCGATACCAAACGCTTCAAGGTTTTCTTCCATGGCCTTTTGGAACGGGGTGTTTACTGGCCGCCCAGTCAGTTCGAGGCTGCGTTTTTCTCGGCGGCCCACAGCCAAGCCGACCTCGAGCGCACCCTGGCGGTCGTAGAGCAGGCGATGCGGGAGCTCTGAACTACTCGTATTTGCAAAATGTAATCACAAAATGCGCCAAACGCACCTGATTTTGCTGACACTTTGCACCTTTTTTGACTCGTCGCCGCTCCAGATGTGAAAACTATCCGATAACTTCACGAGTTGCCGTTGACACCCGCTAAGGCCCACTCATATACTCTGCCCAGGTGTAACCAACACCAGGGAGGTTTGCTATGTGGACTCGAGGTCTGCTTTTTGTCCTTTTGCTCCTGACCGGCCTGGGCCTGGCCCAGCCCCGCACCAACGTGCGCTTCACCCTCGACTTTGCCTTTCAGGGCCCTACCGCACCCTTCTTGCTGGCCCAGGATAAGGGCTACTACACCGCCGAGGGCCTGAATGTGAGCATTGACCGGGGTTTTGGCTCATCCGACGCCATCAGCAAGATAGCCGCCAACAACTACGACATGGGCTTTGCCGACTTCAACTCCCTCATCGAATTCAACACCCGCAACCCCAACAACCAGCTCCTGGCGGTCTTCATGGTCTACAACACCACCCCTGCCGCGGTGTTTTCTCTCAAAAGCAAGGGTATCGCCCGACCCTCAGACCTGGTAGGCAAAACCCTGGCCGCCCCCGCGGGCGATGCGGGCCGAAGGCTCTTTCCGGTATTTGCCGAGGCGGTGGGCATAGACCCGGCCCGGGTCAGCTTCATTAATGTGGACGTGCCGCTACGCGAGCCCACCCTGGCCCGCGGCCAGGCCGACGGCATTACCGGGTTTTACTTCACCTCCTTCCTGAATCTGCGGAACGTGGGGGTTAAGCCTGAGGACATGGTCATCTTCAAGTATGGCGACTACACGCAAAACCTCTACGGCAACGCGGTGGTGGTGCGGCGCGAGTTTGCCCAGGCCAACCCTCAGGCGGTTGCGGCTTTTCTCCGAGCCCTGGTCAAGGGCTTCAAAGATGTCATCGCCAACCCCAGCGAGGGTATCGCAGCGGTCAAGCGGCGCGATGGGCTTATTAACGAGGCCCTCGAGCGCGAACGGCTGCTTTTGGCCCTCAACTCCCACGTCCTCACCCCGGACAGCCGGGCCTTTGGGCTGGGCTCGGTGCGCCGCGAGCGAGTGGAGCGCAACATTCAGGCGGTGGCCAAAGCCTTCGAGCTGCCAACCACGCTCAAGGTCGAACAGGTTTGGAGCGACCGCTTCCTACCGCCCATCGCCGATCGAAGGGTGACCGGCCCGGCCCGCTAAGGGAATTTTGACCGCCGAGGCCAACCGGGCTAAACTTTAGCCCAAGGAAAAACCATGTCTTTTATTGAGCTCAGTAACGTCAGTCTGCGCTACGATAACGGCTACCTGGCGGTGGAGGGGGTCAACCTTTCCATTGCCCAGGGCGAGTTTGTGGCCCTGGTGGGGCCTTCGGGCTGTGGGAAGTCTACGCTCTTGAGGGTAATTTCGGGGCTTCGGCCCCCCAGCAACGGCGCCGCCACGGTACATGGCCGGGTGGTGAAGGGGCCCATTTCCGGCATCGGAATGGCCTTCCAGAACCCTACCCTGATGCCCTGGCGCACCATATTGCAAAATATTTTGCTGCCCCTCGAGGTCTCCCCCCAGCACAAGCAACGCTACCGCCAGAACCCCAGGCCCTACATCGAAGCCGCCCGCGAGTTGATGGCCTCGGTGGGGCTCGCGGGCTTCGAGGATGCGCACGTATGGGAGCTGTCCGGTGGCATGCAGCAGAGGGCCAGCCTGTGCCGGGCCCTGATCCACCAGCCCGAAATCCTGATGCTCGACGAGCCCTTTTCGGCGCTGGATGCCTTTACCCGCGAGGAACTCTGGCAGGCCATGCAAGTGCTTTACATGAGCCGCAAGCCTACCGTGATTCTAGTAACCCACGACCTGCGTGAGGCGGTCTACCTGTCCGATACCATCTACACCATGAGCACCCGACCGGGCCGCATTGCCTACAGCCGCCGGATTGAGTTTCCCCGTCCGCGGGGGCTCGAGCTTACCTACGAAGACGCCTTCGCCCACATCGTCAAGGAGCTGCGCGAGCAGATAGGCGGGATGCGCACCCAGATTAGCGGTCTGAAGGGTGTGGGAGCCTGAGGGAGGTGCGCTTGAGCAAAACTAAAGATACCTTGATAGCAGTAGGGGCCGTTGTGGGGCTTTTTGTGCTGTGGGAGCTGGCAGTGTGGCTCTTCAAAATTCCGCCTTTTGTGCTACCGGCCCCATCGCAGGCCATCCAGTCGCTCCAGCCGGTCTGGGGGGTGGTGATGGGACACGCCTGGCAGACCCTCTGGACAACCCTGGCTGGCTTCGGAATTGCAGTGGTGGCAGGGGTGCTCCTGGGTGCAGCGGTGGGCACCTCCAGGCCCTTGAACCTGGCGCTGTACCCCATCCTGGTGGGTTTTAACAGCGTGCCCAAGGCCGCTTTGGTACCGGTGCTGGTGTTGTGGTTTGGCATCGGGACGGTGCCGGCCATCCTGACGGCTTTCCTGATCTCGTTTTTCCCCATCGTGGTAAACGTCGCTACCGGCCTGGCGGCGGTGCCGCCGGAGCTAAGGGAGGTGCTCAGGGTGCTGGGCTCGAGCCGCCTCGAGGCCTTCACCCGGGTCTCCATCCCCTTCTCCTTGCCCTACTTTTTCGCCTCGCTCAAGGTGGCCATCACGCTGGCTTTTGTGGGGGCAGTCATCTCGGAGATTGCCGCCTCGCAAAAAGGCATCGGATACATGATGACCTCGGCCAGCTCGCAGTTCAATGTGCCGCTGGTGTTTGGTGGGTTGCTGGTCATTGCCGTGATGGGCATTGCCCTTTACGGGGTGTTTGCTTTTCTGGAACGCAGGCTGGTGGGCTGGGCCTACCGCAGCCAGCATGCGTGATGGGAGCCATGCACCTAAGGCTGAAGGCCGAAAGCTTGCATCATGGCTGGCCCATAGCCCAAGAGCCTCGGGCCCTATCGCGCTTCCCGTCATCATGTCTTACACGGCGAGTCGTAATGTGTCCGGTGCAGCAGGTTTGCTGAACCGAGTATGCGCGAGAACCGCACCAAACCTTTGACCCTCGAAAGACGTACCATGACCCTAGCTGAAATGAACCAGCTTTCCCGAGAAGCCTTTGTGGAGGCGGTGGGGTGGGTGTTCGAGCACTCGCCCTGGATTGCGCTCCAGGCCTGGGAGAGCCGCCCCTGGGATAGCCTAAAGGCTCTACACCGCGCGATGGTGCGCTGTGTGCAGGAAGCGCCCAAGGAGGCCCAGCTCGCCCTTATCCGGGCCCACCCCGACCTTGGCAGCCGCGCCCGCATGGCCCCGGCTTCGGTCTCGGAGCAAAAAGGGGCCGGTCTCGATGCCCTCTCGCCCGAGGAGTTCCAGCACATCCAGGCCCTAAACCAGGCCTATACCGCCCAGTTCGGCTTTCCCTTCATCCTGGCGGTACGGGGCAAAACCAAAGCAGACGTCCTCAGGGCCATGGAACAGAGGCTACAAAACCATCCCGAGCTCGAGTTTCAAACCGCCCTGGAAGAGATCTACAAAATCGCCTACTTTCGCCTTGCCGACCTGCTCGACAAAGCCTAAACTCTCGCTATGAACATCCTCGATCAAGACCGCCTGCGCCTGGTCAAGTGGCCCTGGATTCTGGCCATCCTGGCCCTGTTGGCGTTGGGCCTTTACCTCACCCTGGCCAATGGCTGGCAGGCCCACGCGCGAGAATGGCTCAACCTGGCGGTGCGCTGGCTTCACATCATTTACGGCATCGCCTGGATCGGGGCCAGCTTTTACTTCATCTTTTTGGAGAACGCCCTCGAGCGCCAGGGGGTGCGGACCGAACTGTCCGGCAACATATGGACCATTCACGGAGGGGGTATTTACTACCTGGAAAAGTACAAAACCGCCCCCGCCCAGCTACCCCGTTACCTGCACTGGTTCAAATGGGACGCCTACCTGACCTGGGTTACAGGGTTCTTGCTCCTGATCATCGTCTACTATGCCGACCCCAGGGCCATTTTGCTGCCCCCGGGCAGTACCCTGCCAGGCTGGGCCGCCATCGCAGTAGCGGTCGGAAGCCTGGTAATGGCCTGGCTGGTGTATGTCGGGCTTTCCAACACCCAGCTCCTGTACCGACCGGCGCTTTTTTTACTGGTCGGAGGCGTGCTGGTGACCGGGGCTGCTTATCTGCTGGGGCAGGTTTTCAGCGGGCGCGGAACCTTTATGCACATTGGGGCCATGCTGGGCACCATCATGGCGGCCAACGTCTTTTTTGTGATCATCCCTTCGCAAAAGAAGCTGGTGCGAGCGGCGCAACAAGGCCAGGCCCTCGACCCCCAGTTTGTGGCCTGGGTGCAGTTTCGCTCGCGCCACAACAACTACCTCACCCTGCCGGTGCTCTTTACCATGATTGCCCACCACTTCCCCATGACCTACAACCATGGGGCCCACTGGCTCATTCTGATTGCGCTGTTTGTGGCGGGGGTGGCAGTACGGCACTTCATCAACGTGACCGAAAAAGAACACCACCAAACTGTGGTGCAGGGTGGGGCGATGCCCTATTTGCTGGTACTGGCGGTGGCTTTGCTGCTGGGTGCGTTTTACCTGACCGCCCCGCAGAAAAGCACTGTGCTTCAGGAAACCGCACCGGTGGCCTTTGCCGAGGTGCAAAGCATTATCCAGAACCACTGCCAGATGTGCCACGCGGCCCGCCCCACCCAGCCCGGCTTTGCTTCGGCACCGGGAGGGGTGATGCTGGACACGCCGGAGCGGATTGTGGGGTATGCGCAGAAAATCAAGCAGGTCTCGGTGGACACCCAGTACATGCCCTTGCTGGTGCCAGGGGTTCCATCTATGACAACCGAACAACGGGCCAAACTGGGAGCCTGGGTGGCCCAGGGAGCCAAGGGCCCGTAGGATAAGCATATGGCTCGGCTTTCCACGCATGTTCTGGATACCGCCCATGGGCGTCCGGCGGCTGGGCTCGACCTCGAGCTCTTCCGCATCGGCCCCGCGGGCGAACGCACCCTCGTTAGCGCAACCCGCACCAACGCCGATGGCCGCACCGACACACCGCTGCTTGCGGGTGAGACCATCCCGGTCGGCATCTACGAGCTGGTTTTCTATGTGGCCGCCTATTTCAAAGCC
Organism: Meiothermus hypogaeus; assembly: GCF_003574035.1. Lineage (GTDB taxonomy): Bacteria > Deinococcota > Deinococci > Deinococcales > Thermaceae > Meiothermus > Meiothermus hypogaeus. Next base: position 14,271 of record NZ_QWKY01000040.1, on the reverse strand, counting down.
CAGGGCTTGTCCCTGCCCGACCCGCCCTTTCTGGACAAGGTACCGATTCGCTTCGGCATTGCCGAAGCTACGGGGCATTACCACGTGCCCCTGCTCATCTCGCCCTATGGTTACAGCACCTACCGGGGAAGTTGAGTTAAAGCTCCAAGGATAGAATCTGGAAGCCATGATACCCGAACAACTTGCGCAGGAGGCCATTGCACGCTGTCGGCAGCTTGGCCGTTTTTCGGAAGAGCCGGCCCGGCTAACCCGCACCTTTTTGTCGCCACCCATGCGGGCTGTACACGAAACCCTGACCGGTTGGATGGAAGCGCTGGGCATGGCTGTGCGTGTAGACGCTGTGGGCAACCTGATTGGGCACTACCCCGGGGCAACCCCCGAGGCCCCGCGCTTTTTATTGGGCTCACACGTGGACACCGTACGCGATGCCGGCCTGTACGACGGCGCTCTGGGGGTGACGCTGGCGCTGGCCCTGGTAAAAGCGCTGGAGGGCGAGCGGCTGCCGTTCGCCCTCGAGGTGATTGCCTTTTCGGAGGAGGAAGGGGTGCGCTTTGGGGTGCCTTTTTTGGGCAGCAAGGCGGTCGCCGGGCGCTTTGAGCCCGATGTCCTGAAGCTTCAGGATGCCCAGGGGCTTTCGCTGGAAGAGGTCATCCGGGCGTTTGGCTTGGAGCCTGCCCAGATTCCCCAGGCAGCCTACCACCCGGCTCAGGTGTTGGGGTATCTGGAGTTTCACATCGAGCAGGGGCCGGTGCTGGAGGCTCTGGGCTATCCGCTGGGAATAGTGGAGGCCATTGTGGGGCAGAGCCGGCTCGAGGTGGCCTTCCGCGGCAAAGCCGGACATGCCGGCACCTCGCCCATGCACCTGCGCCGCGATGCCCTGGTCGGGGCCGCCGAATGGATTACGCTGGTCGAGCGTGAGGCCCGCGAGGAGGCGGGCCTAGTGGCCACGGTCGGCATGATTACGGCCCAGCCGGGGGTGGCCAATGTGATTCCAGGGGAGGTGCGCATGAGTCTGGACGTGCGCCATGCAGACGACGATGTGCGCAGCCTGGCCGTGGCCAACCTGATTACCCGGGCCCAGCAGGTTGCTCAGCGCCGGGGCCTCGAGCTAGGCTACCTGACCCGGTACGAACAAGCCGCAGTGCCCTGTCACCCAGACCTTACCGAACAACTGGCCCTATCGGTCGAAGCCCAGGGTTATCCTGTCCAGCGCATGGCCTCGGGGGCCGGCCATGACGCCATGATTATGGCCTCGCTGTGCCCTGTCGCCATGCTTTTCCTGCGAAGCCCCGGGGGCCTTTCGCACCACCCGGACGAAACGGTCTGGCCCCAGGACGTAGAAGCCGCCTTGAGGGCAGGGTTGGATTTTTTGCACCGGCTGGCCAGTGCCCAGCATCAACCCTAGCGAACACCTGGCCCCAAGAACCAATACCCCTCGATGCTCAAACGGAGAAGCCATGCTCGACCTGATTGTGCGCGGTGGAAACCTGATCACACCAGAGGGCCTCCTGCAAGCCGATATGGGCGTGCTGGACGGACACATTGTTCAGATAAGGCAGGAAATAGCTGAGCCGGCCCGGCAGGAGGTACCGGCTGCCGGCCTGTATGTGTTTCCGGGTCTGGTGGATGTGCATGTGCACTTCAACGAGCCGGGTCAAGCCCACTGGGAGGGCATCGAAACCGGTAGCGCAGCCCTTGCGGCCGGGGGCGGCACGCTGTTTTTCGACATGCCCCTCAACTCACTGCCCTGCACCCTGGACGCCCCCTCATTCGACCAGAAACTAGCGGCCATGCGGGCCTCCTCCTACACCGACTTTGCCCTCTGGGCAGGCCTTACCCCAAAGAACCTGGAGTACCTGCCCGAGCTGGCCGAGCGGGGGGTGATTGGTTTCAAGGCCTTCATGTGCAACTCGGGCCTGCCCGAGTTTCCCGCCTGCGACGACGCTACACTATACGAAGGCATGCGGCTGGCGGCGCAGCTTGGGCTTCCGGTGGCCGTGCACGCCGAGTCGGAGGCCCTCACCGCCCACCTCGCAAAAAAGATGCGAGCCCAGGGCAGCTCCTGGCGCGAGTATGTGGCCTCGCGTCCTGTTTTTACTGAGCTCGAGGCCATCGGGCGGGCCCTCCTGCTGGCCCAGGAAACCGGCTGCAAGCTACACATCGTACACATCGGCTCGGGTGCCGGGGTGGCGCTGGCCGCCGAGGCCAAATCACGGGGGGTAGACGTGAGCCTCGAGACCTGCCCCCACTACCTCACCTTTACCGAAGAAGACCTGGAGCGGCTGGGGGCCGTTGGCAAGTGTGCGCCACCGCTGCGCTCCCGCTCCGAACAAAACGGTCTATGGAGCCTGGTGCTGCAGGGGGCGGTGGACATCATCGGCTCCGACCATTCGCCCAGCCCCCCCGAGCTCAAACACGGCAACGACTTCTTTGCGCTGTGGGGCGGGATTGCAGGGGTACAGTCCACCCTCGGCGTGCTGCTGACCGAGGGATGGCAGCGGCGGGGGCTGGCTTTGGAGCGCATTGCCGCCCTGCTGGCCCAGAACCCGGCCTTGCGCTTTGGTCTATCCCAAAAGGGAAAGCTGGCCGAGGGCTTTGAAGCCGATTTTTCCCTGGTTGACCTGACCCAAAGCCACACCCTGACCCTCCCTAACCTGCGCTACCGGCATCCCCTATCCCCCTACCTGGGCCAGACCTTCCAGGGCGTGCTGGTGAGCACCTGGCTCAGGGGGGAGCCGGTGTATGTGGAGGGTAGAATAAAGAAGCCAAGCGAAGTGCGCTTACAGACGAGGAAACTATGAGCCTGACCGGATTTACCCGTACCCGCGTAGCCCCCGACCATGCCCTCCTGACCCCCGACACCTTCATCCGGGCTCCCCTGCCCGGCTGGGTGAATACCGCCTGCATTGTGCACATTGCGCCCGAACTGGGTGCGCGCTTCAAGATGTACACCGTGGAGATGCAACCCGGCGGCACCGGCGAGATGAGCCTGCTGGACATCCAGCGCTTCGCTTATGTGCTGGAGGGCGAGGTGGCGCTCGAGGTCGGGGGTGCCAGGCACACGCTATGGGCCAATAACTACGTATATTTGCCGGCCAACACCCCCCACCGCTTTATAGCAGAGTCCAATGTTCGAATGGTTGTTTTCGACAAACCCTACCAGGCCCTGGCCGGGGTGGACGTGCCTCAGGTGGTACTCGGGCACGAGCCGGACATTCCCAGCAGCCCGCTCATGGGCGACGAAGACCTCCAGGTGCGCTTGCTCCTGCCGGAGCATTTCTCCTTCGATATGGCCGTCAACACCATGACCTTTGCCCCTGGGGCCCACCTGCCCATGGTAGAAACACACGTCATGGAGCACGGCCTGCTATTTCTGCAAGGGGGCGGGGTCTACCGCCTGGCCGACTACTGGTACACCGTACAGGCCGGAGATGTCATCTGGATGGCCTCCTACTGCCCACAGTGGTTTGGCGCGTTGGGCAAAACCCCCAGCAAATACCTCATCTATAAGGACGTGAACCGGCACTCGCTCGAGCTCTTGACCTGAAACGGCGGGTGCTCTGGCGCTCGGAAACCGCCTTCTCCGAGGCTCTTTTGCAAAGCGGGTAGGGTGCGGCATAAACTATCGTCGTGTTTGGCGTTTTTTCTGGAGCAACCCATGATTGTAAGACCACTGGTAGATAAAGATCGAATTATCCACGAACTGGACACGCTGGCGGGGTTTTCCGATACCCCTAAGCCAGCCATTACCCGTATTCTTTTTACCAAGCCCGACCTGGGGGCCAGGGCCTATCTCAAGGGCCTGTGTGAAGAAGCTGGCCTCCGCGTGCGGGAGGATGGCCTCGGCAACATCTTTGCCCGCTGGGAGGGCTCTGCGCCCGAGCTGCCTGCGGTGGCCACAGGTTCGCATTTCGACGCCATTCCCTATGCTGGTATGTACGACGGTACGGTTGGGGTGCTGGGCGGTCTGGAGGCCATTCGGGCGCTCCAGCGCAGCGGTTTTAAGCCCTACCGCTCCATCGAGCTGCTCATTTTTACAGCTGAAGAGCCCACCCGCTTTGGGATTGGCTGCCTGGGAAGCCGGGCCCTGGCCGGCGTCCTGAACCCCGAATCGTTGAGGCTGCTCAAAGACCAGGAGGGGAAGAGCCTCGAGGAGGTGCGCTGGGAGGCCGGTTATATGGGCCGCCTGGAGGATGTGCAACTCCCCGAAGGCTACTACGCGGCCTTTGTGGAGCTGCATATCGAGCAGGGACCGGTGCTCGAGCAAGAACACGTACCTTTGGGCATCGTCACGGCGATTGCGGCCCCCGCTTCGCTGCGGGTAGGGCTGGAAGGTGTGGGTGGTCATGCCGGGGCCATGCTGATGCCGGACCGGCACGATGCCCTTTGCGCTGCCGCCGAGATTATCCTGGGGGTGGAAGCCTTTGCCAAGAACAGCGGTAGCATCAACACCGTGGCCACCACCGGCTTCTGCGAGGTCTACCCCAACGCGGTGAATAGCGTACCCAGCCGGGTCAAGCTCGAGATAGACGTGCGCGACGTGGAGCAATCCCGCCGCGACCAGGTGATTCGCAACATCATTCAGGGAGTGGAACAGGTCTGTACCCGACGCGAAATTAAATACAGCGTAGACATCATCAATATAGACCCTCCGGCCAAATCGGGCTCGGAGGTACTCAAAGCGCTGGTAGAAGCCTGTGGCGACGCTGGCGTCAAATTCAAGCTGATGGTCAGCCGGGCCTACCACGACTCTTTGTTCATGGCCCGCATCGCACCTACTGCCATGCTGTTCATCCCCTGCCGGGAAGGGGTTAGCCACCGCCCGGACGAGTACGCCTCGCCCGAGGACATTGCCCTGGGCACCTACGTTCTGGCGCTGACGTTGGCCAAGCTCTCGCTGGCCGAGGGCAGGGGGAGCGGTAAGGAAGAACCGATGATGCTCAGCGACTGAGGTTGAGGGTCTGGGCCTCTTTATCGCATCCAGGTAGAAAACCAATACCTCAAAAAGACCGTTCCAACAGCAGACAGGCAGAAGCTGTCTTTAGGAACCCTGGAGCACACCCCTCCCTGTCGGTAGGCGAAGAAAGCGTCTCCCTTCGGTCGGTCTAGAAGCAGCGCAAAGCCCTACTTTTTGCTGCGGGCATTGGTTATACAATAACCAACCATAGGTAAGCAAAGTCCAGGAGGGCTTGAGTGGGTGAGATCAGCTTTCGATTAAACGGGCAAATGGTGCAGGTTTCAGGAGTAGACCCCCATATCACCTTGCTCGCATGGCTGCGCCAGGCGGGGCTCTTGGGCAGCAAGGAGGGTTGCGCCGAGGGGGAGTGTGGGGCTTGCACGGTGCTGTTGGCGCGCCCGGATGGAGCGGGGGTGCGGCTCGAGGCGGTCAATAGCTGTTTGCTGCTGCTGATGGGTCTGGCCGACCAGGAGGTTTGGACGGTGGAAGGGCTTGCACAGGGAGAGAAGCTTCATCCTGTGCAGGAGGCCATGCTTCAGGGGGGCTCGCAGTGTGGCTACTGTACGCCGGGTTTTGTGATCAGCATGGCGGCAGAGTACTACCGCAAAGGACGTGAAACCTTTGACCTCGAGGCCCTCTCGGGCAACCTTTGCCGCTGTACCGGCTACAGGCCCATCCGCGATGCCGCCCTATCGCTGGGCCGGCCCGCCCCGGACGACCCTTTGGCCCGGCGGCTGGCAGACCCCGCCCCACCGCTGAAAAGCTTTCGCTACGAGGCCGGCGCCACTTACCTGCGCCCTACCTCGCTGGGTGAGTTGTTCCAGATGCTAGAAGCCTATCCCCAGGCCCGATTCCTGGCCGGTGGCACCGATCTTGGGGTAGAGGTCAACCAACGGTTTTACCGTGCGGAAACCCTCTTAGACCTGAACGCAGTGCCCGAGCTCAAAACCCTCCACTGGGGGTCGGAGGCCATCGAGATCGGAGCAGGCGTAACCCTTTCCGAGGCCGAGCGCTGGCTGGAGGGGCGTGTTCCCCTGCTGGCCGAGTGGTTCCCGCTGTTTGCCTCGCGCCTGATCCGCAACCGTGCGACGCTGGGGGGCAACCTGGGTACGGCCTCGCCCATCGGCGATTCGCCGCCGGTGTTGCTGGCCCTGGGGGCCGAGGTAGTGCTGGTGAGCGCGCTGGGCGAGCGGGTGGTGAAGCTCGAGCACTTCTTCACCGGATACCGGCAGACGGTTTTACAGCCTGGGGAGCTCATCAAGGGGGTGCGAATCCCCCTGCCCCTGGCCCCCCAGGCCCGTTTTTACAAGGTGGCCAAGCGCCCGCTGGACGACATCTCCACCGTGGCGGCAGCCTTTGCACTCAGGCTCGAGGAAGGCCGGGTTGCCCAGCTTCGCATCGGCTTGGGCGGGGTGGCGGCAACGCCGTTGCGGGCCTACCAGACCGAGGCCTTCCTGGTAGGCCAGCCCTGGGGAGAGCCCAGCATCCGCAAGGCGGCTCAGGTGATCAAGGCGGAGTTCAAACCAATTGACGACCACCGGGGGAGTGCGGCCTACCGAACCGCCATGCTGGGCAACCTGCTCTGGAAGTTCTACAGCGAGACCCAGGAGGTAACTGTATGAAGGTGGTGGGCAGGGCCATTCCCCACGAATCGGCCCGCGAGCACGTGACGGGGCGGGCGCTCTACACAGACGACCTGCTGCCGCGCTACCCCAATGCCCTGCACGCCTGGCCGGTACAGGCCCCTCATGCCCACGCCCATATTGTGCGGCTCGATGTTCAGCCTGCGTATGCGGTGCCGGGGGTGGTGCGGGTGCTCACGGCCTCGGATGTACCGGGCCTCAACGACTCGGGCCTCAAGCAAGACGAACCGCTGTTTCCCGCCGAGGTGATGTACTCTGGCCAGGCGGTCTGTTGGGTGTTGGCGGAAAGCGAGGAGTCCGCCCGGCTGGGGGCCGCTCGAGTAGCGGTGGAGTATGAGCCGCTGCCCGCCATCCTGAGCATTCGGGAGGCCATAGCCCAGGGGAGTTTTCAGGGCGCAACGCTTCACGCCAAGCGCGGGGATGTGCAGCAGGGTCTTCTGGAATCGGCGCGGGTGCTCGAGGGGGAGCTCGAGCTCGGTGGGCAGGAGCACTTCTACCTCGAGACCCAGGCCTCTTTGGCCGTGCTCGACGAGACCGATCACCTTCTGGTACATGCCTCCACCCAGCACCCTTCGGAAACCCAGGAGATTGTGGCCCAGGTGCTGGGCCTGCCGCGCAATTGGGTCACGGTGCAGTGCGTGCGTATGGGTGGGGGCTTCGGCGGCAAGGAAGTACAGGCCAACCCCTTTGCGGCCATAGCGGCCCTGGGGGCCTACCTGACCCGCCGCCCGGTGCGGGTGCGGCTCAACCGGCTTCAGGACATCACCCTCACCGGCAAGCGCCACCCCTTTTATGCCCGCTGGAAGGTGGGTTTTTCCGAAGACGGTGAGCTCCACGCCCTCCAGATGGAGCTCTTTTCCGACGGCGGCTGGTCGCAAGACCTGAGCGAGCCGGTGATGGCCCGGGCGGTCTGCCACGCCGACAACGCCTACTACATTCCCCACATGGACGTGAAGGGCCGGGTCTGCAAGACCCACAAGACCTCACAAACCGCCTTCCGGGGTTTTGGGGGGCCGCAGGGTATGGTCTTCATCGAAGAGGTCATAGACCGCGTGGCCCGCAGCCTGGGCCTGCCGCCGGAGGTGGTGCGGGAGCGGAACTTCTACCGGGCCGAGGGCACCGGGCACCGGGTAGGGGAGGGGCGCATCGCGGAACCCGGAACCCGGAGCCCGGAGCCTGCACCCCACTCCACCACCCACTACGGCCAGGCGGTAAAGGATGTGGAGCGCATCCGGCTCATCTGGGACGAGCTCAAACAAAGCACCGAGTTCGACCGCCGCCGGCGGGAAGTATCCGAGTTCAACGCCCAGAGCCCCCACCGCAAGCGGGGCCTGGCCATCACCCCGGTTAAGTTCGGCATCTCCTTCAACCTGACCGCTTTCAACCAGGCCGGGGCGCTGGTGCTGGTCTACCAGGATGGCTCGGTGCAGGTCAACCACGGCGGCACCGAGATGGGCCAGGGGCTTTTCACCAAGATTCAGCAGATTGCTGCCCAGACCCTGGGCGTACCGCTGGAATCCATCCGCCTGATGCCCACCCGCACCGACAAGGTGCCCAATACCTCGGCTACCGCCGCCTCCACCGGGGCCGACCTGAACGGGGGAGCTGTGCGCGATGCCTGCGAAAAAATCAAGGCCCGGCTGGCCGGGGTAGCGGCCCAGAAACTGGGCGTTCACCCTGCCGACGTGGTGTTTGAAGACGGCCAGGTCTGGAGCATCTGGAAGCCTGAGGAGCGGCTGGGCTTTGCCGAAGTGGTGAAGGCCGCCTATGCCCAGCGGGTGCAGCTTTTTGCCGATGGCTTCTACCGCACGCCGGGGCTCCACTGGGACAAAACCCGCATGTGGGGTAAACCCTTTCACTACTTTGCTTTTGGCGCGGCGGTGAGCGAGGTGGAGGTAGACGGTTTTACTGGCCAGTACGTTTTGCGCCGCGTGGATATTTTGCACGACGTGGGTGACTCGCTCTCCCCGCTGGTGGACCTGGGCCAGGTGGAGGGGGGATTTATCCAGGGCGTGGGCTGGCTTACGCTGGAGGACTTGCGCTGGGATGCCAGGGGCCAGGTAGCCACCCGCTCGGCCAGCACCTACAAGCTGCCCAGTTTTTCCGAGCTACCCGAGGTCTTCCACGTGCGGCTTCTGCCCCGGGCCACTGAGCCGGGGGTGGTGTACGGCTCCAAGGCGGTGGGGGAGCCCCCCTTGATGTTGGCCATCTCGGTACGCGAAGCCCTGCGCGACGCTGTGGCGGCTTTTGGAAGGGGGGGCGTGGTAGAACTGGCCTCGCCCGCCACGCCCGAGGCGGTCTACTGGGCCATCGAGAAGGTGCGGGAACGGGCCCTGGTTTCGGGAGATTGATGCACTTGGTTTACTGGACTAGACTGCAGCAATGGCCAGAGCATCAACTCCTTCAAAAGGGTCTGGCAGTGGGAAATCCAGCAGGTGGCGGGTGGGGATTTTTTTCTTAATCCTGGCAGGCTTAATCGCCTGGGTTGCCTGGCAACTGTAGGAGACTGGCATGGAGTGGTTTGAGCACTTGGCCCGACTGACCGAGCAAAAAGTGCCGCTGGTGCTGGTCACGCTGCTGTCTGTGCGGGGGCATGCGCCGCGTGAGGCCGGGGCCAAAATGCTCGTCACGGCAGAAGGGACTTTGGGCAGCATTGGCGGGGGGAACCTCGAGGCCACCGCCATCGCGCTGGCCCGAAGGATGCTGGAGGGCCAAAGCCGGGCTCCGCAGGTTCATACCCTGCGTCTGACCGAACACGCCCCCGCCGAACACGGGGTGCAGTGCTGCGGGGGCGAGGTGCAGCTTCTGCTCGAGGCTGTCGTTCCCGCCCGCCCTACCGTGGCCATCTTTGGGGTGGGGCATGTGGGGCTGGCCCTGGCCAAGGTGCTCTCGATGCTACCCATCGAACTGTGGCTGGTGGACTCGAGGGCCGACATGCTCGGCGAAGCGCGCTTGCAAACCCTCCAAAACACCGCACGGGTGCGGGTTCATCACGCCCCCATTCTCGACGGCATGGTAAACGACCTGCCGGCAGGGGCGCACCTGGTCATCATGACCCACGACCATGCCGAGGATTTGTTCGTGCTCGAGGCCGCCTTGCGCCGGGGCGATCTGGGCTTTGTGGGCCTGATTGGCTCGGCGGTCAAGTGGCGCAACTTTCAGCAAAAGCTCCTGCAACAGGGCTTATCCCAGGCCGACCTGGCCCGCGTCACCTGTCCTATTGGCCTACCCATTACCCAGAGCAAGGCCCCGGAGGCCATTGCAATTGCCACCGCGGCCCAGTTGTTGCCCTTGCTGGTAGTAGCCGGAGCGGCCCAAAGCTCCGGTGGTGCTGATAGTGAATGGTCGATAGCTGATAGCTAATGGTCTGGTAATTGTGTCATTCCGAACGTAGCGCAGCGAAGTGAGGAATCTGATACGCCTCATCGCGTTTCCCACCAATACGACGCACCCGGTGCGTTGTGTTGTAGTCGGTACGGCAAAAACCACCGTCCCGACCATTCGTGGGAACCGCTCTCGCTATCTTTATTCCAGGAGGTGGGCGGTAGGAAGTAGGGTGTAGACGTTGAAAACCACCGCCCACCACCAACCCCCATCTCTCGTGTTGCTTTTTGGCCCTTAGCTTTCAGCTTTCGGCATTGGTTCTACTTGCAGCGGCACCAAAGCCCCTTTGTGGACATCTACCAGTCCGTGGTCGGTCAGGCGTAGCTCGGGAATCACCGCCAGGCCCAGAAACGAGAGCACCATGTAGGGGTCGGGCAGGGTGACGCCCAGTTGCCGGGCGGCGGCCTCGAGGGCCTCTAGCTTGGCGTTGACCTGTTCTAAGGGCTCGTCGGTAATCAGACCGGCGATGGGCAGGGCCAGCTCGGCCAGCACCTCGCCATCGGCTACCGCAATCATGCCCCCGCCCAGGGCCTGAAGCCTTTGAGCTGCCGTCACTATATCGGCGTCCGAGACCCCCACCGCCATCAGGTTGTGGTGGTCGTGGCCCACCGTGCAGGCCAGCGCCCCTTTTTGTAGCCCAAAGGCCGTTACCAGCCCTTTCCCAATCTGGCCGTTTTTGCCGTAGCGCTCGAGGCAGATGAGCTTGGCCAGGTCGCGCGCGGGGTCGGCCACCACTTCCCCGTTGCGCACGGTTGGCTCTATGTGCTCCTCGGCGGTTAGAACCTGGTGGGGAATGGCCCGTACCACCCGGGCCTTGCCGGGAAAAGCCGGAATCCGCAGGTCTTGGGGCCGTAGTGCGGGCAGTTTGACCGTGCCGGAAACCGCCGCCGAGACCCTGGTTTTGGGCAGTTCAAAGGTGAGCTGCCCGTTCTGGGCCGCCAAGCGGCCCCGCTGGTAAACCTGGGCTGCTTGAAAGGTTTGCAAGTCGTCTAAGACCACCAAATCGGCCTGGAAGCCCGGCGCCACCGCACCCCGGCGCATAAGCCGGTAGTGGCGGGCCACATTCCAGCTTCCGGCGCGAATGGCATAGGCAGGGTCTGCCCCCAAGGCAATAGCCTTGCGCACCAGGAAATCCACCCCCCCTTCGCGCAGCAAGTCCGAAGGCAGCCGGTCGTCGGTCACCAGCCCGATGCGGTCGGCGTACTGGGGTTTCAGGAGCGGCGCCAGGGCCTCGAGGTTGCGGGTGGTCGAGCCTTCGCGCACCATCAAAAAGCAGCCTGCCTCGAGCTTGGCCCTGCCCTCCTCCAGGGTGGTGCTTTCGTGGTCGGAGGCGATACCGGTGGCCAGGTAGCCCTGCAAAGGCCGCCCGGTCAGAGTGGGGGCGTGGCCCTCGGGCGACTTGCGGAAGCGCTCGGCCAGCAACACTTTTTGCAGTTCGGCGGTGTCGGCGGCCAGAATGGCCGGAAAGCTCATCAGTTCGGCCACCCCTACCACCCGCGGGTGCGCCAGCAAGTGCTCTAGTTCGGTCAGGCCCAGCGTTGCGCCGCTGGTTTCCAGAGGGGTAGAGGGCACCGAGGACGGCACCGTAATCCAGACCTCCAGCGGCAGCCCTTCGCTGGCCTCCATCAGCCACTCGATCCCCGCCACCCCCGCCACGTTGCCAATTTCGTGCGGGTCGGTCACCACCCCGGTCACGCCCCGCGGCACCACGCCACGGGCGTACTCGGCGGGCGAAACCAGGGAGCTCTCGAGGTGCACGTGCCCATCAATCAGCCCGGGGGCCACCACCCGGCCCTCCAAATCCAGTACCTCCAGGGCCTCGGCCCCGGCATACTCCGGGCCTACCGCCGCCACCAGGGGGCCGGCCAACAGAATGTGGGTGGGCTGTAGCTCGAGGCTAAAAACATTGACCAGCCGCGCATTCTTCAGCAGCAGGGTTCCCGGACGGCGGCCCATGGCTACGTCCACCGCGTACTGGAGGTCGGATAGGGTGCTGCTCATATTCTGTGCATGGTAACGGGCAGCCTACCGCTATCGCAAGCCGGGGTTGCAAGGGTACGCCCTTCTACCGACTATCGTGTGACCAACTTTCAGCAAGCATGAGATGGGGGTGGGCAGTGGGAAGTAGGCGGTGGTTTTCAACATCCACACCCTATTCCCTACCGCCCACCTCTTGCTGTTATTGCGCCCTTCACAGACGTTGCCGCCCGCGAAAACGAGAATGCGTCTGGGCCCAGACGCATGTTTTCGAGTTTCCGGGCGGCAACTGTACTGTCTGCGACAAAGGATTCCTAGCTCTGGGAGATTTGTGAAGAGCGCTCTACTTCGGTTCGTCGGGCACCTGGCCCACCACCCCCGGCGCCATCCACTGCATCTCGTTGAGTTCCTTGACGGTCATGGTGCGCCCAGCCGGCACCCGCAGCACGCCGTTGCGGTCGCGGATGGGGCCGGTGAAGGGATCCCATTTGGGGTTTTGGCTCTGAATGTCCTTGTAAAGCTCCATCACCCGGTCGTACACGCTGACCCGCTTGCCGTTCACGGTCAGGGTCGCCCGCTTGAGGGCCGCTTCAAACTTGGGGTTGATGGGCATACCGGTCTGGGCTCCCAGCATGACTGCCTTTTCGCGGGCCAGCCACCAGTAGTCCACGTTCTGGAGGTTCTTGGGGGTGTAGGTGCCGTTCTGGACTTTCTTCAGGATGTCGATGTAGATCACGCTCCAGTCCACCAACTGGCCCGAGACCACGTAGTCGGGAGCGTACTTGTACATCGAGTTGTAGTGGCTAAAGCTGGGCACCTTGCGGCGGGCTGCGGTCTGGATGACGGTGGCGGTGTCCTCGGTGAAGGCCAGAATATCGTTGCCTTCGGCCATCAGGGCCTCGGCAGCTTCGCGGGCCTTGACGGGGTCGTACCAGGCGTTGATCCACTTCACGTTTACGGTAGCCCGCGGATTGACCGCCCGCACGCCCAGGGCAAATGCCGAGATGTGGCGCTTGAGCTCGGGAATGGGGAAAGCCCCCACATAACCGACTTTGTTGCTCTTGGTCAGGGCGCCCGCCATCAGGCCATTCAGGTAGTAAATCTGGTAGAAGTCGGCCATGTAGGTGAGCATGTTGGGGGCCCGCTTGAAGCCAGAGGCATGGGCAAAGATTACGTCCGGGTACTTTTTGGCGGCCTCGAGGGTCTGATCCATGAAGTCGAAGGAGGTCGTAAAGATGACGTTACAACCCCCCGAGACCAGGCGGTCTACCGTGGCCAGGGTGTCGGCGGGCTTGACCGACTCCACATACTGTGTGGTGAGGCCGGGAATGGCCTTCTCGGCGGCCCGGCGGGCCTCGTCGTGGGCAAAGGTCCAGCCCACATCGCCAATGGGCCCTACGTAGATGAAGCAGGCTTTGAGATTGGCCTGTTGTGCCATACCGAAACTGAGACCCAAAGCCGCTATGATGCCTACAAGCCAACTCTTTCTCATGCAACCCCTCCTACTGCCCTGCCCCACATGCCCTTGTGGGCTTTGGGCCGATGCCAAATCTTTAGCGTTCACCCCGCCGATAGGGTTTTCCCAGCGCTTCAGGGGCGTTGCCTTGCTGTCCACGCAGCCCTGACAAAGCCAGCACAAGTATAACCAGAAGGTAGGGCAGGCTCGCAAACAGCTCCGAGGGAATGGCTCCCTGCCCTTGCAGCCTGAACTGAAGGTAGTACAAAAGGCCAAAAAAGACCGCGCCAAATACAGCCCTTAGAGGGCTCCAGCCCACGAAAATCACCAGCGCTACGGCAATCCAGCCCAGCCCGGCGGTCATGCCATCGGTCCAGGAGGGGCGGTAGACCAGCGAGAGATAGGCCCCTGCCAGCCCCGCCAGCGCCCCTCCCGCCGCCACCGCCGCATAGCGCACCGCCAGCACATTGATCCCCAGCAGGTCGGCGGCGGCGGGGTTTTCGCCCACCGAGCGGAGCGAAAGGCCCATTTTGGTTGCGTAGAACACAAAGGCCAGTAGCAGCGCCAGGCCAATGGCCCCCATCGTGAAGGGCCATTCGGGCGGCTGGTTGAAGAGAGGCTGTCCCTCGAAGCGCTTGCCGAGTAGCCCTGCCGAGCCCAGGCCCAGCATGGTCAGGGCCAGACCGGAGACAAACTGGTTGGCCCGCAGGGTGATGGTAACGAAGCCGTGCAACAAAGCCGCTACCGCACCGGCCAGCATGGCGGCCAGAACGGCCAGCCAGAGGTTGCCATCTCCCACCCCGCTGCCAAAGGCCACGGCAAAACCGGCCAGGGCCCCCAAGGCCATCATCCCC
>NZ_QWKY01000004.1 GCF_003574035.1 Meiothermus hypogaeus | reverse complement strand
GGTTGAGGTGGGGTGGGACTCGGAAGCGGGCTCGAGCCCACCAGATTGGCCGAGGAGCCTGGGGGTGGGGCAGGATTGGGGTTGGCAGGGGACGGGCTGGATGCAGAGGGGTTGGCAGGAGGGTTGCTGGGGGCCGCTACACTCACCTGGGGAATCCGGAGCACCTGCCCCAGCGATAGGGAGGTGCCCTCGAGGTTGTTTTCTTGCTGAATGGCCTGCACCGTGGAGCCATAGCGCCGGGCAATGGAAAAAAGCGTATCACCGCGCTGCACGGTGTGCTGTACCACCCGGGGCGGCAGTTGCAGCACCTGCCCCACGCTCAGAGTGGCCTCGCTCAGGCCGTTGAGCCGCATCAGAATTTCCACAGTGGTATCGTGGCGTCTGGCAATGGAGAACAGGGTGTCGCCGCGCTGCACCGTATAGGTCGGCACGCTCTGGGCCAGCGCCATCGCAATAAGCCAGGGCAATATAGCAATTGGGCGCATATCAAAGTGAGTATACGCCCGGTTGCCATATTTTCGCGTTCATGCAGCCATTATTCGGCTTTCATGGGGAACCCCCGGAAGCTTGAGCGCGTTCGGCCCAGGCAATGGCGGGCCGCAAAAACAGCGGTGCCAGCAGGGTAGTACCCACCACCATGAACAGCACCAGGGCATACTCTTCCTCGTTCACCGCTCCGGCGGCCAGGCCCAGCGCAGCCACAATCAAGCCCACCTCTCCCCGGGGGGCCATCCCCACGCCCACCACCACCGCCCGGCGGAAGCCCTGGCTCCAGGCCCCCAGAAACCCCCCCAAAAGCTTGCCCACCAGGGCAATCAGCAAAACCCCGCTGCCCACCAGCCAGACCTTGGCACTGAGCAAGGCGGTCAGCTCCAGGCGCACCCCCACCATGGCAAAAAAGATGGGGGTCAAAAACTGCCCCACCGCCCGGACGTGCTCCTCGATGGCCAGCTCTTCGCGCACCTCGGCCAGGAGCATTCCGGCCAGGAAGGCCCCCACGATGGGGGCCAGGCCAATGATGGCCGCCAGCGCCGCCAGCCCCACCCCCACCAGCAGGGCAAAGCCGAAGGGATTGCCCAGGGTGAAGCGGGGCAACGAGACCCGCCGCAGCCAGGGCACCAGCAGCATGGCCCCGCCCACAAACAACACCGAGAGCAGGGTGATGCGCAGCGCCACTGCCAGCTCGAAGGTGCCGCTCTGGGCCACGCCGTTCACCACGGCCAACACAATCAGGCCCAGCACGTCGTCGATTACTGCCGCCCCCAGAATAATGCGACTGTAGTTGCGCGAAAGCACGCCCAGCTCCAGCAGCACCCGGGCGGTAATGCCCACGCTGGTCGCTACCAGGGCCGTACCCAAAAACAGCGCCGGGAGTTGGGCAAAGCCGATGCTAAGGCCAAAAAAATACCCCCCCACAAAGGGAAACAACACCCCCAGCACCGCTACCAAAAAGGCCTCCTTGCCCACCGCCAGAATGTCGCGCAGGCGGGTCTCGAGGCCCACCATAAAGAGCAGGAAAATGGCCCCCAGTTCGGCCAGGAATTCCAGAATTTCACCGTCGTGCACCAGGCCCAGTAAAGCAGGCCCCACCAACAAACCCGCCAGCACCTCGCCGATCACCACCGGCTGCTTGAGCCTTGCAAACAACCAGCCCACCAACTGCGCGGCCAGCAGGAGGAAAAAAACCTCGACCAGGTGCCCCATGCCGTGCATCAGTGCCCCCGCACAAACAAGCGCAAGAAGTCGGAGCGGGTCAGGGTGCCCAGCAGTTGCCGCTGCTCGTCTACCACCAAGACCCGCCGGTACTGCCGGTCTTGTAGCATCAGGCCCAGGGCTTTCTCAATGGGGTCGTCAGGGCCTACCATGGCTACCTCGGTTCGCATCAGGCGGTGCACGGGGGTGTTCTTGTAGCGCTCCACCAGCCGGTCGAAGGAGCCAGGGTCTACCCACTCGTCCAGAAAGCGCAGGGCCTCCACATCGGAAAAGGGCACTTTTTGCGGCTCGGGTAGCATCTGGTCGATCTCGAGCAGCCCCACCACCGCTCCCACATCGTCTATCACCGGCAAGCCCCCCAGGCGGTGCTCGAGCATGCGCTCGGCAGCCATGTACAGGGTTTCATTTTTGTGCACCGTATAGGGGCGCGACCCCATCAGATTCTTGACCTGCATGGGAGGATTGTACCCAATGGGGCCCAGGCGAAAGTTCCAAACATGAAATGGGTGATAAAGTTCCCAATTCCGCTTATGGGCTGGCTAAGTTGGGCCCTCACGTTGGCTGCGTAGCGTAGGAAACGGAGCCAAGTTTACTTGGCCGTAGCAAAAAGGAGGTTTGTATGAAAAGCCGATTGGCCATAGCTAGTTTTGTGCTGGCCGCATTCTTCGGTGTGTTTGCCAGCGCCCAGACCCAGTTTCGGGATATCCCGGCGGGGCACTGGGCCCGCCAGGCGGTGGAATTTGCCGTACAGTGCGGTCTGATTGAGGGTTTCCCGGATGGCACCTTCCGGGGCAACCAGAACCTGACCCGCTACCAGGCCGCCCTGATTTTCTTCCGCCTCTACCAGACCAACCGCCTCGAGAATGCCCGGCCCGAGTGCCGCCTGGCCGTTGAGCGGGGGGCCCAGGAGGTTGGCCCCGAGCTGGAGCAGCTCCGGCAGCGCTTTGCTGCCCTCGAGAAAACCAGCCAGGATCAGGCTGGTAAGCTAGCCGAGCTCGAGGCCGAAGTCAAGCGGGCCATCGAGACCAGCCAGCGGGCAGCCGCCCTCGAGCAGCGCTTAGCCGCCCTCGAGCAGCAGGTTCAGCGCCTGAGTCAGGCCCCGCAACCCGCCCAGCCAGCCCAGCCGGCAGGCCCCACCCCGGCCGAGCTTCAGGCCCGTATCGCCGCCCTCGAGCAGCAAGTCCAGCGCCTGAGCCAGGCTCCGGCAGCGCCCACTGCGCCCCAGGATGCGGTGGCCCTCGAGCGCCGCATCGCCACGCTCGAAGAGCAGATTCGCAACCGCCCCGACACCGCCCGTGTGGCGGCTCTGGAAGAGCAGGTACGCAGCCTTAGCAACCAGGTCACTACCCTGCAAGGCCAGGTGACCGAGCTGCGCCAGCAGGCCCAGCAACCCGCCCCTGCACCCCAGCCCCAGCCTCAACCTCAGCCGCAGCCCGAAGTACGGCCGGTGGCCCCGGTCATGCCCGCCGCTCCCCCGGCCCGCAACCTCTACTTTGGCGCGGGCGCTGCGCTGGGCATCATCCCCCAGCCCGCAGGCGGTATCTTTGACACCAACAACCTGGCCGTTACCGGCATGGTTGGCGTGCGCAATGTGTTCCTGGGCTTCGGCCTGCGGGCCGGCCTGGACTACAACCTGGGCACCCAGGCCCTGGGCATAGAAGCCTACCTGACCCGCCACTTTGGGAGCGGGCTCTTGAGCCCCTACGTGGGGGTGGGTGCTCGCTTCCTGCCTGCCCTGGCCAACCCCATCTATGGCACCGCCGCCGTGGGGCTCGATCTCAACCTGTTTGGCCCGCTGGGCCTCTTCGTGGAAGGCAACCCCCGTTTCGAGCAGGGAGGCAACTTTGGCCTGGGAGCCCGTGCAGGCTTGAAGTTCAATTTCTAAAACCAGCGTCAACGCACAGAGCCCTCGTATGGGGGCTCTTTTTTTTGCACCCATGGGCGCAGGGCCCCTGAACATCGTGCTCTTCACAGACGTGGCCGCCTGCGAAAACGAGAACGGTTGGCTCGAAATATGAAAGCGCCCTATAATTCCTTCGATGCGGGCTTTTCTAGGGTGGTTCATGGTCGCCCTGAGCGGGTTCTTCGTGATTGCTGCCATCAGCGACCTGGTTTCGGGCACTTCAGGGGAAGCTGGGCCTGGAGTGGTAGCGGGCATGGCGGTGTTTTTTGCCATTGTGGGGGTGCTGGGTTATCGCCTGGCCATCAGCAAAACACCCCAGAGCATTGCCCAATCGCCAGAGCAGCGCATCCTGGCCCTGGCCAAACAGCTACAGGGTCGGGTGACCCTGGCCGAAGTGGTGTTGCACTGCCAGCTCGAGGTCGAGCAGGCCCGCAGTTTGCTGAAAGAGCTGGTGCGCAAGGGGCTGGCCGAGCTCCACTTGAGCGATCAGGGCGACGAGGTGTTTATGTTTGGCGGATTTGCCCCCGAGACCAAGGAAACCGCCAAAGACCCGCTGGATTGAAGAACCATCAGGCGGTAACTAGCCAAAAGCCAATACGGCGCACACTTCCAGTCGACTACGCGACTGGCCGCTGTCGGCGAGGGCGGATTATTTGTCCTTGCAAAAACTTGATATTTATATTATGTAATTTACATAATCACTGAACGGCTTCAGTGATTTCAATTCCCCTTACCCCGGAGGTTTGCATGGGCATCCACTACCTGTTCCTGGATATGAACTCCTACTTTGCCTCGGTGGAGCAACAGCTCAGGCCCGAGCTGCGCGGCAGGCCGGTAGCGGTAGCGCCCATGCTGGCCGAGACCACCTGCTGCATCGCCGCGAGCTACGAGGCCAAGCGCTACGGTGTTAAAACCGGGACGCTGGTACAGGATGCCCGGCTCCTCTGCCCCAGGCTGGAAATTGTCGAGGCCCGCCCCAAGGAGTACATCCGCATTCATCACCAGATTCTGCGGGCGGTAGATACGGTATTGCCCATCGAAGCCGTGCTCTCGATAGACGAGATGGTCTGCAAGCTGATGGGCCGGGAACAGGAGCCCGCCGAGGCGCTGCGGCTGGCAGCGCAGGTCAAACAGGCCATCTACCGGCAGGTGGGCCAGGAGCTTCGCTGCTCGGTGGGGTTGGGGCCCAATCGGTTCTTGGCCAAGGTGGCCGCCGAGATGCACAAACCCGACGGCCTGACCCTTTTGCAGCTCTCCGACCTGCCCCACCGGCTGTATTCGCTGGCCTTGCGCGACCTACCCGGCATTGGCCCTGGCATGGAGCAGCGCCTGTTCAAGCACGGCGTGACCACGGTGGAGCAGCTCTACCAGCTATCCGTGCTACAGCTCTCGCAGGTCTGGGGCAGCCGGGTACACGGCTTTGCCTGGTGGCACCGCTTGCGGGGGGCCGACCTGCCCGAGACCCCCACCAGGCGGCGCAGCCTGAGCCATTCTCACGTGTTGCCGCCGGTTTTTCGCAGCGAGGCTGGGGCCCGGGCTGTGCTCACCCGGCTGGTGCACCGCGCAGCGGCCCGTCTGCGCCACGAGGGCTACTGGGCCGGTTCGGTGGCCCTATTCGTGCGCTTTCTGGACGGCGGCGAAAAAGGCAAATGGGATGCCCACATGCGCATCCAGCCCAGCCAGGACACCCTGACCCTGCTGCGCGTGATCCTGCGGCTCTGGGCGCAAAAGCCCGAGGGTACCCCCTTCAAGGTAGGCCTGGCCCTGGGCAGCCTGATTCCCGAGCAGGAACTGGGTTGGCCACTCTTTGAGTCCGACCAAAAACTGGTGCGGCTGGCCCAGGCCATGGACAAAGCCAACGGCAAGTACGGCCCCCAGGCCCTGTACTTTTTGGGTATGCACCGCACCGAGCAAAGTGCCGTCACCCGCATTGCCTTTAGCCGCATTCCCGACCTCGAGCTGCCCGATATTTAGCTTTGCGCTTTGGGCCTTGGGCCTTAAGCTAGAACCCGTGAGTGCCCTCTACCGCCAGGCCCGCCCCACCACCTTCGACGAGATGGTGGGCCAGGAGCACGTGAAAGAAGTATTGCTGAACGCACTTCGGCAGGGCAAGCTGGCGCAGGCGTATCTGTTCTCGGGGCCGCGGGGGGTGGGCAAAACCAGCAGCGCCCGCCTGATTGCCCAGGCGGTCAACTGTTCGTCCGACCCCAAGCCCTGTGGGGTCTGCGAGGGTTGCCGTCTGGTGCGGGAGGGGCGGCACCCGGATGTGCTGGAAATTGACGCCGCTTCGAATAACTCGGTGGAAGACGTGCGCGACCTGCGCGAGCGCATTCTGCTGGCCCCCATCCTGGGGCAGCACAAGGTGGTAATCCTCGACGAGGCCCACATGATGTCCAAAAGCGCCTTCAATGCGCTTTTGAAGACGCTCGAGGAACCCCCTCCGCACGTGATCTTCATCTTTGCCACCACCGAGCCCGAGCGGATGCCCCCCACCATCCTCTCGCGCACCCAGCACTTCCGCTTCCGGCGGCTTTCCGAGGCCGAAATTGTCGAGAAGCTGCAGCGCATCCTGGCCAGCTTAGGCCGCGAGGCGGAGCCCCCGGCCCTGCAACTCGTCGCCCGGCTGGCCGACGGGGCCATGCGCGATGCCGAGAGCCTGCTGGATAGGCTTCTGACCCTCGAGGGCCCCCTCACCCTGCAACAGACCGAAGAGGCCCTGGGGCTGCCCCCGCAAGAGGCCCTGTTTGCTGTGGCCGAGGCCCTGGACAAAGGGCAGATCCGGCAGGCGCTGGAACAAGCCCAGCACCTCTACACCCAGGGGTTCGCAGCGCGTACCCTGGCCCAGGGGCTATTGGAGGCCTTACGGGCCGGACTGTACGGGCGCATGGGGCTGGGCACCGGCCCCCACCTGAACCAGCCCGAGGAGCGCATAGTGGCCGCCATGACCGCCCTGGACGAAGCCCTCGAGCGCCTCCTCAAGCGCTCCGATGCGCTTTCGCTGGAGCTGGCCATCCTGAGCGCCTACCAGGCCCTCCATGCGGCCCCCGTCGCCTCCACCGTGCCTGCTGCCACCCCGGCCATTCCCGATTTCGACCCCAGGCCCCGGAAGCTCGAGAGCCGCGAGCCCAAAGCTGCAAGCCGAGAAGAGGGCCCCACACCCACCCCCCAGGCCGTTGCCGACCTGGCCTCGGAGTGGCGGCGGGTTATGGGGGCGCTCAAGATAACCATCCGGGGCTTCGTGCGCGAGGCCGAACCCCGCTTTGAGGAAGACAGGGTGGTGTTGTTGTTTCCGGAGCAAAAAAGCTTCCACCACCAGGGGGCGCAGAAGCACTTGGGTGAAATCCAGAAGGCGGTGCGGGAAGTGCTGGGCATAGAGCAGGTCGAGCTGCAGCTGGGGAAAAAAAAACTAACGGATGAGCCTTTGGCCCGTGCCTTCTCGCCGGGCAAGCCCATCCCACCGGCGGCCACCGACCAAGTAGAGCCCGCTGTACCGCCCGCCGAACCTACCCCTGCTCCAGAACACCCACAACCACTACCCACTGAAAACCTTCCCATACCCTCCGGGAGCAGCGCTGCCCCTGTCGAGCCTGCCCCTGCCGACACACCCTGGGAAGAACCCAATCCATCGCTGCTGCATCCCCCGGTGGCCGGGCCACCCGAACCAGCGCCCTGGAACCCCGAAGCCTCGCTGCTGGATCAAACCCCTCCCGAAGAGGCGTCGGATGATACCGAGGCCAAGCCCACCACCGAGGCCAACCTGTTAGAAGACCCGCGTTTTCAAAAACTGGTACAGCTGTTCGGCGGAAGGCTGCGCAAGTTTTACCCCGAGGCCCCGCGCGAAGCCGCCCTCGAGGCCGCTTCTACCGACCTCGAGGAAGAGCCCGACTAGCCCCAGCACAGCGAGCCCCACTGTCAAGCTCGGGGAAGCCCGTTTGGGTTTGGGCATAGATGATCTGCGCAACCTGCAGGTGAAGACTCTCCCGTGGCTTGGAGGTGCTTTTCTTGCTCACAGGGCTCCATTAGAGCGCTCTTCACATAGAATGAGCCTCCCTAGAATCAAAAATCCTCTATCCCAGACAGAACAGTTGCCGCCCGGAAACTCGAAACCCAAGCACCCGTGGGCCGGGCCCAGCTCACGCTTGGGTGCGTAACATGCGTCTGGGCGCAGACGCATTCTCGTTTTCGCGGGCGGCAACGTCTGTGAAGGGCGCAATATTGCGAGTCTCGCAACAGAGCAACGGCGTGTTTACAAGCTGGCCAATCTTTTGTTCCAGGCCAAGATGGTGCAGGGGATGTTTTGGTTCACGAAGCATGGCATCCCCTTTTCCCATCCTATTCACCTTTTCTTTCAGATAGCAAATGACGAAATGAACTTACCGCTCGTTAAGGGCTGTACTTGCGCCAGAAGGCATCTTCACCGCCCTCGTGGGTCTGGCCGGGCAGGGCGCCACCCACATATCCCGCTACATAGATGCTCGCCGCATTGGTGGCCAGGGCATAAGCTGCATCGTTTTTGCCGGTGCCAAACTGCCGGGTGTCGAGAAGCGTGCCGGGCGGCGGCGGGTTGGTCGTCGCCAGCAGAAGAAGCATGAACGAAAAAACGAGCGGGAAACTTTTTCTGGTCATTGATTCGCTCCTTTCAGCTATTGCTTCAAATAAATAAAGAAAAAAATAGTGGTATAGACTAAGTTCCTATGAACACCACCGATCTCGACGGGGAAACCGTGGACAGTATCCTCAAGCGCCTGCGTCGCATCGAAGGGCAGGTACGGGGTTTGCAGAAAATGGTGGAAGAGGGCCGCCCCTGCGAGGATGTTCTCACCCAGATGACCGCTACCAAGAAAGCCATGGAGTCGGCCTCTACCCTGATCCTTCAGGAATTCCTGACCCTGTGCGCCACCGACATCGCCAAAGGCGACAACCAGAAACCCGCCCAGATTGCAGCGATGCTGCGCAAGTTTGCCGGTTAACAAAGCATCTACTGCTTGAACAAAATGGAATTGGCAATTTCCAGACAGGCCTTTTCGACCTTCTGGGTAAGCGACGCCCGCTCGGCCTGGGAAGCCACCACCCGGTCAATGGCATTTCGCCAGACCTGATCGCGCCAGCTCGCAATCAGGCGCGAAATCAGCCATTCGTCCAGCGAACCCATCAGTTTGTCTACCAGATCCATCTCGGGGTCATAGCGTTCAATCACCTGATCCTGCACACTATCCACGGTTCGGGCAATAACTACGTTCACCTTGCAGTGGTCTGCATAGCGCACCTCACGCTGCTGGGGGCTCAGGGCCTCCCATTCATCCTGCAGCACGTCGCTCAGAGCAAATACCAGGTCGTAGTTGATGTGGGCATTAACCCCCAGCAACAGGTTTTGCAGGGCTTTCAGGCGGGGGCTCTTGCAGCAGTCGTGGGCCATCTGCCACACCGGAGGAGCAGTGGCCGGGTCTTGCTCGTAGGCTTCCAGCGCCACAAAGTAGTAGTCGGCAAAGTGGTGCAGGAGGTGATTCACCCATAGCGGGTCCTGAAATTCGCCCCTGGCAACCGCGATCAGCATGTTCTCGGTCATCATCGAATAACAACGCAGAAACACCGACCGGCGGTCGCCAGCTTCTTCCCACCGGCGAAGGTGGTCTTGCATGCGTGCAAGGATGGGTGCGGACGACATGGGTTTGCTCATTTTAGGGTAGTAGGGAGCGTTTTGTGTGCTACTTCGGCAAGCCCATTTCACGAATCCTGGCCACCACCCACTGCATGGCATCGCTGTTGCGGGCCGTGACGCCGCTGTGGTCCTCGCGTGACTGAAAGCGGAAAAGGTTGGCCTGCGAACCATCGAGCCGATAATCGGGGTCGTCGTCGAAGATGAAGTTGAGCGGGGCCAGGTTGGCCGGGCTGCGGCTGACCACCTCGAGGCCCACCCGCACATTGGGCGGAACCACGTCGTTGAGGTCTTGTTTGGTTGGCTGGCCCGGCACCGCAATCACCCTGCAAGGGTTGCCGCCTTCGTTATCGTTGAGTGGGAAAGGACGGCGCAAGCCCCGGACATCGTAGTAATCCTGAATGATGGGGTTGTTGCGCAGGTTGTCGGCATCCCAGAAGCTGCAAATGGCGTCCAGGTAGATGAAGTAGTCGAAGCGCACCTCGGGGTGGTTCCAGGCCAAGAGGCTGGCCCAGACGGTGCCGTGGGAGTGGGCCAGCAGCACCACCCTGGTAGGGTTCTCGAATCCCTTGATCCAGTACTCATAGGCCCGCTGCAGGTAGCCTTCGGCCTCGAGGTAACCGTTCTCCTGCTGCCTCGAGATGCCGCTGGTGTGGGCATACAGAAAAGCCGATACATCAAAGTATTCCACCCTCAAGCCCTGGCCGGCAAAGGCTTCCACTACGGCCTGCGCAGTCTGGCGCGGCGTGCTGCTGCGGGGAAACACCACATCGTCGAGGTAGCCGTAGTTATCGAAGGGCGGGTTGCAGGCATCCCCCACCACCGGCAGCGAGGCGCAGCGCCCCGCGAAGCCGATCACCACCACATCGGGGCTGCCAGCTGGCCGCAGGTTACGCTCTGGTGGGGCTGGTATACAAGCAGATAGCAGTAACACCAACCACAAAAGGTGCTTCACGGTTCACAGCGTACAACCGAGGATGGGCTTGATGGTCTCGAGCAGGCCCCAAAAACGGGCCCAGCCCTCCAGAAGCTTTTTTTTAGCTGCGTGCCACCTCAGGTATCAGCGGGGGACTTGCGCAAAATCGAGGACAGTGCTAAGGTATGGAAAACGTTTACATAGCGTTCTGCAAGAGCATTGGCTCCATCCGTTCGCCTATGGCCACCCCTCGCCTTAATCCCGATATCCGCCGCGTGGCGGCGGAGGCCGGGGTCTCTATTGCCACGGTCTCGAGGGTGCTCAACAACCCCGACCGCGTCAGCCCCCAAACCCGCGAGCGAGTGCTCGAGATTGCCGCCCGCCTGGGGTATCAGCCCAATCCCAACGGCAAGCGCCTGCGCAAAGGACGGGCCGAGACCATCGGCCTGGTGATACCCTCCCCCCAGGGCCGCTTTGCCGATTCATTTTTTCTGGAGCTGCTGGCCGGGCTGGGGGAAGGGCTCTCGGGCGTCGGTCTGGATTTGTTGGTGGCCACCTGCCCGCCGGGTGCGGAGGAGCTGACCGTCTACCGGCGGTTGGTGGAGGGCAAGCGGGTTGACGGTCTGGTTGTGGCCCGCACCCGCCGCCAGGACGAACGCATCGCCTATCTGCTCGAGCAAAACATCCCTTTCGTGTCGCACGGACGCAGCGACCTCATCACCACCCCTTACCCCTACCTGGATGTGGATGGGCAGCAGGGTTTTTATATGGCCACAGCGCATCTGCTGCACCTGGGCCACCGTGAGATTGCCTTTATCGGGGCACCCCACGAACTCAACTTTGCCGCTCACCGTCTGGCCGGCTATCGGCAAGCCATGGCCGAGGCCAACCTCCCCCTCCGGCTCGAGTGGCTGCTCGAAGGCGACCTCAGCGAGAACAGCGGGTATCAGTTGGCCCAAAGTTTGCTGGAACCGCCCAGGCTCCCCACGGCCATCCTTTGCGCCAACGACCTCATGGCCATTGGGGTTCTGCGGGCTCTGCGCGAACGAGGCCTGCAGGCTGGCCGGGAGGTCTCGGTCATTGGCTACGACGATATCCCCCAGGCCCAGTACACCGACCCGCCGCTTTCAACCGTACACCAACCCTTCCGCGATACCGGCAAGCGGCTGGTGGAGATGTTGCTGGCCCGGCTGGCCGGGGTACCGGTTGCAGCCTTGCAGGAGGTCTGGGTTCCCGAGTTGGTGTTGCGGGGGTCGGATGGTCCCCCGCCGACCTAGAAGGAGGAAGGCATGAAGAAGAGCAAGTGGTTGTGGTTGGGTCTCCTGAGCACCCTGCTGGTGCTGTCCGGGGTGCTGGCGCAACAGACGGCATCGCTATTGTTTGTCTCGACCCAGTTCACCCCCATCGAGGAAGCCCAGCGCATGCGGCAGGTGATCCTGAAGGACTTCCAGGGGCGGGTGGAGTTCATCCCCGAGGACAACGCCCCCTTTACCAGCCGCATTCTCTCCGAAGTGCGGGCGGGCCGGGTGAATGTGGGCCTGGCTGGGGGCCTGCACGGCGACTTCCCCCCGCTGGTTGCCGCAGGTGCGCTGGATCCTGTGGACGATGTGCTGGCCCAGCTCAAGGACCGCCGGTTCTCGCAATCGTTTGTGAACCTGGGCAAGATGGGCACGGGCAACCAGCTCTACATCCCCTGGATGCAGGCCACCTACATCATGGTAGCCAATAGGCAGGCCTTGCAGTATTTGCCGGCGGGCGCTAACGTTAACACCCTTACCTACACCCAGCTTAAGGCGTGGGCCGCCAACATCCAGCGGGCTACCGGTCGGCGCATGCTGGGCTTCCCGGCAGGCCCCAGGGGTTTGATGCACCGCTTTACGCAGGGGTACCTGTATCCCTCCTACACCAAGAGCGCGGTCACCAAGTTTAGAAGCGATGAAGCCGAAAGCATGTGGCTCGAGTTCAAGAGTCTCTGGCAGCACGTAAACCCGCAGTCCACCAGCTATGACTTCATGCAGGAGCCCCTCCTGGCCGGCGAGGTCTGGATTGCCTGGGATCACATCGCCCGCTTGCGCGATGCGCTCAACCAAAAACCAGGCGACTTTGTGGCCTTCCCGGCCCCCATCGGGCCTTATGGCCGGGGCTTCATGCCGGTGCTGGCCGGGCTGGCCATCCCCAAGGGCAGCCCCAACCGGGCCGCGGCGGTGGCGGCCATCGAGTACCTGACCCGCCCCGAGGTGCAGATCACCACCCTGGCACAAAACGGCTTTTTCCCGGTCATCCAGGTGCGCCTGCCCGACAACCTACCCCAGGGCATCCGCATGGGGGCCGATGCCATCGCGCGGCAGGCCCAGAGCAACGTGGCCCTGCCCAGCCTGTTGCCGGTGGGCCTGGGCGCCAGAGGCGGCGAGTACAACAAGGTCTTCCAGGACACCTTTGCCCGCATCGTGCTGCGCAACGAAGATGTTCGCCGGGTGCTCGATAGCGAAGCCGCTAACCTGCGCCGCATCATGAACGAAACCCGGGCGCCCTGCTGGTCGCCCGACCCGGCCAGCAGCGGGGCCTGCCCAGTGAACTAAAGCGGTTCTCTAAGCGCCGTAGGTGCCATTTGGGCCAAAGGAGCAGGGGTCGGTCTAATACACCGGCCCCTCTCCAAAGTGCGCGCCCGGTTCGGGAGGAAAAAGGAAGGGTCAGATGCGTAGTGAACGGTACATACCCTACGTACTCATTTTGCCGAGCGTGCTGTTTTTGTTGTTCCTGTTCGCTTGGCCGCTCCTGGAGGCCCTGCTCTTGTCGGTGCGGGGCAGCGGGGGGCAGTGGACGCTCGAGAACTTCCAGCGCATGGCCGCCGACCTCTACTTCAAGGATGCCGTCAAATACACCTTGCTGCTGACCGTGGTGATTGTGCCCTTGCAGGTGGTGATGGCCCTGGGGATGGCCATGTTGCTGGGGGGCATCTCCAAAGGCAGGGACTTGTTCTTGTATGTGTGGACCATCCCGCTGGGCATTTCCGATCTGGCGGCCGGTATTGTGTGGCTGGCCATTTTTACCGAGCGGGGTTACCTCAACAGCTTTTTGCAGGGCATCGGGGTAATTCAACAGCCACAGCTCTGGCTTAGCTACGAGACCCCCTGGATGATTTTCCTGGCGGTGGTGGCGGCCGAAGTCTGGCGGGCGACGGCCATTGTGTTTGTGATTCTGGTGGCGGGCCTGCAACTGATTCCCAAGGAGTACAGCGAGGCCGCCGAGGTGTTTGGCGCCAGACCCTGGCAGCGCTTCTGGAAAGTCACTTTGCCGCTGCTAATGCCGAGTCTGCAGGTAGCCCTGATTCTGCGCACCATTCTGGCCCTCGAGGTCTTTGCGGTGGTGGTCGCCCTGGGCGGGCGCAACCTGCCGGTGCTGGCTGGCGAAGCCTACTACTGGTACAACGCCTATCAAAATCCGGGGGTGGCGGCGGCCTATGCGGTCATAATTCTGGGGATCTCGGTGGTCGCCACCATACTTTATTTGCGACTGATGCGCTCCAAGCAGGAGGGGGCCGCATGAACCTGCGTTGGCTCTATCTGTTTTTGGCGATCGTGCTGGTGTTGTGGGTACTGATTCCCATCTTTCTGATCGCCACCCTGGCCTTTAGCGACCGCCCTTCGGTCTTTGCCTGGCCCAAGGGCCTCTTGCCGCAGCAGTTTTCCCTGGAGACCATCTCCTTCTTTTTTGGGGTGGAGGGGGTCTGGAAGG
This sequence comes from Meiothermus hypogaeus, assembly GCF_003574035.1. Classification (GTDB taxonomy): domain Bacteria; phylum Deinococcota; class Deinococci; order Deinococcales; family Thermaceae; genus Meiothermus; species Meiothermus hypogaeus. The sequence goes on along the minus strand of NZ_QWKY01000004.1, from coordinate 84,932 downwards.
CCATCCGCAACAGCCTGACCGTGGCCGCCATGACCCTGGTTTTCTCGGTGCTGCTGGGGGCCCCGGCGGGCTATGCCCTGGCCCGCTACCGTTTTGCAGGCGCCGACGCCTATCGCCTGCTGATTCTGATGACGCGGGCTTTTCCCCTGGCCATTCTGGCCATCCCGCTGGCGGTGCAATTCATCCAGGTGGGCATCTACGACACCGCCTTCGGGGTAGCCCTGGTGCACACCGCGCTGGCCCTGCCTTTTGCGGTGCTGGTGACCAGCAGCCTGTTTCTGGGCATCCCCAAGGAGCTGGAGGAAGCGGCCTGGACCCTGGGCTGCAACCGCATCCAGGCCTTCCTTCGGGTGGTGCTGCCACTGGCCCTGCCCGGACTGGCGGCCACCGCCATTTTTGCTTTTGTGATCTCGTGGAACGAGGTCTTTGCCGCCACCCTGCTCACCCTGCGCGAGCGCACCCTGCCCGCTTTCTTGCTGACCTCGCTCAACGACTCCCCCTTGCCCTTTCGCTTTGCCGGGGGCTTCTTCCTGATTGTGCCGGCCCTGATCTTCATCTTTGTCATCCGGCGCTACCTGTTTACCCTGTGGGGCATCGCCAACCGGTGAGGTGGGATAACCGGTAAGAAAGGTGGTAGTGGCCTTCCGTGACAGTTGCACCCCCTGCTTTTCAGCTTTCGACCCTCTAGGAGGTTTATGGCTTCCATCCGAGTGGAAAACATCGAGAAAACCTTTGGCAAGTTCAAGGCCCTGAACGGGGTTTCGCTCGAGGTGCGCGACCAGGAATTTGTGGTGTTGCTGGGGCCCTCGGGCTGTGGCAAGACCACCCTGCTACGCATCATTGCGGGCCTCGAGCAGGCCGAAAAGGGGCGGGTCTGGATTGGCGACCGCGATGTGAGCCAGCTGCCCCCCCGCGCGCGCAAGATTGCCATGGTCTTCCAGAACTACGCGGTTTTTCCCCACCTCACGGTGTTTGAGAACATCGCCTTTGGCCTGCGCATGCAGAAGGCCGCGCCGGAGAAACTCAAGGCCAACGTGGAGCGGGCCGCCAACCTGATGCACATCGAGAACCTGCTCGAGCGCTACCCGGCCCAGCTCTCGGGCGGGCAGCGCCAGCGGGTAGCGGTGGCCCGGGCCCTGGCGGTCGAACCCGAGGTGCTCTTGATGGACGAGCCCCTCTCCAACCTGGACGCCCTCTTGCGCCTGGAGATGCGGGCCGAACTCAAGCGCCTTTTGGCCGAGAGCCGCACCACCACCCTGTACGTCACCCACGACCAGGTAGAGGCCATGAGCCTGGCCGACCGCATCGCAGTGATGAACACCGGCTACGTGGTGCAGTACGACGAACCCATGAAGGTCTATCAGGAGCCGGCCAATACCTTTGTGGGGGGCTTTATCGGCAGCCCGCCCATGAACTTCTTGAAACTTCCGGTGGAGGGCCGGCAGGCCCGGATCGACTCGCTCAGCCTGGACTTGCCCATGGCGGCGCCCGGCCCCGAGGTTTTGCTGGGGGTACGGCCCGAGGATCTGGAAGCCTTTACCGTCCAGCAGCCGCAAAGCTTCCCCGCCGAGGTGCTGGTGGTGGAGCCCCTGGGGCCCCACCTCCTGCTGACCCTGCACTTTGGCCAGCAGCACCTCAAAGCCACCGTACCCCCCGACTTTGCAGTCAGGGCGGGGCAAACCATCTGGCTTAAGCCCCAGCCGGATCGCCTGCGCTGGCTGGACCCCAGCAGTGGACAGGCCCTCGAGGCGAGGTAGAGATGCCGGTTCAGGAATCGCTTACCGAGGAAGCCCGGCGTATACTCCGCGCCAACGACCGGGGGGGCTTCACCATCCCCACCGCCGGGCTATATCCCTTTCAATGGCTGTGGGATGCGGGCTTTACCGCCCTGGGCTGGATGCAGTTTGATGAAGGGCGGGCGTGGCAGGAGCTCGAGACCCTTTTCCTGGGGCAGTGGCCGAACGGGATGCTGCCCCACATCGTCTTCCACCGGCCCGAGCCCACCTACTTTCCCGGCCCCGAGCGCTGGGGGGTGACCCGCACCCCGCCCACCTCGGCCATCACCCAGCCGCCGGTGGTTGCTACTTTTGTGCGCTGGATGCTCGAGCAGGCCCAGAACCAGGCCCAGGCCGAGGCCAAAGCCCGAAGCCTGTATCCCAAGATGCTGGCCTACCACCGCTGGTTCAAGCGCGAACGTGACCCGGAGAATACCGGCCTCATCACCGTGCTGCACCCCTGGGAGACCGGGGCCGACAACAGCCCGGCCTGGGACGAAGCCCTGGCAAGGGTCGAGGTAGACCCAGCCCTTCCGCCCTACATCCGCCGCGATACCGCCCATGTGGACCCCACCCAGCGCCCCCACCAGAGCGAGTACGACCGCTTCCTGACCTTGCTCGAGGTCTACAAGCGGGCCGGCTTCGACCAGCTTCGCCTGCTCCGCGAATGCCCTTTCCGGGTAGCGAGCCTCTTGATTGACTGCGTGCTGCACCGGGCCAACCGCGATCTGCTGTGGCTTTCGCGCCGGTTGGGCTTCGCCGACGAGGCCGAAATTGAGGGGTGGCTCGAGGCCAGCCAGCGGGGCATTGAAAGCCTCTGGGACGAGGAAGCTGGGCTTTATTTCAACCGCGACCTCCGTAGCGGTGCGGCCATCCGGGTTGGGGTTTCGGCCTCTTTCCTGCCCCTCTACGCCGGAACGTCCAGCCCGCAAAGGGCCCTGCGCCTGCTGCGCACCCTGGAGGGGTGGGCCCGGCAGGTGCGCTACCTTGTTCCCAGCACCGACCCCTATAGCCCCCGCTTCGAGCCCCAGCGCTACTGGCGCGGCCCGGTCTGGGCAGTGGTGAACTATCTGATTGCCCTGGGTTTTGCCGATTACGGCTACCCCGAGATGGCCCTTCGCATCCGCCAGGACACCCTGAAGTTGTGCGAGATGACCGGTTTTAGCGAGTACTTTCACCCCCTCACCGGACAGGGCCTGGGGGGTGGCACGTTCTCCTGGACGGCGGCCATCTACCTGGCCTGGGGTCAGGCCGAAGGCCCCTTGCGTTGAGCCGGTGGCTGGCGGTCTTGCCGAAAATCGCATGCTAACCGTCAAGCAGCCTGTCGAGCCCCTTGCCCGAGAGCGGAAACCGCGGCCCTACCAGGCTTGTACCTCCGTTCTTGCGCCCACACCGTAGGATAGGAACTGCGATTCAACACCTTGTCCTTCCTCCTCATACCGCCATGACCATCACGACCGACCTACAACAGAAAATGCAGGCCCACCTCGAGTTCCTCTACCCGGGCCGGGGTGAGGAAGTACTAGAACAACTCCAGGCTCTGCTAAAGCGCTACCCTGCCCTTGCCCGAAGCACCCCAGCGCCCCCCTGGAGTGAAAAAGACGCCGTCCTGATCACCTACGCCGACCAGATTACCCAGGCCGGCGAGGCCCCCCTGCAAACCCTGCAGCGCTTTTTGCGGCAGTACCTACATGGGGTGTTCTCCGGGGTGCACATCCTGCCCTTCTACCCCTACACCTCCGACGACGGCTTTAGTGTGGTGGACTTCAAGCAGGTCAAACCCGAGTGGGGCTCCTGGGAACACATCCAGGCCATCGCCCAGGACTTCCGCCTGATGGCCGACCTGGTCTGCAACCACGTCTCGGCCTCGTCGCCGTGGTTCCAGGCTTTCTTGCGCGACGACCCCAGGTATCAAAACTATTTCATTGTGGTGGAGCCCGGCACCGACCTCTCTAAAGTCTTCCGGCCTCGAGCCCTGCCTTTGCTGACCCCCTTCCAAACCAGGAGCGGCGATAAGCTGGTCTGGACCACCTTCTCCACCGACCAGGTTGACCTCAACTTTGCCAACCCTGCGGTGCTTTTGGAGGTACTGGATGCGCTCTTGTTCTACGTCAAAAACGGCGCCCAGCTGATCCGGCTGGATGCGGTGGGGTTTATCTGGAAAGAGATCGGCACCTCCTGTATGCACCTGGAGGGGGCCCACCGCATCGTCAAGCTGATGCGGCTGGTGCTGGACGCGGTGGCGCCGCAGGTGGTTCTGATCACCGAGACCAACGTACCGCACCGTGACAACATCGCTTATTTCGGCAACGGGCGCGACGAGGCTCAGATGGTTTACCAGTTCCCCCTACCCCCGCTGGTGCTGCACACCTTCCGCACCGGCGACGCCAGCAAGCTGGCCGCCTGGGCAGCGGGCCTGGAATCCCCCAGCGAACAAACCACCTTCTTCAACTTTCTGGCCTCCCACGACGGGCTGGGGGTGGTGCCCGCCCAGGGCCTTTTAGAGCCCGAAGAAATTGCCGCCCTGGTGCAACAAGCCCTGGATCATGGGGGCCGTGTCAACTACAAAGACACCCCTGAGGGCCCGGTGCCCTACGAGCTCTGCCTGACGTTGTTCGATGCCCTCAATCCCCCCTACAGCGAGGAGCCCGAAGATCTCCAGATTGACCGCTTCCTGGCTGCCCAGTCCATCCTCCTCAGCCTGCAGGGCGTGCCGGGGGTTTACATCCACAGCCTCTTCGGCTCTCCCTCCGACCATGCAGGTCTGGAGGAAAGCGGTATTAATCGCCGCCTCAACCGGCACAAGTTCACCGGCCCGGAGCTGGAGGGATTGCTAGGCAACCCCCATACCCGCGCGTACAAAATCCTTCAGCGCATGACCCACCTGATCAAGGTGCGGGCCTCCCACCCGGCCTTTCACCCGGGCGCCCCCCAGGTGGTGATGGAGTCCAGGGAAGTGCTGCGCATCATCCGGGGCTACCGCGACCGGCAGGTGGGCTGCTATATCAACGTGACCCCAAAACCCCAGCCCATCAACCGCGTGGGGCGCGACCTGATCAGTGGGAAATACTTTTCCGGGCAGATTCCGCCATATGGCGTGCTGTGGCTGGTTTGAGGCAACGGAAGGTTTTTTACCGCACCGCCCCGGCCAGCAAGTACTGGGCCACGTAGTACAGCGGCAGCCCCAGCAAAGGGTTCAGGGGTTCTTGCACCACAAAGCGCTCCCGGGCCACAAACAGGTCGGACAGGTAAAAAAGCAGCGCCCCCAGCCAGACCTGGGGCTTTGGCACTCCCAGACCCACCCAAAGCATCAGGCTGATGACGAGACCATAGGCCATTACCGGCCCCCGCCAGCCTGCCAGGTGCGGCCACAGCCAGCGCAGCCAGAAATACCCCCCCAGCAAGACCAGCAGCAGGCCCCCCAGGCTCGGCGAACCCACCTGCACGAAGGCCCCCACATAGGCCAGGTGGGCCAGCAAAAAGGCCAGCAGACCGGCCAGAAAGGCCCGGTTCGACCTGAAGAGCAAAAGCACGTCTCCGACCGCCGAAAGCAGCAACCCCGCAAAAACAAGCTGTGCGAACAAACTTGCCAGGCCCAGGCTGAGGGCGAAGAACAAGAACCCCAGCGAGCAAAGCACCTTGAAGAGAGCCCGCAAAGCACGTCGCCGCTGCCACTCCGCCCAGAGCAGGCCCAGCAGACTGAAACCGCCCCATCCCAGCCAGAGCCCACTCCATTCATTCATGGCTTTCTACACCCACCTGAGTTAGTCTTTATACCGGATTCACAAAGACAGTTTACAAAACAAAAACCCAGGGGCGGTATCGCCCTCTGCTGCGCGGGTAACTTCGCTCGGGTTGATTCGCTACCTAACGGTAACGAGTCGACGAATCTGCCCCAGCTTACCTTAGATCGCGCTACAATCGAAACGAGTATGCAAGCGGCCAGCATGCGGTGGGTGGGGCGACGCCTGGGGTGGGTGGCTTTGGGGCTTTGTGGTTTGGCGCTGGCCGCGCCCCTCGGCCCAGCCCGGCCCAACCTGGCCGACCTCGACCAGGACGGCTATCCCGACATTGCCGAGCTCCACGGTGCCGCCGAGCGCGAGGCGTTTTTGGAGTGGTTTGCCGCCATTGCTGAGGCCCAGTTCACCGCCCCCTCGCCCGCCTGGCTACCCCAGGAGCAGGACTGCGCTGGCCTGCTGCGCTTTGCCTTTTTCGAGGCCCTGAAGCCCAAGACGACGGCCTGGTTCCAGAAGTTTCCCTACCTGCCTAAGGTGCAGGTCCCGCCCCTGAGCGCTTACCCTTTGCCGCAGATTGGCCGGGCGGTCTTCCGCATTGAACCGGGGGCCTACCGCCCCAACGATGTGCAGGCAGGCCGCCTGGTTAGCTGGGCCAGCGCCGTGTACCTGATGCGGTACTCGAGCGTCCTTCTGGGCCGCACCCCGGACAAGGCCCGGCGCGGCGACCTCTTGTTTTTCGTGCATCCGCTGGCCAAGGGCTCGGCTTATCACAGCATGGTCTACCTGGGAAACGGCCTGGTGGTCTACCACACCGGCTATGCCCCCTCCCAGGGCGGGGAGGTACGGCTGGTGAGCCTGCAAACCCTGAACCAGCACCCCCAGAAATACTGGCATCCCAGGCCCGATAATCCCTACTTTTTGGGTTTTTATCGCTGGAAGATCGTGAGCAACTAGCTCTTGCCCGGAGGTTCCATGAGACCCCCTGCCCAGTCCGCACTTGCTCAGCCTGCCGAACCACCGCCCGAGGAGCTGCAACAATGGTAGGCAAAAGTCCACAAATCGCATCCAGGTGAGGTGTTATGCGCAAATATTCGCAGGATTGGAAACGTTTTTGGCAGGCAGGAACGGGGTTGCTGGGGCTGGTCTTGATCGGCTTGATACCGGGCTCGGCCCAGCGCCAGGAGCCGCAGCTATATGGGGGCGGCACCTTTAGTCCCACTCAGCAGGTGCGGGTGGAGTATTACCTGCCGGGGGGCGGCAGCAGCCAGGTTCGCGTCCTACGGATTGGGAACCCCGAAAAGGTGGTGGAGCTAGGGGGGCCGCGCGGTTTTGAGCGTACCGGCGAGCTCAGGTTGTCGCCGGTGCAGAGCATACCGGTCTTTCGCACTGCAAACCGGCCCTATGGTGAGGTGAGCCTGGGGCGCTTGCCCGAAGGGTTGTACCTGGTCCAGATTGGCACCCCACGCCCTAGCTCGGCTACGCTGGTGCTGGTCACCAACCTGGGGCTGCTGGTTAAGTCTGACCCGCAGAGAATGCTGGTCTACACCGCCAGCCTCAGCAATGGGCAGCCCCGCACAGCGCAGATTTTTGTCTCCAGGGACAAGCGCCTCGTCCGGCAGGTGCGGGCCGAGGGCGGGCTGGCCTATTTCCAGAGCGACCTGAACAGCAGCGAAAACCTTTTCGTGGCGGCCCGCTCGGGCGCCTCCTGGGCTTTCAGCAGCGCCTACTGGCAAAGCTGGAACCAGGAGCAAAACCGGGTTTATCTCATTACCGACCGCCCCGTCTACCGCCCCGGCCACACGGTGTTTTTCAAAGGGACGGCCCGCAGCGCGAGCGGTCTCAAGCCGGTGGCAGGCCAGCCGGTAGAGGTGGAAGTACGCGACTACGACGATAACGAAGTGTTCTCGAGCCGCTTCACCACCGACGCCTACGGCAGCTTTAGCGGGCAGTTTCGCATCGGGCTGGATGCCCGGCTGGGCGGGTATACGCTTGTGGCCCGGCTGGGGGACGAAGAGCATACGGGCGAGTTCGAGGTGCAGGAGTTTGTCAAGCCCGAGTACAGGGTAACGGTCGAAGCGGCCCAAAAGGTAGCGGTACAGGGGGAGAAAGCCCGCTTTGTGGTGAAAGGGGAGTACCTGTTTGGGGGGCCGGTCTCGGGTGGCAGGGTGAGCTACTCCATCCTTCAGCGACCCTACTATCGCTTTGGGTATGTCTCGAGCTACGGCTTCTACCAGAACGAGGGCTACGAAGACACCTACGAGGGCAAGATCATCGAGCGGGGTGAGGGCCGGCTCAATGCCCAGGGCGAGCTGGTGGTGGAGGTACCCCTCAAGCCGGGAGAGGAAGACTACCGCCTGACCCTCGAGGCCGGCGTGACCGACGAAGCCGGGCGGGAGATCGGCGGAACGGGGTTCATCACCGCCTACCGCTCGGGGATTGTGCTGGACATCCAGACCGACCAGTACGCCTACCAGACCAACGACACCCTGACCGCCACCGTGCGGGCCGAAGACCTGGAGGGTAACCCTGTCTCGGTGCCCTTTACCGTGACCGCCAGCCGCGCCTACTGGGTGCGGGGCCAGGGCGAGCAGCGCGAGCGCACCCTGCGCGTACAAGGGCGCACCGACGCCAGGGGCCAGGCCACGGTACGCCTCAAACTGCCCAAACAAGGCTCCTATGCCCTTACGGTGGAGGCCCGCGACGGGGCCGGGCGGGCCACCCAGGCCCTGGACTGGGTCTGGGTCTCGGATGGTTCGTACTGGTTCTGGGACTACAAGAGCCTGAAGATTACCGTGGACAAGCCCGAGTACAGGGTGGGCGAGACGGCCCGCTTCGTGGTGCAGTCGCCGGTTTCGGACGGCTGGGCCCTGGTGAACCTGGAAGGCGAGCGCATTGCCAAGCCGGAGATTGTACGCTTCCAGGGCTCCACCTTTACCTACGAACTAAAGCTCACCCCCCAGATGGCCCCCAACGGCTACCTCTCGGTCACCATCCTGGGCCAGGGGGAGTACTACAGCGAGGTGGCGGGCTTTTTACTTCCCCCAAGTGAGAAATTCCTGAATGTGGCCATCACTTCGGACAAAACCACCTACAAGCCCGGCGAGACCGCGACCTACCGGCTCAAAGTAGCCGACCCCCAGGGCCGCCCGGTGAAAAGCCAGGTGACGGTGGGGCTGGTAGACGAGGCCATCTACCTGGTGCGCCCCGAGAAATCCCCGGACATACGCGGCTTCTTCTGGGGCCTGAAAAGCAATGTGGTGGGCACCCAAACCGCAGGGGGCTACTACTTTGGCAACGTGGCGCCTGCTTATAGCACGGCAGCCCGGGCCCCCATGGACAAGGCTGTCTTCGGGCAGTCCAAAGAGGCCCTGGCCCAGCCCAGGGTACGCGAAGACTTCCGCGATACCATCCTGTGGCTGCCCAGTGTGGAGACCAACGAACAGGGCGAGGCCACCGTGGAAGCTCGCTTTCCCGACAACCTGACCCAGTGGCGCCTGACCGCCAGGGCCATCTCGCTCTCGGATACCGTGGGGCAGGCCACCCAGACCGTCACCACCACCCTGCCGGTGATTGCCCGCCTCAGCACCCCGCGCTTCCTGGTTCGGGGCGACGAGGCCACCTTGCGGGTGATTGGACAGAACAACCTGGCAGAAAACCAGGCGGGCCAGCTGCGCCTCGAGGCCACCAACATCAGTCTGCTCACCCCCCCCACCACCCTGGCCCAGCTTCCCGCCGGAGGCCGGGCGGCTGCCGGCTACCGGGTGCGGGCCGACCAGAGCGGTACCGTCACCCTGCAGGCCTCGGCCCTCACCCCCGCCGCTTCAGACGCCCTGCGCACCCGGCTCTCCATCTTCCCCAAAGGGCTCAAGGAAGAGCTGGGCTGGGCCTCTCAGTCGGGCGAGCGCTGGAAGTTTACCCTGCCGCCCAGCACCGACCTCAGCCAGACCCAGGGCAAGCTCTACCTGACCCCCTCGCTGGCCGCTGCCGTCACCCCGGCCCTGGGGTATCTGGCCGGTTACCCCTACGGCTGCTCCGAGCAAACCATGAGCCGCTTCCTGCCCAGCGTGCTGGCCAAGCAGGCAGGCGACTTCGCCCAGTTGCCTGAAAACCTGGCCGCGAACCTCGACGACTTTGTGGCCGCCGGGCTCAAGCGCCTCTACGACTTCCAGCACGAGGACGGCGGCTGGGGCTTCTGGCAAAACGACGCCTCCTCGGTCTATATCTCTTCGTATGTGCTTTCGGGGCTGTTGCAGGCCCAGCAGGCCGGTTATCGGGTACGCGAAGACGCGCTCAGGAGGGGTGTACAGTACCTGCTCAAAACCCTGAACCGGCCCGACGCCAGCACCTACGCCGCCGACGCAGTGGCCTACGCCGCCTATGCCTTTGCCCTGGCCGGGCCCCGCTACATGCCCCAGGGCTGGCGACCGGGCGTATTACAAGCGGGTCGTCCCCTGCTCAATCGCACCGCTTTCCAGTCTGTCCAGCCTTTGGATCTGGGCTACCTGCAAGATTACCTGACCCGACGCGACCTCACCCCCTATGGCCACGCGCTAATCGTGCTGGCCTACCAGCAGAACGGCAACCGAACCCAGGCCGAGCGGGCCCTGGATGGCCTGCTGACCAAGCTGACCGAACGCGAGCGCAGCGCCTACTGGGAGGTGCGGGCCCCGCGCTTTGCCTGGAACGACGACCGCCTCGAGGCCACCGCCCGGGGTCTGGAAGCCCTGGCCAAACTGCGCCCAAACCACCCGGCCATTGCAAAAATTGTGAACTGGCTGATGCAGGAGCGCAAAGGCGCCCGCTGGATCTCCACCAAGGACACCGCCGCCGTGGTGGTGGCCGCGCTGGCCCTGGCCAAAGCCTCCGGTGAGCAACCCGGCGAGCAGGAGGTGCAGGTCTCGGTCAACGGGCAAACCCAGACCCTCAGGGTTCCGGCCAAAGGCGCCGAGCTGGCCCTGGAAGGCTTGCGGGTGGGCGCAAACGAAGTAGAGGTTATTAGCAATAACCGGCTATACCTGAGCGGCAGTGTGGGCTACTTCGAGGAGCGGGCCTACCTGCAACCCGAGGCCAAAGGCCTGCGGGTGGCCCGCACCTACGAGAAACTCACCCCCCGCTACGACACCAAGGCCGAGCGCTTTGTCTACGACCGCAGCCCGCTCAGTGGCCCGCTCAAGGTGGGCGAGCTGGTGGTCGTGACCCTGACGGTGCGCCCCGAGCAAGGCGCGGTGCGCTATGTGGTGGTGGAGGAGCCTACCCCGGCAGGCCTGGCTGTGGTGGAAAACGACGACTCCTTCCGCATTGCCGGGGTGCGCTCGCGCTTTGGCGACGACTACTACGGCTGGAACTACTGGTTTGACGGACGGGAGATCCGCGACCGGCAGGTGGAGTTCTTCTTTAGCTACTTGAGTGGCCCCGTGACCTTTACCTACGTCCTACGGGCCGAGACCCCCGGCAGTTTCACTGCGCTACCGACCCTGGCCTGGATGATGTACGAGCCGGAGGTGCGGGGGGTGGGCACGGTGCGGCAGGTGCAGGTAAGGGAGTAATGGAGCGGGGAGAAAAAGGCTTATGCACCCTCGCTTCTCCCAGACGCTCTTTTTTTTCCCTTACCTGTTGGTGCTGGCGCTGGCCTTCATCTCCCCCGCCGGGGCGCAGGCCTGGAAGAGCGCACAGGCCCCGGGTTTTGTGGTGCGGTGGGCCCAAAACGCCGACACACGGCACCTAAGTGAGGTCTTCCGGGTTTTGCAAAAGGCCCGCCGGGATTTACAGACTGCCGGTTATTCATTACCGCCGCAAGTTCGGGTGGTCATCCACCCCAGCCTGGCGTCCTACACCGCCTCGACACGGCTGCCGTGGTTTGTACTGGCCGCCGCTAATCGCAGTACGCACCAGATTGACACCCAGCGCCTGCGGATTCTTTTGGAGCGGGGAACCCTGGAAGGCACCCTGCGCCACGAACTCTTTCACCTGGCCCAGCCCGCGGGCTGGCCGCGCTGGAAAGCCGAGGGAATGGCCTTGCGTTTTGCCGGAGAAGAGCCTACCGCCAGACCGCTCGAGCCCATTACCGAGGCCGAGCTCGAGCGGCTCTTGGCAGCCCCACCCGACCGGGAAACCCTTCGCCGGGCGATGGCCACCGCCTACCGCTGGACCAGCCGACTCCGGCGGTAAAGGCCCTTCAATACCCCATCGGCTTCGGTCAAATAGCGGGCCATCGGCTATCGGCTTTCAGCCCACCACCTCGAGCATCTTCTCCACACTGGTCACCTTGACCCGTGGCCGGCCCTGGGCTTGTCCCAGCGCGGTTTCGTGGGCGTCCAGGCGCAGCCAGTGCTCGAGGGTCACGTAGTGCACCCCCCGCTCCCTGAGGAGCCGCGGGATGGCCTCGGGGTCGGGGTCAGGGGCCAGCGACAGGTGGGGGGCATCCTCCAGCAACAGTTTTACCGTCTCGGTAGCGCAGGCTTTGTTGGTACCAATCACCCCACTGGGGCCGCGCTTGATCCAGCCCGCCGTGTATTCCCCTGCCGCCACCTGGCCTTCGCGCAGCACCCGCCCGGCCTGGTTGGGAATAACCCCTTTGCGGCTGTCGAAGGGCACCTCAGGCAGGGGCACGCCCTTGTAGCCCACCGAGCGCAGCACCATCCCCACCTCGAGCTCCTCGAACACCCCCGTACCCACCGCGTTCAGGTTTTCGTCCAGGCAGTTTTTCTCCAGGCGAATCTTCTGCACTCGGCCCTCGCCCAGAATCGCCACCGGCGAGACCAAAAAGCGGATGTGCACCCGACGGGGCTTGCCCGTAAGCGGCCTAGCCGCAAACTCTCGCAGAATTTCCAGGTTCTTCTGAAGGGCAGGTTCGCCCGCAATGGAGGCGGCACTTTTTTCGTCGAGCTCGAGTTCCTCCGGCCTGACCACAATATCGGCGTTGTGCAGCTCGCCTAGTTCGCGTAGCTCCTTGGTGGTGAACTTGGCCTGGGCCGGGCCCCGGCGGCCCAGCATGTAGATGTCGGTAACCTGGCTCTGGGCCAGCACCGGCAGGGCGTGGTCGGCGATGTCGGTGGTGCGCAATTCATCTGCCGACTTGGCCAGGATGCGGGTCACATCTACCGCCACGTTGCCCATCCCCACCACCGCTACCCCGCGCATGTCGAGGCGAATGGGCAGGTTCTGGTAGTCGGGGTGGCCGTTGTACCAGGCCACAAACTCGGTGGCCGAGAGGCTCCCCGGCAGGTCTTCGCCGGGGATGCCCAGATGGCGGTCGCTCGAGGCCCCCACCGTATACACCACCGCATCGTAATGCCGACGCAGGTCACCCAGGGTCAGGTCGCGACCAAACTCGACATTGCCCCAAAAGCGCACCCGGGGGTCTTGCAACACCTTCTGCATCACCTTGGTGACCGACTTAATGGTCTGGTGGTCGGGAGCCACCCCATAGCGCACCAGCCCATAGGGGGTGGGCAGTCGGTCAAACACATCTACCGAGACAGGGGTTTCGCTCTGCTTGATCAGGGCTTCGGCAGCATAAATGCCCGAAGGCCCCGAACCGATGACCGCGACCCGCAGGGGTCGGTTTGCGTCGAACTGGTTTGCCATTCCTAACATCCTCCGGCCTGCTTGTGGAATACGGTGGCGGGTCGGCCCCGCACAGACAGCGCAAATCATATCCCATGACCGAAGGGATGAGCGTACCTGAACAAAATCAACCGCCTTTTGCGGCCCTTGCAAGACTCGCTTACTGCTTCCAGAGCGGCCTCCCACGAATAGTCGGTACGGCGGTTTTTGCCGTAACGACTACAGTACGACGCTCCGTGTGCGTCGTATTGGTGGGAACCGCGATTTGTTCAAACCGTTCCCAGTTTGACCTCGTCTGCCAGATTGAGTTCGTCCTCCTCTTCCATCTTTTGCGCTTTCTTACCCTTGCCAGGTTTACGGTCAAGCTTGCGCACTTCCTCGATAAAGTTTTCCAGGCTGTCAAACTCGCGGTAGACCGAGGCGAAGCGGATATAGGCCACCGGGTCTAACTCCTTCAAAAAAGCCAAGGAACGCAGCCCGATTTCCTCGGAGGTAATCTCCATTTCCTTGACCGTGTCCTCGAAGCCAAAGGCAAACTCCTGCAAGACCTCGGGGTCAATGGGGCGCTTCTGGGCGGCCAGGCTCAGGCCGCGCAGCAGTTTGTTGGGGTCGAAGGTCTCCTTGCGCCCGGAGCGCTTAATAACCAGCAAGGGCTCCACCTGGGCCCGCTCGTAGGTGGTAAAGCGACGTTTACAGGCAGGGCACTCCCGGCGGCGGCGAATGACCGAACCCTCGTCGGAAGGACGGGAATCCAGCACGCGGCTATCGGGGTTTCCACAAAATGGGCAGTTCATAAAACGGTCGAGAGTCTAAGGACGAAGGTCGAAGGCCAAATAATTATCACCTGCCAGGCCTTTGAAATTCCTTTCACGGTAGTTCCCTCAGCAGGTCATAGATTTCCGGCTGGTGCGGCGGTTCGGGGAGCAAAACCTCTAAAAGCTGGCCCCGTACCCCCTCCGAAACCATCGAGCCCAGGGCCACCGCCACCCGCACCAGGGATCGGTCGTGCTCCTCGCCTACGGGATCGCGGCTGGGGATGACCCCATTAACCCGCACGTTGGTGGGGAAAATGCGGGTGGCCCCTTCAATCAAACCGGCCACCGCCCCGCGAATCGCCGCCACATGGGGCTGCTCTCGTTGCAAGGGGGGCAATACCAGCGTTACAAAGCCCCCGCCGCTCAGGTAGCGAAGGCCCTGCTGCAATACGTACAGGCTGGACTTCACGTCGGCATTGAGCAGGTCGTACCACTCCCCCTCCAGGAGCTCCACAAAGGGGGTTTTGCTCTCGGCGCTGGTGACGTGCACAATCCCGTCGAGCATCCCAAACAGCTCTTCGATTTTCTCGAAGGTATTCATCACGTCGAGCACCACCGACATATCCCCTCGGATGGGAATGGCCGTAGCCCCCAACTGCTCGACCTCGGAGGCAATCGCGGTGGCCATTTCCACATCGGGGTCTACGGTGATGACCGTGGCTCCATTGCGGGCATAGGAGCGGGCCACCGAACGCCCAAAGCCCCGCCCGGCCCCCGTCACCATTACGATGCGCTGCTCCAGACCCAACAAATCTCGTGAAAATTCGACCATTGAACCCCATCATAGCGCAAAAAGCCGTGTGGAGCGTAATGTCGATAACGCTGGGGCTTTCCCCTGGGCAACCCACCCCCATCAGTCGGCAGCCTGGGAGACCCGCATGGCGTCTTCCAACCCCTGGATTCTGAGGAAAACCTCCACCAGATGGCGATCCAGATGGCCGTGGTGGACGCTGCGGCATAGCTCCTGGGCCGCCATTTCGGGCGGCATGGCGGCTTTGTAAGGCCGCTCGGAGCAAAGCGCATCAAACACATCGCAGATGGCAAAAATGCGGGCCGGTAGCGGAATGTGTTCGGCGGCCAGACCATCCGGGTAGCCGCGCCCATCCCAGCGTTCGTGGTGGTGGCGCACCACCTGACGGGCCGCAGGTGGTACAAAGGGCAGGTTGCGTACCAGGTCATCACCCAAAGGGGCATGGGTTTTCATGGTACTGAACTCTTCCGGGGTGAGCTTGCCCGGTTTGAGCAGGATGGCATCGGGGATGGTGAGCTTGCCCACATCGTGCAGATAGGCCCCCCAGCGCAAATCGCGCAACTCAGTCTCGCTCATGCCTAAGGCACGGCCCAACTGCTCGGCCATAGCCGCCACCCGGTCGGTGTGGCCGGCGGTTTCGCGGTCGCGGGCCTCCAAGGCCAGACCAATGGCCCGCAAGGCCCCATCGTAGGCGGCCTCGAGCTGCCGGGTGCGCTCCAGGCGCAAGAGCAAAGCTCCCAGAATCTGAGCGGCCCCCTTGAGCAAGCGATTTTCCGAGGCATTCCAACCCTGGCTGGGCTCGAGGCGAAAAAAAGCCAGCCCGGCCTGGAGCTCCGGATCGCGCACCACCTCAATCAGGTAAAGGCCCCTTATACCCACCTCGGCATAGACCTTCAGCAACGGGTGGCTGAGCGTATCGCCGACATGAAACACCTCCTTTTGCTGCACCAGGCGTACCAAGGGATGCTCACGCGGAATGGGAGTGTGCAGAAGATGCATAGCTTCCGACCTAAGGTGTCCGGCCACCGAGCGGATGCGAAAGGCATCTCCCTCCAGGATACCCAGGGCTACGGCATCGGCCTGGGCCATGCTGCGAATTTTGTCCAACGCCAACGGCAGGAGTGAGGCGTCGTTGCCACCCAGCATCTGCGATAGCTCCAGCAGGGCAGTTTTTTCAGCAATCTCGGCCTCGAGGCTCTCGTTGGCCCGTACCCGCTCCAAGGTGTTGGCGGCGATGTTGGCAATAACCTGCATCAAGCGCAAATCCCGATCCAGGTAGGCGTATGCACCGTTGCGAGCGGAAATCAGCACTCCCAGGGGATGTCCTTTGGAGCTGAACAATGGCATCACGATTTCCGAGTAGGGCGGACGGGGTGTTTTGAATGGACCAAAGGCCCGCTTGTCGAGATGGGCTTGCTGGCTCCAGACAGGCGCCCGGCTTTCCACCGCTGCCCAGCTAAGACCCTGGCCCTGGGGTACCAGCACGTCTTTGATCTCCAGGAAAAAGCCCGCCGCCGCATAGCAGCGCAGGTGTTTGCCGTCCGGCTCAATTAGGAGCAGCGCCGCGTGTTCTGAGTTCATCAGGCGGATGGTCTCGCGTACCAGCCGCTTGGTTATCTCGCCGGTACCCTTCAGGCCCCGCAAGGCTGCGCTGAGGGCCTCGATCACTTCAAACTCGTGGATGCGGGCCTCGAGCTCGGCCTGCTGGCGGTGGGCCGCCAGCAACACCGTAACCTGCAAAGCGTACTGGCGAGCCACTTCCACCGACTGCTCGCTAAAAGCCCGATCCCGGAAGGCGTCCAGATTGATCTCGGCCACCACCTCGCCTCCCAGCAAGATGGGCATACAAAGGGTGGAGCGAATGCGAGCCACCAGATCCTGGCTGGCCTGGTTGAGCTGGCTGGCCAGTCGCTCGTTCTCCTGGTGAGCCGCATAAATGCGCTGAATGTCGGCATGGTTGGCAATGCGGGGTTGGCCCTGCCGCCAGGCTGCCGGGTTGCCGTGCCAGGTTATGACCTCTAACTCGCTGCTACGCACCCCCAGGATGCCCTCGCCAAAGCCTTTCTGAGCCACAAAGACAAAATCTGAACCCTGGCGCAGACGAATGCTGCCGGCCTGGGCGCCTGGCACCACCCGCACCGCCGATTCCAGCAGGCGGGGCCAGAGCTCCTCTTCAGAACCCCTGGCCAAAGCTTCCACGGTACTCAGGAGGGCTGTGTAGGCCGTCTCGATGGGTCTGGTGTGCATCTGGCGGCGAGATCCCTCCAGATAAAGCCCCAGCAAAGGCCCGGTCAACACCGCCTGCAACAAAAAGCCGGCCACCAGTTCTCCCAGCCCCTCGCGGGCCAACAGGAACAAGAGCCCGATATTGAGCAGGCTTAAGACCCCCAGCGCTACCACCAGGGCCTGTATCCGGTTCCGCACCACCAGCCTGGGGTAAAGCCACCAGACCACCAGCCCCCCCAGCAGCAGGGCCAACCCCTGCGCCCCCATGCGGAGGTTGACGGTGCTTGTGGCCTGGGCCACCTGGACAGCCGGTACGTCCAGCAAACGCAACAAGGTGTGCAAACCCAGGGCCAGCACGTTGATTAGCAACAAGCCCGCCAGGGTGCTCCGCCAGCGTTTTTCGCCATCCAGCGCAGCAAGCAGCAAAAGCCCTACCTGTAATGTGAACAACAAGCCAGAGTAAAGCCCCAACACATCCATAAAAAAAGCGCTCGAGAACGCTATAAGACCCATGGTCGAGGCCAGCATGGTGAATGGTGTTATTCCCCAGCGCTCCCGACCACTATGGGCTGCTATCAGCAAGGTTGTACAAATGATGGAGATGAGCACCCCTGCGAGTTCCACAACACCTCGAGGTTAGCTTGTAAACACCTAAAACAGCGGATATTTGCACCAATTTTGCCAGGAAAGCGTTACGGAGCCTTGGTTGGGCCAAGCAACCATCGAAGATTGAATGAAGACGGCATCAAGCACCCAGAACCCGGTCCTCCTATGTCCTGCGCACTTCCCTTGTGGGAGAACAAAAAACAAACCCGCCTTGCGGGGCTAGTGTGCCATGTGCTACACTCCTGGGAGTAGAACGAGCATTGCAAAGGAGGTGAACCCATGATGATGATCTCCCACTTTCTGTCTGCCCTTGGAGTCGCATCCGTGGTTTGCCGCCGAGCGGTTACGTTAATGCCATAAGCGCCAACGTATACCCAAGCTGGGGGCAAACCTAAAGCCCCCAGCTTTCTTGTGGTCTTACGAAAGGAGTGTGCGATGGGAATGATTCAAAATCCAACCCGTTCTCTATTCCAACCCAAGCCCCCTTTGATTGGTATTGCTGAGGTTCTAATGTCTGTCAACAACCCCAACCGGCCCCCGGCCACCTCCTGGCTCGAGGAAGAGCTGGAAGCCTCCGGTTACGACTGGCTTTCCGACGAAGCCGATGGCCGGGAATATTTCGCCGACCGTGCCCATCGCAAAGCCCGCAAGCCGCCCCGCCGCCAGACCGTCAAGAAATTGCTCGAGTCCGGCCAGGCACAGGGCCGCACCTTCGGCGACCCCGGCCTGCAGGAGCTGTACGAGAAGGAATACTTCAGCGAGTTGCTGTGGCAACTGCGCAGCGGCAAGGAAGCCACCCTGTATGTGGTACGGGCCTCGGCCAAAACAACACCCCTGGTTGGCCCCCATCCACCCGCCCCCTTCCCCCAGGAAGGCGAGGGCGCGGTTGAAGATTTTCCCCTGCTGGCGGCCAAGCTCTACGTGGACAGCCGGGTACGCAGCTTCAAAAACGATGCCCTCTACCGCCAGGGCCGCTACATCAGCGACAAACAGGTGGAGAAAGCCATTGACCAGCGCAGCCAGTTTGGCGTGCGCGCGCAAAACATCCTGTGGGTGGAAGAAGAGTACCGCCAACTCCACGCCCTTCACCAAGCCGGCCTCGCCGTACCCAAGCCGGTGGCCCATGCCGGCAACGTGATCTTGATGGAGTTCATCGGCGATGGTGAGGGCCCCGCCCCCCGCCTGAGCGAGGCCGGGTTAAGCCAGGCAGAAGCCCAGGATGCCCTCGAGCAAGCCATCCAAATCCTGGGATTGATGCTGGCCCACGGCAAGGTGCACGGCGACTACTCCGCCTTCAACCTGCTGTGGTGGGAAGGTCGGGCAGTGGTGATTGATTTTCCGCAGATGGTGGAGTGGGACAAGAACCCCCGCGCCAGCGAGATTTTGCAGCGCGACGTGCACGGTCTATGCCGCACCTTTGGGCACCTGGGCTTGCACCCCAAAGGTTCTGAGGTGTTGCGCAGGGTCTGGCAGATTGCCCGCAAAAACGCTACTCCGTTCACCCCCGTGGAGGCGACTTTGCTATGAATATCCGCCCCTTCGACTTTTCCGAGGCCGACTACCAGGCTTTTGCCGCCGTGCGCGAGGCCGCCCACCCCGAGGCGCCGCTGGACATGGCCCAGATGAAGCACTTGGATCGCACCAGGGGCCAAAGCGACATAATGGAACGCTTTTTGCTCGAGCAAGCCGGACAGGTGGTGGGGGTGCTGGAGTACGCCACCCCCTACTACGACCCCAGGCCAGGGGCGCTCGAGGTGCGTTATCACCTGCGCCCCGAGGCCCAGGCCCTCGAAGCGCCGCTTTGGGAATTTTTACTGGCTCAACTGGCCCCCCACCAGCCTCGGGAGCTCCAGGCCCAGGTGCGGGAAAACTGGCCGGAGTTCCGCTTTTTGCTGACCCAGGGCTTTGCCGAAGTGGAGCGGCGCTGGGAGTCGGTGCTGGATTTACAGCACTTCGACGCCCACCCCTTTATCCGCCCCTTACCCCCTGGTATCGCCCTGCGGCCCCTGGGCGAGCTGCCCTGGCAGGAGGTGGCGTTCCAGCAGGCTTTGTACGAACTGGAGATCGAATTGCTCGGGGATGTGCCCAGCCGCGAGCCCATCACCCCCTGGCCCTTCGAGGTCTGGCGGGAGCGCACCCTGCAAGACCCCAACCTGCTGCCCGAGGGGTATTTCCTGGCGCTAGAGGGCCCAAAGATGGTGGGGGTTACCATGCTGTTCAGATCCAACCGGCCCCAAACCCTGCGCACGGGGCTTACCGGGGTACGGGCCAGCCACCGCCGCCAGGGCATTGCGTGGGCCCTCAAGCTGCGGGCCATCGAGTTTGCCCGGAGCTACGGGGTGCGCTACATCCGCACCTCCAACCACCAGATCAACCGCCCCATGCTGGCTATCAACGAGGCCCTGGGGTTCGTGAAGGAGCCGGCAGCGGTGTTCTTGCGCCTCAGTCCCGTACCCCAAAGGCCCGGCTAATGGTGTAATCAATGATCAGGAATAGCACAATCAGCATGAGCAGGGCTCCCCACCAGGGGGTATTGACCCAGATTAGTACAAAAGTGCGCTCGAGCAGTTTCCACAGGATAAAACCAAATACCACCGTGGTCACAATGGCAGCCAACTTCTGGCGAATCTTATGGCTCACAGACTTAGCTTAGCACCAGGAGCAGCATATGGTACCGAACCTGAACATTCGACCTTTTGAGGAGCGCGACTATCCCGCCATTGCCGAGGTGCTGGCCGCAGCCTGGCCCGACGAAGTGCACACCGAAGCCGGGCTGCGCGAGCACGATAAGCACGCCCCTGAGATCCGGTGGGGGCGCTTCGTAGCGGAGGTTGACCAGCAGATTGTGGGGGTGGGCGAGTACACACAGTTCGAAGGCATGTACCACCCGCAAAAGTTCGCGGCCTGGATCACGGTGAAGCCAGCTTTCCGCAGCCAGGGCATCGGCAAAGCGCTGTATCGGCGGATCATGGAAGCGATTGAGCCCTACGACCCCATCTCGATCCTGAGCAGCACCCGCGAGGATCAACCCGACGCCAGCCTCTGGCTACAAAAACTGGGCTTTGTGGAGAAGATGAAATACTGGGAATCGCGGCTGGATGTAAAGCGCTTCGACTTTCGCCTCTGGGCGGGCAAGATCGAGGCTGTAGAAGCCGCAGGTTTCGAGCTTCGGAGCATGAAGGAACTCGAGAGCGACCCGGACTACAAGCAAAAGCTCTACGACCTCTGGCTCGAGGCCCGCCTGGACGTACCGCGCCCCGAGGCCATCAGCGGGGTAAGCTTCGAGGACTATTGCAAGTGGGTGTTCGAGAGCCGCTACTACCTGCCGGAAGGGCATTTCGTGGCCGTAGACCAGCACACCGGCCAGTACGTAGCCCTCTCCACCCTCTGGAAAACCGACGGCGACTACCTGCACACCGGCCTCACTGGCACCCGCCGGGCCTACCGACGCAAGGGGCTGGCCCTGGCTCTAAAACTGCTGGGCATCCGCTTTGCCCAGGCCTACGGAGCCAGGGAGATTCGCACCGGCAACGAGTCGAACAACCACGCCATGCTTTCCATCAACGAAGCGCTGGGCTTTGTAAAGCAGCCGATCTGGGCAGACTATGTGCTGACGTTGAAGGAAGAAGCTCTAAGTGCCAAGGAAGGAGCATTAGCCTGACCATTGGCCCCTTCACTCCCACCGATTACCTCGAGCTGGCCAGGGTTCGTAATGCCGTCTGGCCCGACAGCCCGGTGCTACCCCATACCGGATTCAAAAGGACAGTTTACAAAACCAAAAAATTCATAGGTCGGTGGGCTTTGGCCCAATCGAGCCTGGTGGCGGTGGAGTGGGCTACCTGAGCGGCAAAAGCGCTGCCAACAGCCCCAGCGCTGCACCCCCGCCAATCACCCAGACCACATTTACCCCCCGGTAAATCAGCAAGGTGGCCGCGGCCAGCAGCGCAAACCAGCCTAGCCCGTCCACCCCAAGCTGCACAAGCACCAGCACCATGCTGGCGCTAAGGCCCATGCTGATGGGCACCAGGGCTTTGCGCAGGGCGCGGCTCCAGCGGGCCCGGGCCATCCACGCCCAGCCTTTTACCAGCCACATGGCCCCCAGCGCGCCGGGCAGAAACATGCCCAGCAGAGCCGCCAGGGCTCCCGGCACACCGGCGGCGCTCAGGCCGTAAAACAGCACCGCCAGCATGTTGGGCCCCGGTACAAACTGCCCCAGGGCAAAACCATCGGCAAACTGCTGGCCCGTGACCCAGCCGTTGCCGATGATGACCCGCGCCATCTCCGGCAGGTTGGCCATGCCCCCACCAAAGCTCAGCACCCCAAAGCGCAAAAACGCCAGGAAGACCTCTATCACCTCAGCCACGGGGCTCCACCTCCGAGCCCGGCCAGGTTTCGGCGGCCTCCTGCCAGTAGAGGGCCATGCCCACCGGCACAAACATGAGCAGCACCAGAAGCAACGGCCAGTGCAGCAGGCCATAGGTAACAAAAACCCCCAGGGCCAGCAAAACTGCCTTGCGCGAGTCCAGCGCAATGGGGGCCTGGCGCAGCATGGTGGCCAGAATCAGCCCGATGGCCGCAGCCGCCACCCCGTTCAGAGCACTCTCGGCCAGCGAGCCCGGCACTGCACCAAAGCGGAAATAAGCGAAGCTCAGGAGGAGCATCAGCAGGGCCCCAGGGGTTAGCACGCCCAACAGGGCCAGCGCACCCCCCACCACGCCCCCCAGGCGCATGCCCAGGTGGGCCGCGGTGTTTGCAAAGACAGGCCCCGGCAGAATGCGGCACAGTGCGGTGGTTTCCAGAAACTCCCGCTCGGCCATCCAGGCCCGCCTGAGCACCAGGGCCTGGTAGAGCTGGGCGTTGCCCCCACCCCCAAAAGCCACCAGGCCTACCTGCAAAAACGCCCAAAAAAGCTGGCCAAGCGGCACTTTCATGCCCCGGATGATACACTGTCCGGCGGTGCATTACGTTGTCGGCGACATTCACGGCTGCCTGCAAGCCCTCATCCGGCTCTTGCAACGCGAGGGGTTTTTGGGGGAGGAGCTACAGTGGACGGGCGGGGAGGCCCAGCTCTGGTTTTTGGGCGACTATACCGACCGGGGCCCCAATGGCATTGGCGTGATAGAGCTCTTGATGCGCCTCGAGCGCGAAGCTGCCGCTGCCGGCGGGGCTGTACATGCCCTCTTGGGCAACCACGACCTGATGCTGCTGGCCGCACACCACTTTACCCAGGTCGAAATTCCCAGCTTCAAGCGCCAGGGGCAGCGCATGACCTTTTACGAAATCTGGCAGCGGGTGGGCGGCAAAGAGCCCGATTTCGAGCGCTTGAACGAGAGCCATATCAAATGGCTGCAAAACCGCCCGGCCCTGGCCCGGGTCGAGGGCACCCTGCTGATGCACGCCGATAGTTTGTTCTACCTGGAGTACGGCGATAGCCTGGAGCAGATCAACCAGAGCCTGCGCGATATTCTGCGCTCGGATAGCGTTGAGGCCTGGGACGCGCTGGCCGAGCAGTTTGCCAGCAGGTTCTCGTTCCTGAACGGGGGCATTGCCCTGACCGAAGAATTCCTGGGGCAACTCGGCGCAAGCCGCTTGATCCACGGCCACACCCCCATCTACAGCCTGATTGGCTATGCCCCCCAGATGGTGCTCTACCCGCTCGAGTACAACGACGGCCTGTGCTTCAACGTAGATCACTGCTTGTGGAACGGGGGGCCGGGGTTTGTGCTAAACCTGAGCCAACCGGGCACATAATGACTGCATATGCTGCCCTATCTTCAACTTTCGGGTTCCCCCTACGATCAAGGCCTGAAGCAAGGCACTGCCCTGGCCGACCGGATTGCCCACAACCTGGAGGTCTACTTCCAGCGTTTCGAGGTCGAGTGCAAGCTCCCCCCCCGCGAGGCCCGCGAACGGGGGGCGCGATACCTAGAGGCCATCCGGCAGCAAAGTCCGGCCTATGCCCAGGGCATCGAAGGCATTGCGGCGGGGTCTGGCCAGCCCCTGGTGGACATCGCCACCCTCAACGTGCGCTACGAGATTGTCTATCACCAGTTCGGTCACGAGGCCCCCAACGGCTGTACCGCATTTGCCCTCCTGCCGGCCCACAGCGCCGACGGCCACCTCTGGATGGGCCAAAACTGGGACTGGATGGAGGGGGTGCAGGGGGCGCTGCAACACATCACCGAGCCCGACGGTACAAGGGTGCTGGCCTTTACCGAGGCGGGCATCTTTGGCGGCAAGATTGGCCTTAACGCCCACGGGCTGGGGCTTTGCATCAACGGCCTGGTCTCTAAGGGCGACCACTGGGCCGGGCTGGGCAAGCCTTTCCACCTGCGAACCTATCAGGCCCTGCGGCAAAAAACGCTTGATGATGCCAAAACTGCCATTGTCGAAAACCCCCGCACAGCTTCGGGCAACTTTCTGATTGGCCAGGGGGGAAAGGCCCTGGACATAGAGGTTTCGCCCAGCGGCGTCGCCCTGTGGGAGGACGAACGCCAGCTGGTACACGCCAACCACTACCTGGCCCCCGAGCGCTTTGGCATCGAGGTGCCGCCCATCGAGTGGCTCGACCGCTCGCACCACCGGGCCGAACGCCTCGACCTGCGGTTGCGCGAGGTCAACAAGCCCGGCCTAAAGGAGCTTCAGGCGGCCCTATCCGACCGAGAGGGTGCTCCTTATGCGGTCTGCCGCACCGCCAGCCCCGAAGAATACGCGCTGGGTGAACCCTATCGCACCATCGTTTCGGTCATCATGAACCTGGGCACCCTCGAGCTGTGGGTTTCCGACGGCCCGCCCCACGAGAACCCCTACGTGCGCTACCAGGTATAAGGCCCCCAAGGCTACACTAACCACATGGCCCGAATTCACATTGCCCAAGGCGACATCACTGAGTTTGTGGGCGACGCCATCGTGAATGCCGCCAACAATCACCTGATCCTGGGCGCTGGGGTCGCAGGGGCCATCCGGCGCAAAGGCGGCCCCCGCATCCAGGAAGAATGCGACAGGCACGGGCCCATTCGGGTTGGTGAAGCGGCCCTCACCGGCGCCGGAGCGCTGCCGGTGCGCTTTGTGATTCATGCAGCCGTCTTGGGCGACCAGCCCGCCAGCCTGCAAACCGTTCGAAGTGCAACGCGGGCTGCGGTTCGCCTGGCGCTCGAGCATAACTTGCGCAGGGTGGCTTTTCCCCTGCTGGGAACCGGTGTGGGCGGATTAGCGCTAAACGAAGTGATCGAAGCGATGCTAGACGAGCTACAGGACGCCCCCGACACCCTGGAAATCACCCTATTTGGCTACAGCCCATCCGATGCAGAGGCCCTCCGGCAGGCCCTGGCCCGCCGACGCTAGCCCTTGCGAAGGCCAAGAAACAGCCGGGCGGTATTGGCCGCAGCCGTCGCATAGAGCAAAGCCCCCACAAAGAAGGGAAGCCCGAGGAGCCAGGGCGGAAGGCCGGGTTTCGCAACCCAGGAAAGCAGAACCCCACCCAGCAACCCGCCTGCGGCCAGCGTAAGGCTTTGCAGCCCAGAGAGGGCCCCTTGTAGGGTTCCTTGTTCTTTCGGCGAGACCTCGCGGGTCAGGAAGGACTGGATCAAGGGCTGGCCCAGGTTGCTGAGGGCGGCCAGGGCAATAGTGGCGTACATCATCCAGCCCTGGGTAGCCAGACCATACAGGGTGAAGGAGAAAAAGCCCACGCTCTGGGCTAGGGTAAGCGCCCGTCGCTCGCCCAGTCGGGCCACTATAGGCCGAACCAGCCCGGCCTGCACAATCACACCGCCCAGGCCCACCAGAAACAGCGAAAAGCCCACCTCTAAGGGCTTCCAGTCGAACTTGTAGGCCGTGTACAGTACCCACACGCTTTGCAAGGCCCCAAATGCCAGGAAGATGAGCGTAAGGCTAAAGGTCAGGCCGCGCAAAATGGGGGTCTTGCCCAGAATCGAGAGGGCCGTGAAGGGATTGAGCGATTTAGCCTGGGTGCTGCGGTTTTCCGGCCTGAGCGACTCGGGCAGCACAAAGTAGCCGTACAGAAAGTTGAGAAAAGCCAGACCCGCGGCAAAGTAGAAGGGCAGGCGCAGGTCTATGTTGCCCAGCAGCCCGCCCACTACCGGCCCCAGCACAAAGCCCATCCCAAAGGTGGCCCCAATCAGGCCAAAGTTGCGGGCCCGCTCTTCGGGCCTGGAAATATCGGCAATGTAGGCGTTGGCGGTGGATAGGCTAGCGCCCAGAACCCCGGCGATGACTCGAGCCAAAAACAGCACCCAGATAGACTGCGTCAGGGCCGCAATCAGATAATCGATGCCGGTGCCCACCAGCGAGGCCAGCAACACTGGGCGCCGCCCGTAGCGGTCGGAGAGCATGCCCAGAATGGGGCCAAAGGCAAACTGCATCACCGCATACACCGCAAAAAACAGACCGTTGAGCCGCGCTCCAGCCTCTACACTGCCCGCCAGGGTCTCAATAAGCTTGGGTAGTACCGGTATGACCAGCCCCAGTCCCATCACGTTGATAAGTACCGAAATCAGAATGAACGATATAGAGGCGGTTCGAGCAGAAGCCATAACCGCGCCATTATGACACCAAACCCATCGTTGGGAATTCGACAGCTTCCCCAAGTTTTGCAGCGCACAAAAACCATAGTGCAAATGGGCCGTTGCCGCAGCACACTTTTGCTAGAATCAAAGCCAGAAAACGACGGAAGGGGGATTGAGCCTTTATGGGCATGCGCTTTGGGCTTTACAGTCTCTTGGCCCTGGTTTTGTTGGCCTGCAACGGCGGTAGTGGAAACCCCAACGGGAGCAATCCTGGTGGCGGCACGCCTGGGCCGCAGTTATCCTTTAAGGGAGAGCTGGATACCTCCTTTGGCAATGGAGGTATCGTAACCACCCCTGTAACTTCTGCCAATGCTAAGATCTGGATCACCAGTTTGATCGTGCAGCCGGATAGAAAAATTGTGGTGGCAGGCTATATCGAAAAAGTCGTCAGCCCCAGCTACGTTGACGATATTATTCTGCTACGCTATAACCCCGACGGCACTCTGGATACCACTTTTGGCAATGAGGGTACAGTGGTCACTTCGCTATCTGACTACAGCGATCGGGCCCACGCGCTGGTGCTTCAGCCAGACGGCAAGCTGGTGGTAGCCGGGAGCACGGCAAACTCGAATTACTACGAAATCGCGCTGGTTCGTTATAACGAGTATGGTAAACTCGACACCAGCTTTGATGGCGATGGCATCGTGGT
Organism: Meiothermus hypogaeus; assembly: GCF_003574035.1. Taxonomy (GTDB): domain Bacteria; phylum Deinococcota; class Deinococci; order Deinococcales; family Thermaceae; genus Meiothermus; species Meiothermus hypogaeus. Next base: position 58,222 of record NZ_QWKY01000004.1, on the reverse strand, counting down.
TGCCTCCCCTGGCCCTTATAGCGATGAGGCGTATGCTCTTTTGCTTTTGCCCGGTGGCAAGTTGTTGGTAGGAGGCTACAGCGACAAAGGTGCGCCCAACTACGAAACTCCGGTTTTGTTGCGTTATAACTCCGATGGAAGCCAGGATGCCTCTTTTGGAATTAAGCAGATTGCTTCTCTTACCAACAGCCGAGCCAAGCACATGCTTCTTCAACCAGATGGGAAAATACTTCTGGGAATCGGAGCGAGATTTGGGACTTCCTTCGGTTTTGCCCTTTCACGCTTACTTGACAACGGAACAGTAGACACCTCATTTGGGGGACAGGGGATGGTAAGCGGCAATGGGCTATTAAGGTACCTTATGCGTCAGAGCGATGGCCGGCTGATAGCATCGGTTGGCGATAGGTTAAAACGTTATGAGGCAAATGGCAATCCTGATATTGGGTTTGGTACAGGCGGCAACGTAGATCAATACAACCAATACACCATATTGATGGCTCAGCAGTCTGACGGTAAACTAATCAGCTTAGCTTCCCATAGTTCGCCCAAATTTTTTGCACTCTACAGACACAATTTGAATGGAACTGTCGACCCAAGCTTTGGCTCTAATGGCTATATCGAGACACAGGTGAGCACCAACTACGACGCAGTTGCCTCAGCAATGACATTCCAGCCTGATAATCGTCTGATCGTGGCGGGAAGCGCCAATACAAATGTAATCCTTGTGCGCTACAAGTAATACCAGATTCGGTTGATTCGTTACCGAACGGTAACGAATCAACCCGACCGAAGGGAGTGCTCTAGGATTCAAAAAGACAGCCTATGGGGTTTTTGGTTTTGTAAACTGTCTTTTTGAATCCGGTATAAAGTCGAAGGGAGACGTGAATCTAAGCTCACTCGAGGACCTCCAACAGATGGCCAGGCGGCTGGCCCAGGCCTTGCCTGAAGGCACCCTGGTACTGCTCACGGGGCCCATGGGCGCCGGCAAGACCACCCTGGTGAAATTCATGGCCGAGGCGCTGGGGTTCAAAGGCGAGGTGACCAGCCCCACCTACACCCTGATTCACGAGTACCCCACCCCCCAGGGCCTGGTGGTGCACATCGACGCCTACCGCATGGCCGATCAGGAGGAGCTTTATAACCTGGGTCTGGAGGACTACCTGCCCGAGGCCCGCCTGGTGCTGATCGAGTGGGGTAAGCCCGAGGTGTTTCCGGATAGCCTGGAAGTTCACCTCGAGCCCACCGCGCATGGGCGAAGCGTCAGGTTGATTCCCCACGGGCATGCACCAGCAATAGCTTTGGTATAGTCCTGGAACGCAAAAATCCCACATCCTGACTGGCTTCTTCCTGCAGGCCGCGCATTCTGGGGGGCATTGGGCCGCTTCTGACAAGAACCGTTTTTCGTTTTATAATCCATCTCGACCCATCGAGGTTTGAGGCGAATCCCAAAGGAGGAAGTCTATGAGAATAGTCCTGGTAACCCTTTTTGCCCTGTGGGGTGCAGCCCTGGCCCAGGGTCAGGTCACCATCACCTACTGGCAATACGACTTCAGGAGCAAAGTGGAGGCAGTAAACGAGCTGATCAAAAAGTTCGAGGCTGCCAACCCCGGCATCAAGGTTCAGCACCAGACCTTTCCCTTCGACGCCTACCAGCAAAAAGTGGCTTCGTCTATTCCGGCCGGCCAGGGGCCCGATGTGGTCAACCTGTTCTACGGCTGGCTGCCCACCTGGGTCAAGGCCGGGTACCTGCAACCCATGCCCGCCGAATATATAAAGGTGCTGGATAGCGAGTTCTCGAGCCTGGCCCAGGCTGCCAAGGTAGGGGGCAAGCTCTACGGCATGCCCACCGCGGTGCGTTCGCTGGCCCTTTTCTACAACCGCGACCTGCTGAATGCCGCCGGCTTCAAGACCCCCCCAAAAACCTGGGATGAGTTCCTCAGCATGGCGGCCAAACTGACCGTTAAGGACGGCAACAAGTTCACCCAGCTGGGCTATGCCATGGCCCCCGATGGCCAGGATCACCACCTCGTACGCGAGGTGCTCATCCGGCAATTTGGCGGGCGGCCCTACTCCGACGACGGCCGAAAAGTGCTCTACGACAACGCAGCCGGGCTCAAAGCCTTCACCTTCTACACCGACTGGCTCAAGAAGTACAACGTGGGCACCCTGGGCAACCAGTTCTTCCCCGGCAACAACGCCTACCGCGATGCTTTCATTGCCGGCAAGGTAGGCATGATTATTGATGGCTCTTTCGCCATCGGCACCATCCGCAATGGGGCCAAGTTCAACTGGGGTGTGGCCGAGCTGCCCCTGGAGAAAGCCGGGGGGCGCAAAATCAACTATGGCTCCTTCTGGATGCACGGCCTGACCCCCCTGGCTACCGGGCCCAAACTGGCCGCCTCGCTCAAGTTCCTGGAGTTTCTGGTCTCCGAGGAGACCCAGCGCTACTGGCTCGAGAAGGTGGGCGAACTGCCCGCCCGCAAGAGCCTGATCAAAGACCCCAAACTCACCCTGGATAAGGTGTACGGCCCCTTCGTCATTTCGCTGTCCTATGCCAAAGCCACCCCGTTTGTGGACGAGATCGGGCAGCGCAAGGTGATGACCGACGCTATTAACCGCGTGCTCCTGGAAAACAAAGACCCGGCGGAATCCTGGCGCATCGCAGCTGCCGAAGAGCAAAAGCTGCTGGACAACTTCTGGAAGTAAATGGTCTGAAGTCCATGGCTTGTAGCTTGTGGGTAAACCACAGGCTACAAGCTCTCTCTTACCCGCCTTTTTATGAAACCACCTGAACCCGCCCAACGAAGGGTGTCGCTGGCGACCCGCGAAGCGCTGTGGGCCTTTGCCTTTCTGGCCATTCCACTGGCTTTCTTTTTATTCATCCGCATCTGGCCGGCGTTCCAGGCGCTGTGGCTCTCGCTGTTCGACTGGCACGCCGACCCCAGCAAGCGGCCTTTTGTGGGGCTGGAACACTACGAGCAGATGCTCCAGGACCGCCTCCTGCTCAAAGCCCTGCAAAACACGCTGGCCTATACCCTGCTCGGCGTACCGCTACAACTGCTGCTGGGGCTTGGTATTGCCCTCCTGCTGAATGCCGTGACCCGGTTTCGGGATGTGTTTCGGGCCATCTATTTTGCCCCCTACGTCACCCCAGCCGCTGCCATTGCCTGGGTCTTTAGCTGGATGCTCTCGCCCAACTTTGGCATCGTCAACGAGATTTTGAGTGTGTTTGGCATTCCACCCCAGCCCTTTCTGACCAAGCCCTCACAGGCCCTGGCCACCGTGACCATGATTGTAGTGTGGCAAAACCTGGGCTTTCAGGTGGTGCTCTTTTTGGCGGGTTTGCAAAACATCCCACGCGACTACTACGAGGCCGCTCGCATCGATGGGGCCAGCAACTGGCAACTGTTCCGCCACATCACCTTTCCTCTTTTGAACCCGGTGATGGTCTTCTCGGCGGTGATTGGCACCATCGGCTTCTTGCAGCTTTTTACCCAGGTGGTGAACCTGAACTTTACCGACCAGGGCGGGCCGCTCGGTTCTACCTTGACGCTGGCCCTCTACATCTACCAGGTGGCCTTTGCCCGGTTTGAGCTCGGCTACGCAGCGGCTATCACGGTTTTGCTGTTTGTGATCATCCTGAGCATTACCCTGGTGCAACTGCGGCTGTTGTCGCGGCGGGTGGAGTACTGATGAAGCGCCTGTCTACCTTCTTGATTTACGCCCTGCTGATTCTGGGCAGCCTGGTGATGTTTTTTCCGTTTGTGTGGATGTTCCTGACCTCCCTCAAGCCTTTTGCCGAAATTTTCGAGCTCAAGGTATGGCCCCAGGCCCCCACCCTGGACAACTACCGCGAGGTGCTCTTCAAAACCCAGTTTCCCCGCTGGTTCTTGAACAGCCTGATTGTCGCGGGCATCACCACGCTCTCGGTGTTGTTCTTCGACTCATTGGTCGGCTATGCCCTGGCCAAATTGCGCTTTCCCGGCAAGGGTCTGATTTTTGTGCTGATTCTGTCCACCCTGATGGTGCCTACCGAGATGCTTGTTATCCCCTGGTATGTGATGAGCACCGAGTACGGCTGGAGCAATACCTATTGGGGCCTGTTGTTTCCCGGCGTTATTAGCGCTTTTGGGGTGTTTTTGATGCGGCAGTTTTTCGAGACCCTGCCCACCGACCTGCTGGACGCCGGGCGCATAGACGGGCTAAGTGAGTTTGGGGTGTTCTGGCGCATTGCTTTCCCGCTGGTGCGACCGGCCCTGGCGGCTTTGGGCATTTTTACCTTCCTGGGCAACTGGAACGCCTTTTTGTGGCCGCTGATCGTGGTGCAGACCGCCGATATGCGCACCATACCGGTGGGGGTGGCGCTGTTCTCGAGCGAGGCCGGCACCGCCTGGAACCTGATCATGGCGGCCAGCAGCTTAGCGGTGCTGCCGGTGCTGCTGGTATTCCTGTTCTTCCAGCGCCAGATTATCGAGGGGGTAGTGCTGACGGGGGTAAAGGGATAGCCCCAAGGCCTCCCGGCAGATCGGAGATGCGAGCCTGTGCCACTGGGTTTTGGGTGGTAGGCTCGAGGACATGAACCCAACTTTGCTTCGGCTCATCCGGCAACGCTACTGGGGCCACCTGCTCAGCTTTTTTGCGGGGCTGGTGCTGGGGGTGGCTTTTGGCCCCTGGCTCCGAACCGTGGTGACGCTGGTGTTCATAGCAGGGGTGTTGCTGGCGCTGTACCTGATCTGGGTTTACTTCGATAATCTCAAGAAGCAGTAACGGCAGGCCCTTTGCTAGCTCCTTCCAACGCGCGATTATGGAACTCATGACCCCCGCCCCCATCCTGGAAAGCCCGCCCGCGCACCTGCCCACGGGCAACCTGGATATTCACGTCGAGGCCAGCCCCAACGCCCCTTCGATTACCCGGATCGGGGTGGCCTCCCTTGCACTGAATGGGCTTTTGGACTGGGTGGGGGAGCCGCTGCTGGAGGTCTCGGGGAAGGGCTGGAAGCTCTCGCGCACGGCGGACTGGATTCCGGTCTGGGAAAACGAGCACCTCACCGCGACGCTGCTGGCCCCTTTTGGTGAGCGGGGGCTGGCCCTGCGCCTGGAGCCCCGCAGCCCAGGGCGCCTTCAAGTGGCCGGCAACCTGGAATACCTGGGCCTGCGGCGCTTTCGAGAGGAAAAACTGGACACAACCTTCCGTGTTTCGCACGATGCCTGGACGGGCAGCTATGTGCTCGAGGCCCGCAGCGAGCGCACCCTGCTGGCCCTGGGCTTGCAGGCCGACACCACCCCCAGCCGGGCCGACTGGGGGCCGCAGTTTGTGCTCGAGTGGGCGTCCGGCCCGGTCACGCTCTACCTGGGGCTGGCCCCCGAGGCCGACGGCGCCCGCACCACTGCCCTGCACTTGCGCCGGGTAGGCTGGGAGACGCTTCAGCGCAAAACCCTGCACAAGCTGGCCCTGCTTTCCACCAACTACACCGGCCCGCTCTACGAGGTCTACCGGCGGCACCTGATTTTCAGCTACTTCTACGCCCAGGCCAATACTCTGGAGGGCGAGCCAGTGCTGCTGACCTCGCGCAGCCCGCACTACTATGTCTCGGGGGCCTACTGGGCGCGGGATGGGCTGTTGTGGTTCTTTCCGGCCTTGCTCAAGGCCGACCGCAAGCGGGCCAAAGAGGTGCTCAAGGCGGTCTTCCGCCGCTTTGCCCGCTGGCCGGGGGAGCACGCCCAGTATCTGAGCGGGCCGCCTTTGTACCCGGGCTTCGAGCTCGACCAGGCCGCAGCCTATCCGTTAGCGCTGGCCCGCTACCTGGAAGCTACCGGCCCCAACCCCGAACTCGTCGCCGAGTTGCGCGAACCGCTGGAGTGGGTGTTTGAGCGTGTGGCCCAGGAAAAACACCCTTCCCTCTCGCTTTACCGCACCTTCCTCTCCCCCACCGACGACCCCGTGCCAGAGCCCTACCTGACCTACGACAACGCCCTGTGGGCGGTAGCCCTGGAGCGCCTTTCGCCCTACTGGCGGGAGCCCGAAATGCTCAAACACGAGGCCCGCGCCCTGCGCGAGACCCTCTACCGCCAGGCCGAGCGCAACGGGCGCTTTGTGTTTAGCTTTGAACCGGGGGGCCGCTACACCTTTTCCGACGAGCCGGCAGGCAGCCTGCTCTTGCTGCCGCACCTGGGCTTTTGCAACCGCCAGGATCCTATCTGGCAGGCCACCGCGCTCTGGATTCTGGGGGACGATAACCCCCACCACTACAAGGGACGCTTCCCCGGCGAGGGCTCGGCGCACTTTCCATTTCCCTCGGGCTTTGGCCTGGCCAACCGGATTTTGTCGGGATTGATGCGGCCTGCGGGGGATGCCCTGATGGTGCTCGAGCAGGCCCCCCTCGACGCTGGCTACGCCTGCGAATCGTTCGACCCCCAGACGGGGGTCGGTCGAACAGGGGCAGGCTTTGCAGCCCTGGCAGGTTTTATCACCTATGCGCTCTCGGCCAGCAAGACCCGAGGGATGCCCCCCCAACCTTAGGCCACCAGCCGCATCAAGAGCAGCATCGCCGCAGTTCCAATCAGCGCCACCGTCAGGGCCGCCGCGCGGGTCTTGCGAAAAAAGAACGAGAGCCCAAAGCCGGTCAGAGCCACCAGCAATAAGAACCCCCCCGAAAGGTCAATTAGCCAGGCCCAGGCCCGGCCCGTGTCGCGCCCCCGGTGCAGGTCGTTGAGCACCGCCACCGGCCCCTGGGCCACCACCTTCAGGGTGTAGCTGCCGTCGGCCCGATTAATGAAGGCGTCGGCGGCATAGGCCGGACCCCGGAAGCTGATGGAGGCTTCCTGATCGTCGGCGCGGGTGTCGCTGACTCGACCTTTTAGGCCATGGGCTGCGCGAAGCGCCTCGGCAGCTTGCAGCCAGTCTACCTGCCCATCCCGCTGCCAGTTTTGCGGCAGGGTACCGCTATAGGTGTGGGTGGTCTGGGCGGTGCCAAACATCCACTCGGGGTGGTTTAGGGTGATGCCAGTAGCAGCAAAAAAGATTACCACCATCAGGCTCAGCATGGATGCATAAAGGTGCAACCAGCGTACCAGCGTATAGGCCCTGGTTCGCAGGGGCTTGGGTAGATGTTCGCGCTGGGGGGCTTCAAGCCTGCCGATCATAGCTCAAGCTCACCTCCTTTAGTTCGCCAGCAAGATTAAAGCTGCGGTTGAAGGAGGTCTGGGCCAGGGTGACTTTTTCACGGAAGAGCTCGTAGGGGCCGTGCTCCCGCACCAGCTCCACACACACGTAGTAGTCGCCCTGGCTCACCAGGTTGCCCTTGTCGTCCTTGCCATCGAAGCTCAGGGTATAGCGCCCCGGCCTGCGGGTCGGGCCCGAGACGGCCTCGGTCAGTTCGTTACTGCGGTACCAGCGCCTGAGTTCGTTGAGCCAGCGCGGCCCCTTGCGGGACTGCTCAAACCAGACCGCCAGTGTACGCACCGGCAGGCCCTGGGCGTTCTCGAGCCAGACCGCTACATAAGGCGGGCGGTAGCGTCCACTGCCCCCCACAAACTCGAAGGTGATATCCAGTTTCATGTCGGCCCACCTGGCCTGGGCCAGACTGCGACCGGCCCACAGGGTCAGGAGCAAGCCGGTGGTGCGATAGATAAAGTTTCTACGGCTGATAAAACTGCGCTGCATAGGTTTCTCCTTGATGGTTAGTGAATCCGTTGTTGCTCAAAACGGGGGTTGCTGTGGGTCTGACCGCTGGCTTCCACCAGCAAACAACCCACCCCGAAGACCTCAGCCAGGGCCAGGCTGAGCATGGGCTCGAGCACGCAAAAAGCCGTGGCAAGCACATCGGCGGTGGCTGCACTGGGGGCCACCACCGTGGCCTGCACCACCTGGGTGGCCGGCTGGCCTGTGCGGGGGTCGAACAGGTGAACCCCCCGCTGCGACGGCCCGCTGGTGGCCACACCCTGGTTGCATACCCAGAGCCGGGCCAGTGGTGGTGCGTTATCGGCAGGGCTAAAGGGATGAGCCACCGCCACCCGCACCCGCTGCTGACCCAGGTGTCGCAGGTCACCCCCCAGGTTGAGCAGCACCTCGAGGCCCCCCACGCGCAAGGCCGCCTGGGCCGCCCGATCGGCGATGAGCCCCTTGGCCAGGGCGTTGAAGGTCAGGGGCAGGGGAGTTATCTTGTGGGCTTCCTGGCCCTCAAGGCGCCACAAGGGGCCCTGAAGGGCAGCCCTCAAAGCCTCGAGTTCGGCCTCGCCGGGCTGGGGGTTCTGCGCGTACAGGGTTTGCAGGGCAGCGGCAGCCGGGTTGAAGGCTCCGTAGGTATGGGCCCTCCAGCTTTCGGCCTCGTACAGCAAATGCCGCAGCTCAGGCGAGACCCGCGCGCTGCCCCGAGCCTGCCAGCGAGAAAGCTCGGAGGCAGGCAGGTAGCTACTAAAAATACCCTCGAGGCGCTCAATCTCGGCCAGCACAGCCGTTTCTGCGGCGCGCGCCTGGCGGGGGCCATCGGCCTGTAGTTGCAGCTCGAGGGCTGTGCCCAGCACCGCCTCATAGCGAGCCCGGTAGCGTTGGGAGCGTGGTTTAAGCAAGGTGTGGAAAGCCAGGGGCATAGAATCTCCCGAACATGGGGCAGTATCTCCAGCCGGTGTGATGGTTTGACAAACGCCTTATGAAGAATGGGTGAAGGCTAATACCAGATTCGGTTAGTTCGTCACCAGAAGGTGACGAACTAACCCGACCGAAGGGAGGCGCTTTCTTCGCCGACCGACAGGGAGGGGTGTGCTCTAGGATTCAAAAAGACAGCCTCTGGTGTTTTTGGTTTTGTAAACTGTCTTTTTGAATCCGGTATAAGCTACAGATTAAGCCCGATATCGAAAGTCGCAGCATACCCGGCCCCGCTCTGGGTCGGGTTGAGCAGCAACTGGCTCCCGCCGTTGCGATAGATGCCGTCGTTGGCGTTGCGGGTGCGGGTGCCCGCCTTGGCGTAGGGTGGGTTGGCCAGGATGCGGTCGCTCAGGGCATCGTCGAAGAAGAGCTGGGAGGTGAAATCGCGGTTCTGGTAGCGGATTTTGAAGTGGATGTGCACGGTGCGGCCCGGATACCAGCCGGGGTAGATGGTGGTGAACTGGGCTACCCCCTGGGCATCGGTGATCTGGTGGCCGCGCAGCCACTTCTGCCCCCGGGTATCGGCAAAGCGATCCTGTACACCGGAGTAAATGCCCTGGGCGTCGCACTGCCAGATATCTACCATCGCGCCCGGTAGCAAGGTGCAGCCGCCGCTCGAGACCCTCGAGACCACAAAACGCAACACCAGCGGCACCCCAGGTTTTACCAAGCCCGTGCTGGGGTCGGAGCGGATGTCCGAGCGGTTCAACTGGGTATCCACAAAGTAGGGCCCTTCCGTGAGGGCCGGGCGCACGATACACGAGGGCAGCGGCGTGTTTTGCGCAGCAACCCTGGGCCCGATGAGGGCACCCACCCCAGCCAGGCCGCCGAGTCCCAGCACCGAAAGCACCTCGCGGCGACTCAAAATTCTTCCGATGGGTTTGTCATCGTTGTCCATAGGGGTCTCCTGTACCGCATTCTTGCGACAAAAGGCGGTGAAATGGGTTAAGCCCGGATGCACCGCACCCGGCCCGTTTCCATCAGCCACCCAGGTTCTTCTTCAGGGTCTCGAACTCGGTTTGGCTTATCTCGCCTTTGGCATAGCGCTCGCGGGCAATCTCCAGGGCCCGGTCAGGGGTCGGCTGGGTTTGTCCAGGGGTGGGGCCGCGCAACAACCGCACCATCAGCACCCCCACCAGCGCAATCAGCCCAAGCAGCAGCAGAATCCACAGCAGGTCGTCTAACAGACCCCAGCCGTAGTGGCCAAAGCCATCCCAGCGTCCACGGTGATCGATCGTCCACATGGGTTTCCTTTACACAAAGGGCGTGTGGTCGGTGGTTCCACCACACGCCGTGTACCTCGACTCATACCGGATTCAAAAAGACAGTTCACAAAACCAAAAAAACCCATAGGTTGTCTTTTTGAATCCTAGAGGACTCCCTTCGGTCGGGTTGATTCGTTACCGAATGGTAACGAATCAACCGAATCTGGTATCAAAGGGTCTAGCGCCACCAACCCCTGGGCCCCCGTCCGTCGCGGCCGGCCAGGCCCATGCGCAGTTGTACCGGCTGGGCCGCAAAGGCTTTGGCCACCGCCTGGCTGCTGGCTTTGAGGGTGTTGGCCTCCTGGGCGGTCAGACGCCCGGCCTGCACGGCCTGGTCAATGGCCTGGTTGCGGGCCGTCACCAGGGCGGCCTCGAGGGCGGCCGGGGTTTTGCCGAGTTCGGTCGCAAGCTGGGCCAGGGTCTTGGTGCCGCCGCTCAGAACCGCGAGTTCGGCGGGGGTCACACCCAAAAACTGCGCTGCACTAAAGTACAGGTTACCCACCCCCAGGCCCCGGAACATCATGCGTTGCATGGGCTGGGCCGGTGCGGGCTGGGGGGCTGGGGTTTGCTGGGCAAAAGCGCCCGCCAGGGCCAGACTCGAAACCACCAAGAGGGTTTTCATGCTTTTGTTCATACTCGTCCTCCTTCTGGAAAGCCCTTCTTGCTTTCCCGAAAAGAAGTTTGCGGCAGGGCGGTTACCGGGCAGTTATGGCTTGCTGAGAGGGTTTCTCATCCAAAGAAGTGCCTTCTGCAGGGCTCCAGGAGGTCTTGCCCGAGGTGTTACAAAAAGCTACCGACGATTAAGGGTTGTGGAGCGGGGTCGGGCGCAAGGCCCACAGGGGTTGGTGGGGCGGCGCATCTACGAAGTGGCCTCGAGCCCGCCATAACCCCCCCATAACCCCTACAATGCAGACTGGAACCATGCGGCTTTTGCTGGTTGAAGACGAACCCAACATTGCCCGCCCGGTCCTGCGGGCCCTGGAGGCCCAGGGCCACCAGGTTCGCCATGCAGCGGATCTGAGCATGGCGCGGGCGCTTTTAGCCGAGGCCGAACCCGATTTGATGATCCTGGACGTGCGCCTGCCGGAGTCGGAGGACGGGGGGTTTATCCTGGCCAAAGAGGCCCGCAGCGCCGGGTATAAGGGCCCCATCCTGTTCATGACCGCCCGCGATGCCCTTTCCGACCGGGTGATGGGGCTGGATGAAGGCGGCGATGACTACGTGGTCAAGCCCTTCGACCTGCCGGAGCTTTTGGCCCGGGTGCGGGCTTTGCTGCGCCGGATGAGCGAGGTCAAGCAAAGCCGGGTGCAGCATGGCCCCCTCGAGCTCGACCTGACCGACCGGAGCGTGCGCTGGGCCGGGCGGGGGGTGGATTTGAGCCCCCGCGAGTATGCCCTGCTGGAGCGGCTGGCCCTGTTTCCGGGGCGGGTGTACAGCCCCGAGGAGCTGCTCGATCTGGTCTGGGGCGAGGAGGCCTCCGACCCGGGGGTGGTGAAGGTGTGCGTGCACCACCTGCGCAATAAGCTAGACCCCCAGGTCGTGCGCACGGTGCCGGGGGGCTACAGGCTGGGGATAGAACCATGAGCCTGCGTCTGCGCCTGGCCCTGTTCATCGCCCTGGCCATCGCCCTGGCCCTGCTGGTGCAGGGGTTCTTGGGTTATGCCAGCTTCGAGCGCCTGCAGATGGGCAACCTCGAGCGCGAGCTGGGCGCCTACCTGGACCGCATTGTGGATCAGCTGGAAGGCCGCCGAGGCCCCCGTATGTTCCGGCGGGATCGGGACCGCGATGAAACCCGGTTTTCGAGCTCCAGCTCCCTGGAGCGCCTGCGTGAAAACGCCCCTCGGCTTCCCCTGCCCAACCCCGCCCCGGCTGGCGGTGTGGCCAGCGCCCGGCTGGTGCGGGAGGGGCAGGTGTGGCAGGAGTGGGGGAGCTTTCCCGAGGCCATTCCACCGAGCGAAAACCCCGAACCCCGCCTCGAGCAAAACTGGCTCTACCAAAGCGTGCGCCTGGGGCCAGGGGTCTATTTGCAGGGGGCCATCGAGGCCAGCCAGGTTCGGGCCAGCCTGGCTGGCTACCAGCAGACGGTGCTGTTCACCGCGCTGGTGGTTGCGCTGCTGGGGGCCTGGGTGGCCTGGCTGGTGAGCGGGCCAGCCTTGCGGCCCCTGCGCCACCTGCAAGAAGCCACCCGCCGGGTGGCCGACTCGGGCGACCTGAGCCTGCGGGTGCCCGCCGAGGGCAGCGGAGAGCTTTTGCAGCTTAGCCAGACCTTCAATCAGATGCTCGAGCGGCTCTCGGCCTTTCGCCAGCGCGAGACCCAGTTCACCCGCAACGCCGCCCACGAGTTGCGCACCCCCCTAACCGCCATGCGGCTGCAACTCGACTCCCAGCAGCAGGGGCTGGCCTCACCCGAAGAAACCCTGGCGGTAGTGCGCGAGGAGGTCGAGCGGATGAGCCGCCTGAGCGAGTCGCTCCTCACCCTGGCGCGGGAGGGGCGGGGGCAGAAGGTGGGTCTGGACCTAGCCCAGCTGGCCCAGGAGGTGGCCGCCCGGAACAGCGTACCCTACCGGGGGCCCGAGACCCTGAGGCTCACCGGCGACCCCCTCCTGCTCGTCCAGGCGCTGGAAAACCTGTTGAACAACAGCCAAAAGTACGCACCCGGGGCGCCTGTGCAGGTGGAGCTCGAGCCCGCTCCCGACCCAGCTTTTGTCATCCTGCGGGTGCGCGACGAGGGGCCCGGCATGCCTCCGGAGGTGCTGGCGCGGGCCACCGAGCCCTTTTACCGGGCCCCGGGGGTTCGCGTACCCGGCCATGGGTTGGGCCTCTCGGTGGTGGCCCAGGTGGCCCAGGCCCACCAGGGCCGGCTGGTACTTTTGCCCAACCGTCCCCAGGGCCTCCAGGCCGAGCTCTGGATCAGGCGGGCTTGAGGGGTAGCTGCAACTCGAACAAGGCCCCTCCTTCGGAGCGGTTCTGGGCGCGCACCTGTCCACCCTGCAGTTCTACCAAGGTCTTGACAATGGAAAGCCCCAGGCCACTCCCACCGGTGGCCCTCGAGCGCGAGGCTTCGGCCCGGTAAAAGCGGTCGAACACCTTGTGCAGGGCCTCTTCGGGGATACCGGGGCCGCTATCCAGCACCCGCAGGTAGGCCCGGGTGGTATCGGCCCCCACCTGAAGAACAATCTTCCCCCCCGCAGGGGTATGCTCCAGGGCATTGGACAGCAGGTTGCCGATGACCTGGGCCAGCCGGTCGGGATCGGCCTGAACCGGTACGGGCTGGTCGGGAAGTTCTAGCTCGAGCTGCACCTGCCTGGCCTCGAGCGCAGCCCGGAAGGTTGCGGCCATCCGGCCTGCCTGTTCGGCCAGGTTTAGCGGTTGTAGCAGCAGGTTGAGCCGTCCGGCATCGGCCAACGAGAGGGTGCGCAGGTCTTCGACCAGGCGGGCCAACAGCCTGGCCTGGTAGTGCAGGCGGTCGATCTCGGCCATCTCCAAAGGCATCACCCCGTCCTGGATGGCCTCCAGACGGCCCTGCATCACCGTGAGGGGGGTGCGCAGTTCGTGGGCAATATCGGCAATCATGGCCCGCCGCTCGGCCTCGAGGCGCTCGAGCGAGGCGGCCATGTGGTTAAAGTTACGGGCCAGCCGGGCCACTTCATCCTCGCCCTGGGGCGCGGGAATCCGCACCGAGAGGTTGCCCTGGGCCAGGTGGCTGGCCGCTGCCGAGATGGCCTCGATGGGGCGGGCCATGCGGCGGGCAAAGACCAGCGCCACCAACACCCCCAGGGCCGTAGCCACCAAGCCAGCAATCAGCAGGTTTTGCTGCAAGCGGGCCTCCAGGCTGGGCCGCCGCAGGCGGGGCGGGGCCTGAAGCCGCACCGCGGGGGCGCTGGGGTCGTCGGCGGTAATCCAGAAGACCGGATTGGGGTTGTCGGGGCTCTCGGAAGGCCGCATCCGCACACGAATTTCGCGACCTTCTGCCAACATCTGCCGCAGCTCAGGGGTCAGACTCAGGCTGGGCGGGCGGCCCTCGTTGCGCCGCAGAAAGTCCCGCACCTCGGCCGGCAGTTCCCGAAAGGTACGCTCCCGCTGGAGGATATTCAGGGCCACCGTCAGCAGGCTGGTGGTGACCGCCACCAGGGCCATCAGGAGGCTCAGGCGCACTTCAATGCGATTCAGCAGATGCATATAAGCTTCAGGTTTTCGGCGTGCCCATTCAGGCCTCGAGCCACAGCCGATACCCCACCCCCCGCACCGTCTCCAGAAGGTTAGCGCCCCCGGCGGCCTCGAGCTTCTTGCGCAGGTTCTTGAGGTGCACGTCCACCACTCGCTCCAGAGCATCGGACTCGGGCAGGGCCGCCTCCAGCAGTTCGGCCCGGGTAAAAGCCTTGCCCGGGGTGCGGGCCAGGGTCTCCAGCAGCCGGAACTCGGTGGGGGTGAGCTCCAGGCGTTCTCCCCCCAGCTTTGCCAGCACTTTTTCGCTATCAATCTCCAGAGGCCCCACCCGCACAATGGACTTATTTGCTTCGGGGGGCGCACTTCGGCGCAGCACCGCCTTGACCCGGGCCACCACCTCGCGGGGGCTGAAAGGCTTGGTGATGTAGTCGTCGGCGCCTAGTTCCAGGCCCAGCAGCTTGTCCAGGTCTTCGGTACGGGCGGTTAGCAGAATCACCGGGGTATGGCCGTTACTCCGGATGCGGCGCAGCACCTCGAGGCCATCCATCTCCGGCAGCATGATGTCCAGAAGCACCAGGTCGGGCCGGGCCGCCCAAATCAGGTTCAGGGCCTGTTTGCCATCCGAGGCCCGCTCGGTACGGAAGCCCTCCCGCCGCAGGTAGCCCTCGAGGATCTCGGCAATCTCCGGTTCGTCTTCGACCACCAGTACCAGTGCCACCGTTTCCAGTGTATCGGTAGACCCGGTCATGAAAACAGTCTGCGGGCAGGCTATAAAGGGCTGCGGTGGAATTTATGTAGATTTCAAGAAGCCCACCCTTCCCAAACCTGACCCGCCGGTCAATAATGGGCTTTCGTGACGCTGCCCGCAGGCGAGCCCCGCCGTTCGCAAAACCTGGCCATCTGGGAGGGCATGCTGGCGATCCTGTTCATCAACTGGAGCACCGGCGTGGTCATGACCGGCTATGCGCTGTGGCTGGGGGCGCCCCCGGTGGCCCTGGCCATTCTGGGTGCGCTGCCCATGGTGGGGCAGATGGCCGCCCCCCTGGCCCTTTTTTTTCGGGGCAGCCGCAAGGACCTGAGCGCCAACCTCTCGGTTTTCGGACGCGGCCTGTTTGTGCTGGTGCTGTTCGTACCGCTCATGCCCGAACCCTGGCGCATTCCCGGCCTCTTGTTGATAGCCGCCCTATCGCAGCTCGCTGTCGCCCCCGTCAACGTGCTATGGACGGGCTGGATGGCCGATCTGGTGCCAGAAAAACAGCGGGGGCGCTACTTCGGTTTGCGCAACGGGGTGCTGGGCCTGGTCGGCACCCTGGGCAACCTGGCGGCGGGTAGCCTGATTGATGCGCTGGGCAAGCCCTGGGGGTTTTTGCTGGTGCTGGGGCTTGGGGTAGCGGCAGGCGTGAGTGCCACCTTCATTTTGCGAAAGCAGTACGAACCTCCCACTACTAGCGCACCCCCCCGCTTCGACGCATTTATCCAGCCCCTTTCCGACCGGCGCTTTCGGGGGTTCCTGGGCTTTGTGGTGCTGTTTTTGGGCGCGGTGAGCGTGGGTGGGCCGTTTGTGTTTCCGCTTTTCCTGGAGCATGTCCGCATGAGCTTTACCCAGGTGGGCCTCTGGACGGTAATTGCTGCAAGCTGTGGGCTGGTGCTGAGCCCCTTGTGGGGCCGCCTGGCCGACCGGATTGGGCACTGGCAGGTGCTGCTCTTGAGCAGCAGCGTGGCCGCACTGGTGCTACCCCCGCTCTGGCTGCTGGGGGGGCCGGGGCGGCTCGAGACCATCTGGGCCGCCGCCGCCTTCGATGCGGTGGCCTGGGGCGGCATCGGCACCGCCCTCACCAACGTGGCGCTGCAAAGTGCGCCCCCCGAAAAGCGCAACCTCTATCTGGCCTGGTACTGGATGGCCTTTGCGGTGGGGGGCATTCTGGGCTCTCTCTTAGGGGGGGTATTGGGCAGCCTGCACGCCCAGTTAAAGCTCTTTCCCAGCCCCTACCACCTGCCCATCCTGGTCTCGATGTTGCTACGGGTAGTGGCCGTGTACTACCTGGGGTGGCGCATCCGGCGCGATAAAAAGCGGGCTGCCGGGTTAGTGGGGCTCGAGGCAAAGCCGCCCACAGACCCGGCCCGCCAGGAGCTTTCGTGAAGACGGCGCGTTAAAGAAGCCGGTAGCTAGGCTCTGGACTGCCTCGAGGTCGTCGGCATCACGCAAAAAAGGCCGCCCCAGGGCAGCCTTTCGAGCGAAGAGGGGCTTACTCGAGGCCCGAGAGTTTGCGGTTTTTGGCGATGTAGTCGTGCCACTGCTCGGGCACATCTTCTTCGGGGTATATGGCCGAGACCGGGCAGGCCGGCACACAAGCGCCGCAGTCGATGCACTCGTCGGGGTGGATGTAGAACTGGTCGCCGCCGTCGTAGATGCACTCCACCGGGCAGACTTCGACACAGGACTTGTCCTTGGTGCCGATGCAGGGTTCAACAATTACGTGGGGCATGGTTTTCCTCCGTTGGTTGGCTTGGGGTTTTTGGACAAAGCAAATCCGCCAAACTGAGCTTTATTCTAAGGAATTCTGGGAAAAGTCAAGAGGTAAGCGAACACCATGCCACAAAATGTTATTCTGTCGGAATGCGGCCCCGAACCCGCCGCGGGCCATTCAGGTATGAGTCTAGACCCAATTGATTTTCTGAGAGGCGCCCTCGAGATTCCCTCGGTCTCGGGGCAGGAACGCACGGTGGCCCAGTACCTGGCCGAAGGTATGAAAAAGCTGGGCTATGCCAAAGCCTGGGTAGACGAGGCCGACAACGCCCGGGGTCAGGTGGGCACGGGGCCGGTGCAAGTGGTGCTGCTGGGCCACATCGACACCGTGCCGGGTGTGGTGCCGGTGCGGCTCGAGGGCGACAAGCTCTTTGGCCGGGGTTCGGTGGACGCCAAAGGGCCTTTTGTGACCTTTGTGCTGGCCGCCGCCGGGCTTCCTGAAGAGGTCTTGCGAAAGCTCACCATCCACGTGGTGGGCGCAACCGAGGAGGAAGTGCCCAGCTCCAAAGGGGCCCGCTACGTGGTGGACAAGCTCAAGCCCGACTTTGTGGTGATTGGGGAACCCTCGAGCTGGCAGGGCATCACCCTGGGCTACAAGGGCCGCCTCCTGGTGCGGGTGCGGCGTGAGAAGGACAGCTTTCACTCGGCCCACCACGAGCCCAACGCCGCCGAGGAGCTGATCAGCTACTTTGTCAGCATCAAGGCCTGGGCCGAGGCCATGAACGGTGGCCAGGGGCCCTTCAACCAGGTGCAGTACAACCTGCGCGACTTCAAAATCGAGCACCCCGACAACCGCCAGCTGGCCGAGATGAAGTTTGACCTGCGCCTGCCCCCCCGGCTTTCGGTCGAGGAGGCCATCCGCCACCTTTCGGCCTATGCCCCGCCCATCCTGGATCTGGACTTCTCCGGGCGCGAGGTGCCCTATGTGGGCCCCAAGGACACCCCCCTCACCCGTGCCCTGCGGCTGGGCATCCGCCAGGCTGGTGGGGAGCCGGTGTTCAAATACAAAACCGGCACCTCCGACATGAACATCGTGGCCCCCCACTGGAAGGTGCCCATGGTGGCCTACGGGCCGGGCGACTCCACCCTCGACCACACCCCCAACGAGCATGTGGAAATCCCCGAGTTTTTGAAGGCCATCGAGGCTTTGCGGGCGGCCCTTACGCGGCTGGCGAAGTAGATGAGGGTGCCGAAAGCCCAAAGCCGAAGGCTCAAGGCCAGCGAAAGCAGCCTCTCTACCGTCCGTAGTCGATGGCTGCGCAGCGGATGTGCCGAACGGGGGCCTTAAGCTTCCGCTCCAAAACCCACCTGTCGCAGGGCTTCATAAAGCCCCACCCCCACCGCTACGGCCAGGTTGAGCGAGCGCCCGCCTTGGCCGGGCATGGGGATGGTAACGCTGGGAAAGCGCCCCAGCACCTCCGGCGGTAAGCCCCGGCTCTCCGGGCCAAAGAGCAGGTAATCGCCCGGCCGGTACTGCACCTCGGTGTAAAGCCGCGGCACCTTGCTGCTAAAAGCCCAGACCCGGCTGCCCTGGGGCAAAGCTCCCAGAAAAGCCTGCCAGGAGTCGTGCAGAACGTAGTCGAGCGCGGGCCAATAATCCAGCCCGGCCCGCCTGAGCTTGGGGCTATTCCACTGGAAACCCAGCGGGCGCACCAGGTGCAGTGCGGCCCCTGTGGCTGCGCAGGTACGGGCAATGTTGCCGGCGTTTTGCGGGATTTCGGGCTGGTAGAGGACTACCTTGAACATGCCCCGAATTTATCGCACTTAGGCCCCATACCCGGGGGCCGTTTGATTAAGATGCGGTGCGGCAGGTAACGGCAAAAAGGGGTAAAAGGTAACGTCTTGATGTGCATTTTGCACCAGGATCACCCCCTGGCTGATGCTACCTTCGAGGGAATGGCTGAGGGGTATCCCGAAATTGGGCTGATGCTGCTGGCGACTGCTGCCGGCCTGGTGCTGTGGTGGTTGGCCCGAGGTGAGCCGGTATGGCGCTGGGCCAGTTTGGGGATGCTGGCCTGGGGGCTTCAGACCGGGGTTGGGCTGCTCGAGCGCACCCAGGGCCTCGAGGCCCCCTTCACACCCTCCCAGGCGCTGCTGCTTGTTGCAGCCCTGGCCTGGAGCGCCAACCTGCGTCAGCTCCAGCCCACCGAGCCGCCCCGCCTGACCCTGGCCCTGATGCCCCTTCTGCTGGCAGCGTTGGCTGGAACGCTTTACTGGGTGCCCTCGCGTTTCGCTGAGGTCGTCTGGCTGGTCGATTGGCTACCGATGCTCTTTGCGCTTCCCTTACTGGAAGCTGCCCTGCGGGGGCGGGCCAGCGAGGCCCGGCTGGTGTGGGGCTTGGGGCTGCTGCTCAAGGCAGGGGGTAGCCTGGCCCTGGGGTGGTTGGACGGGGCGGCAGGGTTTGTGTATGTTGCCTGGGCCCTGGGCTACATCCTGATCGGCTGGGGAGGCTACCTCGAGGCCAAAGACGAGCGTATCGGTAAGGTTTTGTTGGGGTTTATCCCGACCGCCCTGCTTTGCAGCCTGGTGCTGCTGGGCATAGGGCTGGGCCAGGCCAACCATGCCTTTGGACCGCTCATCCTGGCCGGGTGGGGATATGCAGTTTTGCTGGCCCTGGGCGGGATTGGACTGGTCATCTACCAGCGCATCAGCAACGCTGAGCGCCAGCTGGAGTTGTGGATCAACTTGCTCGAGACCCTCTCCAGCAAAAGTCAGTCTACCCAGCACCTGATTCCCGAAGGGGTTTTACAAAGCGTTCTACACGGCCTGAAGCCGCTTTATAGCAACCTGGTGGGGCTGGAGGTACGCTCGGATGTGACCGTCCGGGCAGGCCAGAGTGGCCCTTACGTGCATACCTTTGAGCTGGCCCTCGAGCACCCCGCCGAAGGTCGGCTCTACTTTTCCGGCCCCCCCAAGGACGAGCGGGGGCTGGAAGCCCTGGCCCCTTTGCTCACCGAGCGACTGCGGCTCTCCCTAACCCTCAACGAATGGCGCAGCAAAGCCTACGCCGACCCCCTTACCGGCCTCTTGAACCGCCGGGGATTTGAGCGCCAGATGCAGCGGCTGATTCGCCTGGCGGGCGAGCGGGGCAAGCCCATTACCCTGGCCCTGCTGGACATAGACCGCTTCAAGCGCGTCAACGACACCTACGGCCACCCGGTCGGCGACGAGGTACTCAAACAACTGGCTGAGTTGCTGCGCAAAGCCAGCCGGAGCGACGACCTGGCCGTGCGGCTGGGGGGTGAAGAGTTTGGCCTGGTGCTGTTTGGGGCCGACCTCGAGGATGCCTACCACGTGCTCGAGCGCATCCGGGCCGAGGTACGGGCCTTGCACATTGACCCAATTGGCTGGAACCTGAGCATCTCGGGCGGTTTGGCCGGTGGGGAGATTCCTCCCTCGATGGCCACCGTGCAACGCTGGCTCGAGCAAGCCGACCAGGCGCTCTATAAGGCCAAACAAGCGGGCCGAGACCGGGTATATCCCACGCCTGCTTCCACCCTGGTGTTGCAGGATTTGCTCGAGCAATAGGGGGGTTGGCGTAAAAAGCGCTTCCACTCTCGAAGCCATTTCGGGAGGAGAGGTGGTTTTCAAAGCTTTGGGTGCATTCGAAGCTAAAGAGGGGCTGTCAGCCCCTCTTTCCCATGTACGCTGGAAAGTTACTTTCTCAGCAGCCGCACCATCTCCACCAGTTGGGCGGGCGCGGGGGGCTCGAGGTCGGCCTGGCAGCGGGCCAGGTAGGCCTCCAGTATCTCCTCTCCCACCGATTCCAGCGCGCTCCTGACCCCACTCAACAGAGTAAGAATGTCGCGGCATTCCCGGTCTTCTTCCACCATCTTCTGCAGGCCACGCACCTGGCCCTCCAGACGGCGCAAGCGGTGGATAATCCGGGTCTTTTCGCTGGGGTCGAAGGGGGTGTTTGGAGTGGGTTCGGTAGCAGTGGACATGGCAACCCCCCTTTAGCGGGTAATGGGGTATTTGCGCGACATCCAGGCCTGAATTCCCCCATGCACCAGGTTGAGGTTCTGGTAGCCCTTGCCCATCAGGTACTGCACCGCTACGCCGCTGCGGTTCTGGGTGTTGCAGTGGATGTAGACCGGGCGATCCTTGGGCACCCGGCTCCACCAGCGCTCAATCTCCTGCAAGGGCCAGTTGACCGCGCCTTTGACGTGGCCCTGGGCAAACTCCTGCGGGGTGCGCACATCAATCACCAGCACCTTGGGGTTGGCGAGGGCCGCCCTCAGGTCGTCTACCGTGACGATTCTGGGCTGGGCCAGACCCCAGGAGAAAAGGGCCAGCAGCAAGAGGGGGGCTATCCTCATGCCACCACCCCGGCGCTGGCTTTGATGGCCGCCTCCACAAACACCCGGTCGGGCTGCCCGCCCAGGATGCGCTGCTGGGTAGCCCCGCTGATGATGGTGTCGGGCACCCCTGAGATGTTGTAGCGCCTGGAAAGCTGGGGAAACTCGCTGGCCTCCACTCCCTCGGCGATAACGTTGGGGTTGTGGTAGGCCAGCTTGTAGGTCGCGAGCACGGCCTGGGGGCAGTAAGGGCAGGTTGGGGTCACGAAGGCCTGCATGCGCACCGGCGAGGTCACTTTTTGCAGGTCGACCTGCGACTTTTCACCCAGTTTGGTCTCGCCGGTGCCCAGCATCAGCAGGGTCTCGATAAGGGTGCTGAACTCGTAGCCGGCCGGCAGCCCCAAAAAGCGAATGTTATTGCGCTGTGAGCCTTTTTCACGCAACAGAATGGTAGGTGCATAGCTCAGGCCCAGGGCCTGGGCTTCGGGGTCAGCGTGCAAAGAGCGTTGCTCCAGGCTGAGATTGGGGTTCAAAGCGACAACTTCCTTTAGCAAGCCCAGGGTCTCGTCCTGAAGGCCCACTTCCTGCCCGGGAAGTTCGATACCCGAGGTAGTAAACACCACCAGCTCCACCGGGTTTTGAAGAGGAGCTAGCATTTCGCGCACCTGGGCTTGAATTTTCTCGTCTAAGAACATGGTTTCTCCTTTGGCTGGGGGCCTGATATACCCCCACCGGTATATCAAGTATACCCCCTGGGGATATATTTCGCAAGGGCGTCCGCCCCCCACCGCGCTCTTCACAGACCTGACCGCCCGTAAAAACGAGAGGCACAAAGAGGCGTACCTCACCCGCTGATACGCTTTCTTCGCCGCAAAGCGGGGTGGAACGCCGTCTGCTTTGCGTCTGGGCCATTCCCTAGCAGACGCGGGTGATGCACCCAAAACGTGGGCCGGCCCACGGGTGCTTGGGTTTCGAGTTTCCAGGCGGCCGCTTTTTTTCCATGACAGAGGATTCATAATCCCGGATGGCTCGATTTTTGTGAAGAACGCTCTAAACTGAGGGCTATGTGGGGTTGGTTCAAAAGTCTGTTGGGGCTGGGGCCCAGGGTGCCCCGTATCTCGGCCAAAGAGGCCCAGGAGAAGCTCAAGGCCGGGGCAGTGATGATTGACGTGCGCACCCCCCTCGAGCGCAAGATGAACAAAATTCCCGGCTCTCAGGGCTTACCGCTGGCCGAGCTGGCCAAACGTTGGGAGAGCCTGCCCAAGAACAAGCCCATCATCTGCCAGTGCGAAAGCGGCAGCCGCAGCCAGCAAGCCGCCGAGTTTTTGGCCAGTAAAGGGCTGGAGGTCTACAACCTGGCCGGGGGCATCTCGGCCTGGCAGGCCGCGGGGTTGCCGGTAAAAAAGGGTGATATTCAGCGCTAGTGGTCTGGTAGCCAGGAAATCGGCACGCACTGTGGTCCCTCCAAATGAGCCACACATCGCAATTTTGGGCATTCAACGTGCTGCAAATCGCGCCGTAAAACAAGTTACCCGTGCACTAGACCCCTAGCTTTTCCGCTAGCGCGCGCACGGCCTCGAGGGTGGTGGGTGGCCCATGGCCCACCAGGATGGTATCGGCCTCGAGGCGGGCTATCTTCCCCACCGTGCGCCGGGCTTCCTGGGTGTCGTGGTTGACCATCGCCGGTGAAACGATTGGCCCTTTAGGCCCAACACGCAGGGCATCGGCGGCAATCAGCACCCCTTCGCGCAGCAGACCTATTTGTCCAGGCGTGTGGCCCGGAAGATGAACCACCTGCCAGCCCATCACCACCGCACCCTCCCCCACCGGTGTCAGGGCTTCTTTAGGCACGGGTTTGGCGCTGTTGGCAATCCAGTCACCCAGCCAGGGAATGGGCGGAAAGGGCGGGCGGCGCTTTTCTCCAGCAATAAAGGGAATATCGAGCGGATGGGCATAGATGGGCAAGCCAAAGCGCTCCCAGAGCTTCCGGGCCCCACCCACATGGTCAAGGTGGTGGTGGGTCAGGAGCAGTGCAGCAGGTTTTTCCTCGCCCAAAAGACCCAGAAGTTTACGGTTCTCGTTGGGCATTCCCGAGTCCACCAGCAGCGGGCCTTGGGGGGTGTCCAACCAATAGGTATTAGCTACCAGCGCAAAGCGTTTCATACAGCCTACTTACTGCCTTGCAGGGCACAGGCCCCAAGGCCTCCCTTAGCGGTGCAGCATTTCTAGTAATCTGGTAACAAAAAATTCGGTATACAATACATTCCCTCTCAATAAGCCGCACATCGCAATTTTGGGCATTCAACGTGCTTCAAAACGTACCACAAAACAAGTTACCTGTGCACAAGGACCGAATCGGGTGGAGCCGGCGCAAGCCGTGCATAACAGCGGCAACCTCTTTGAAGGGCGCGACTAAGGGAGCCCTCAGGCCCGGTGGGTAGCGGTCTTGATACCCACGCCCATCTCGGCCAAGGCCGCCCGGATGGCCTCGGCGTCAATGCCCGCCTCGTGGTGCATGCGGGGGATGGAGCCGTGGTCGAAAAAGCGGTCAGGTAGCCCTAGCACGCGAATATCGGGTTTCAGACCTAGTTCGTTAAAGGCTTCCAACACCGCGCTGCCAAAGCCCCCCATCCTCTGGTGGTCTTCGGTGGTGACCAGCTTATAGCCCTCCAGGGCCAGCCGCTCGAGCATCCCCTTATCGAGCGGCTTGATGAAGCGGGCGTTGATGACGCCCACCTCGGGGTTGTCCCCGGCGGCCTCGAGGGCGTACTTGAGGGTCTTGCCAAAGCTCAGGATGTAAGCCTCACGGCCCTCCTTGAGCACTTCCCACTTGCCCCATTCAATCTCGGGCCAAGCACCTTCAGGCGCTTTTTCCACGTTGTCGCGGGCGTAGCGGATGGCGATGGGAGCGCCCAGCGAAAGGGCTTTCTTGAGCATGGCCCGCAGTTCAAGGGCATCCTTGGGGGCGGCAATTTGCACATTGGGGATGGTGCGCAAGTAGGCAATGTCGAAAACCCCGTTGTGCGTAGCCCCATCGCCCCCCACAATCCCGGCCCGGTCCACCGCGAACACCACCGGCACATTTTCGATGGCAATGTCGTGAACAATTTGGTCAAAGGCTCGCTGCATGAAGGTGGAGTAAATCGCCAGCACCGGCTTCAGCCCCCGCAAGGCCATGCCCGCCGCCACCGTAGCCGCCACATCCTCGCAGATGCCTGTGTCCAGGTAGCGCTCGGGGTGGGTCTGGGAGTAGCGCACCAGGCCCGAGCCCTCGCGCATGGCCGGGGTAATCACGAAGAGTCTGGGTTCCTGGTAGGCCAGCTCGGTCACGGCATCGCCAAAGGCTGCCGACCAGGAGTAGCCCTTACTCACCTTGGTGGGGTTCTCCGGATTGAAGCCGGGGGGGCCGTGCCAGTAGATGGGGTCTTCCTCGGCCACCCCATAGCCTTTGCCTTTCTGGGTCACAATGTGCAGCAGGGTGGGACCATCGAGTTCCTTAATCTGCTCGAGGATGTGAATCAGACCCGGCAGGTCGTGCCCGTCCACCGGCCCCACATAGCGGATGCCCCAGGCGTAAAAGGGGTTTTCCTGGTGCAGCATGAGCTTGGCGGCCTCTTTGGCCCGGTCTACGAGGTTGAAGAGCTTAGGGGAGATGCCCTCCAGCACCTGCTTGCCCCATTTCTGGGTGTCCTGCACCCATTTCTTGGTCTGGTACTCCTTGAAATAGCGGTTCAGCGCCCCCACATTCTCCGAGATGGACATCTCGTTGTCGTTGAGGATCATCAGGAGCTTGGGTTTGCGCTCCCCGATTACGTTGAGGGCAGCCAGGGCCATTCCGCCCGTCAGGGCGCCGTCGCCAATAATGCCCACCACGTGATAGTTCTGGCCCAGCGTATCGCGGGCCATGGCCATACCCAGGGCGTTGGCCAGCGAGGTGGAGGCGTGGCCCACCGTAATGGCGTCGTGCTCGCTCTCCGAGACCTTGGTAAAGCCCGAGATGCCCCCTTCCTGGCGGATGGTGTGGATGACATCCTTGCGCCCGGTGAGGATTTTGTGGGCGTAGGCCTGGTGGCCCACGTCAAAAAGCAGGCGGTCGCGGGGAGAGTCAAACACCCTGTGCAGGGCCACAATGAGCTCCACCGCCCCCAGCGAGGAGGCCAGGTGGCCGCCGTTCTGGGCACACACCCGAATAATCTCGCTGCGTAGCTCTTCTGCTAGTTGCAGCAGCTCTTCCTGAGAGAGGGTTTTAAGGTCTTGGGGTTGGTTGACCTTTTGCAGAATCACAGATGCCTCCCAAAACGACCTGGCGATAACACGGTGGTTTGGCGCATATTGCTCTCAACTTTAGGGGTTTACAGGCCTGTTGCAGTACCCCAGAGAACAAAGGGGCAGGCTAAGGGGACCTATTTGAAGTTGCGGTCAACCAGCGAAAGTCCGCCCTGGTCGCTAAAATTCACCGAACTAAAAATTTCGCCCACCCCAGGGAAGAACCATAGCTCGAAGCTTTCACGCAGGTTGGGGTTGCGGGGGTCGCGGATCTCCCAGGCAATGCGAAAAACCTCGAAACTACCAGCCGGCACCGTCACATTGGACTTGCCCAGCACCGAATAGGTGTAGTCCAGCACCCGGTCGCTCACCCGGGTCACATTGTTGCCCGCTCGCAGCTCGATGACCTCGCGGGTCTGCCCACCCCAGCGGGCCCCGACCACGAGGTTGGCCTGGGGCGGATACTCTTGGATGGGCGGGGTGTAGCGGGTCACTTGCAGCCGATCGAAGTCTTCCATGCCTAAAAGCCGTACCCCGCTGGCGTCTACCTGGCGGTAGTAGGAGCGCTCGAGGCCCCGCCCGCTCAAGCGGTAGCGGATGGCCGGCTGGCCTTCAAAGGTGGTGGGGCCGATGACCGAAAGCCGCACCGGCGGGTCGCCAATGGAGGCCCGGGGCGGGAGATAGACCCAGTCCAGCCCCGGCTGAGAAGGGTAAAACCCCACCGGGCCTTGAATGATGGCGGTGTTGGTCTGGGGTTCAGTGGCACGCGGTGCGCAGGCCACCAAAAGTAGCAGGAGCAGTGGAGCGATTCGTCGCATCGCTTCAATTTACCTTCTGGCAGTGGCAGGCGGATGTAAAACCTCGCGCAATTCGATTAAGAACAAGGGCAGTTCGGCCAGGGCCGGGGGTTCTTCGATGCCCAAAACCAGCACCAGCTCGGCCCCCAGGCGCTCGAGGTACTCCACCCCCCGCTCGAAGCTCTGGTTTAGTTCGTGGTAGCGCGCCAGCAGGCGATCCCGGGTGGGGCCTTCGGTGCCCGGCTTGGCCAGAAAGTGCTCGAGTTCGGCCAGGCGCGGCAGCAGTTTGCGCAAATCCCGCCCATACTGCCGCACCTGTTTGAGCGGTTCGCGCAGGTGGGAAAGCCCCTGGCTCTGCTGCCTTATTTCGGCCAGGGCCAGTTCCAGCCGCTGGGCCTGTTCGCTTTGCGGCAGGGGCAGGCTGCGACCCGCACCCAAGGCCCAGGCCAAGAGCCCCACCACCAGCAACAGGAGCATCAACTCCAGCAACGCGATACCGGCCACCTTGTTTTCAGAATACGCCCCCTTCGCCCATACGCAAGTCCCACATCCCCAGGTAACCACAGCGCTCAGGGATCCACGCCCACAAACGCTAGGCCACCTCGTTGAGTGTTTCCAGCTCAAATAAGGGCTGCATGCCGCTTTTTTGTAGCCGCCGGTACCGCCGCAAGAGCTTTGGGTCGAGCCGCAGTGTTTCACATGGGGCCGTGGTTTTCGCCGAGCGCAGTTCAGCCAACATCTGGGCCACTTCGGACTCGCTAAGGCAGGCCGGCGGGGACTTGCGTAGGGTCGCTCGAGCGCGCACCCTGGGCGCCGCGCCCGACACCAGCCACGGCCCCAATAGGGGGTAGGCAGGGAGGGCATCCATTATCTGCGCCCGCCCCAGGAGCCTGTACCCTACCCAGGCCAGGCCCCCACCCAGCAAACCCAGCCCCAGCACCCAGCCCAGACCCCACGGTGCCAGCGTGAGGGAAGCCAGGCCCAGCCCTATAGCCAGCGCCAGGGCCAGCTTGCCTGCCTGCAGGTACCACGAGCTCCGGTACATGCTTGAACGATACCCACGGGTCGTCAGGGCAGCGTCTGCATAGCTTCGCGGGTAATCCAGCTCTACCCCCTGGCCGGGGTTTGCTCGAGTATTAAGAGCCCAGTTTAGCCACATTCGAACCAAAAGTAAGAAAATACGTCTGTTACAGATAAAAACGCCTTTTTGTCAGCCCGTTTTTTATCAAAAGATGACGCAACAGCCCTAATTTCTACACATGATTATGGGCATTTGCAAAGAAAAACGCCTGCGCGACGCGGCCATTGCCGCCTACCGGGCCGAGGCCCTGCAGGCCGGCGAGGCCTGGTACAAAAGCGTGGCCTATGAGGAACTGCGACGCATTTTCGGCGAGGAGTGGCTGGGCCTGGGGTATTTCCGGCTGGTGGAGATCTGCAGCGCCCGCGAGGTCACGGTGGAGGTGGATGGGGAGCTTTTCTCAGTGGCAGAGGTGAGCAGAGCCCCCGGTGAAGCCTTGGCTGTGGTGGTGCGCCACCTGCCCAGCGGGCAGGCGGTAGGCAGCCTGGCCCAGTTGGGCGAGGTGTTTCTGAGCCAGAGTTGACACTCAAAAGTTATCGAAGGCTTCGTAACCTGTAGAACGTTCGCACAAAACCCCCCGAGTCGATCGGGGGGTTTTGACTATGCCAAAGCCGCGGCTCAGGCTATGCCAAGCTCGCGCTTGAGGCGGGCCAGGTCGTCCTCGACTTCCTTGCTGCTGCCCAGGCTCTCGAGTTCCTTCTCGATGTTGTTCTTGTCCATCTCCGAGAGGGCTGCGTGCTTGTCTTCCATGGCCTCGATGCGGCGTTCCATGTCCTCGAAGGCTTCCACTGCGCTGTGGGTGTCCACCTTGGACTCGAACTTGCGCACCGTCTCGGCGGCCTCCACGCCCTTCTTGCGGGCAATCAGCAGGGCTTTCTTGGCCTCGGACTCCTGAATTTTGCCTTCCAGCGCCTTTAGCTGGGTGGTTAGCTGGTTAACCAGGGCCTGCTGCTGGGCCACCTGTTGGGCAAAGCCGTCGGAAAGGGCGTGGGCCTGCTGTTTGCGCTTTAGGGCTTCGCGGGCCAGGTCTTCGCGTTCGCTCCGGAGGGCCTCGGCAGCTTTTTGTTCCCAGGCCCG
This sequence comes from Meiothermus hypogaeus, assembly GCF_003574035.1. Classification (GTDB taxonomy): domain Bacteria; phylum Deinococcota; class Deinococci; order Deinococcales; family Thermaceae; genus Meiothermus; species Meiothermus hypogaeus. Next base: position 30,103 of record NZ_QWKY01000004.1, on the reverse strand, counting down.
CACCTGTTCGGCGTAGTTTTGTTGCTCGCGCTCGAGCTTCTTCAACTCGGCCATGGCCTCCGCCACTTCCATCCGAGCATCCCGCAGCGTAGCCCGCATGTCTTCCAGGGCCTGTTCGATGATCTTTTCGGGGTCTTCGGCCCGCTTGATGAGGTCGTTGATGTTGGCCCGAATCAGGCGGGAAAGGCGATCAAGAATACCCATATTTGTGCCTCCTGTGGAGCTTTAGTGTAGCGCACCCATAGGGCGCACACAACCGCTGACAAACACCAAATGTTGGCGGGCTATGCTCACCCTTAGCGCAGGCCCTGCTGCCATTGCAAGATTATATGATACAAAGCGACGCAGATAATGTAAAGCGTAAATAGCAGAAAGGGCGGGGCAAGCTGCGCGAAACCAGGGCCAGCAGGCGTTGCATCCGCTCCTCACCTCTGGCAAAGAAATAAGCGGAGGCCAGCTCGTCCCTCGGCGACCCGGCTTTTTGCCCTCTGTGCGGTGTCGCCGTAGTATCTATCCATGACCGCAACCCTCTCCCCCGCTCAGGTACGCGCGGCGATTCAGCAATACCTTCTGGACGCCCTGCCCAACCCCGAGGCCGCCAGGCGACCCGAACTGGCCCTGTACGCCCGGATGCTGCGCGACTACCCCGAGCGCGGCGGCAAGATGCTGCGCGGGATGCTTTTGGTCTATACCGGGCTGGCCTATGGGGCCGAGGTCAAGCAACTCCTGCCTGTTGCGGCGGCCCTCGAGCTCTTCCAGAACTGGGCCCTGATCCACGACGACATCGAGGACGCCTCCGACGAACGGCGGGGCAAGCCCGCTTTGCACAAGGTGTATGGGGTTCCGCTGGCCCTGAACGCCGGCGACGCACTGCACGCCAAACAGTGGGCCCTGCTCATCGAGGCCGGGGTCTCGCAGGCCGTGCTGCTGGAGTTTGTCCGGCTGGTGGAGCTCACAGCCCAGGGGCAGCACCTCGAGATGACCTGGATGGAGCACCAGCGCTTCGATCTGCAGGAAGCCGACTACCTGGAAATGGTGGGGCAGAAGGCCGCCTACTACACCGCCGTGGCCCCCCTGCGGCTGGGCGCCCTGGCCGCCGGTGTGGAACCCCCTGCTGTTTTTGAAGGGGCTGGCATGAAGCTGGGCATCGGGTTTCAGATTGTGGACGACGTGCTCAACCTGGTAGGCGACCCGGCCAAGTACGGCAAGGAGATTGCTGGGGATTTGTGGGAGGGCAAGCGCACCCTGATCTTGCTACACTACCTGCAAAATGCGTCTGCAGACGAGCGGACACGGGCCGAGCGCTTGCTTTGCATTTCCAGAGAAGAAAAACCGGCCCCAGAGGTGGCCTGGCTGCACCAGCGGCTCTTGCAATCGGGCGCGGTGGCCTATGCCCAGGCCACGGCTGAACAAATGCTGACCGAAGGACTGGGCATGCTCGAGCCCGTCTTGCGGACAGCCCCCAAGGCGGCCATCGGAGCGATGGTTCTGGAGGTACTGCAAAGCCTGGTTCGGCGTGAAGCGTGAAAGCCCCGTGCGGCCAACGTGTTCTGGCTCAGGGTTTATTTCGCTATAAATAGTATAGTGCTTTTTCATGGAGCCTTCGCCTTTTGAGCTCGGGTTGTATACCTTCGTCGAAAACACCCCCGACCCCTACACCGGGCTGCTGCAAGACCCGGCACAACGCATGAAAGACCTGCTCGAGACCGCCGAGCTGGCCGACCAGGTGGGCCTGGATGTGTTTGCGGTGGGCGAACACCACCGCGAAGAGTACCTCGCAAGCGCCCCCACCGTCATCCTGGCGGCCATTGCCACCCGCACCCGGCGCATCCGCCTCTCCAGCGCCGTCACGGTGCTCAGTTCCGACGACCCGGTGCGGGTTTTCCAGCAGTTCGCCACCCTCGACCTGCTCTCGGGGGGCCGGGCCGAGATCATGGCCGGACGCGGCTCGTTCATCGAGTCATTTCCCCTGTTTGGCTACGATTTAGACGATTACAACGAGCTGTTCGAAGAGAAGCTGGGGCTCCTCCTGCAAATCCGCGCCCAGGAGCGCGTCACCTGGAGCGGAAAGCACCGCCCCGCCATCCAGGGCCAGCCCATCTACCCGCGCCCGGTGCAGAATCCGCTGCCGGTGTGGGTGGCGGTGGGCGGCACCCCGACCTCGGTGGTGCGGGCCGCCCGCCTGGGCCTGCCCATGGCCCTGGCCATCATCGGCGGCCTGCCCGAGCGCTTCGCTCCCCTTCTGGAGCTCTACCGCCAGACCGCCCGCCAGCTAGACCTGCCTCCCCAGCCCCTCTCCATCAATGCCCACGGCTTCATTGCCGACGACCCCAAAGAGGCCCTCGAGCTCTCCTATGCCACCAGCAGCCCGGTCATGAACCGCATCGGGCGCGAACGCGGCTGGCCTCCTCAAAGCCGCGCCCAGTACGAGGCCGGCACCAACCTGCGCGGGGCGCTTTTTGTGGGCCACCCCGAGCAGATCATCGAGAAAATCCTCTACCAACACCAGATCTTCGGCCACCAGCGCTTCTTGCTGCAACTGAGCGTGGGCACCGTGCCCCACGCCAAGATGATGCGGGCCATCGAGCTTTTCGGGACAGAGGTCGCGCCAGTGGTGCGGCGGGAAATTGCAAAGCGGGCGGCGCCATCGCTCACGGCCTCCTGAAAGCCGCCCGACCGCTCGTGCCTCTGCGTCGAGGATATGCTCTCATCCGAGAAGCTATCTGCATGGGCTAAAAGATGCAAGCAGAGTGCGCTTTGGCAAACAACCCCCAGATGCTTTATTGCCCCTTCAAAGCGATGCGGAAATGGGGCAGGGAGGGCTTACCGCCCGATGATCGAAAAAGTGCGAGCAGTTTTGTTGGGCGGCCCGGTGTCTGGAGTTTGTTCTGCGGATCGCCGAAGCGCAGGACGTTCGCAAACCCCCCCGCTGGCGGCACACTCGTGTAGCGGTCTTTGAAGGAAGCGTCGGCCAACGACAGCGTATTGCCGTCGGCGTCGAGGAGTTGCACCCTATCCAGCCCACTTCCGTACATGCTGGCTGGCTGCTTGCCGAGGTTGCGCACTTCGACGCGAACCGCGTAACCCTCACCGCGCCCAAAGGGGTTGGCGATTGGCTGCACCTCCGACACGCGAATCCGCCAGGTGCCATTGCTAATCCATTCACCTTCCACGCCCTCCACAGCCTCCACCTGCAGCCGCCCGCCCACCGGGATGAACTGGACCGACCAGCCATCTGGGCGGCGCGTGACCTCAGCGCCCGCCTTCTGAAGCGCCTCGGTCGAGATGTAGACTTTGCCGCCGGACTGAAGAACGTCTGAGGTTCGCACACCGTTGAGCAAGACCACCACACCCTGCGCACCCCAGACAATGGTCGTAGCAGCCAGGGCCAGAACCAGAAGCACCGCCGTTCGCCTCATATAACCACCTCCGCACTCTGGGCATTTTGACGCCTTCAGGCCCCGCCAGAGTGTGGAGGGAGGCCCGCAGGATTCCGATTCCAACCCCCCGCCATCCCCTGGCAGTTGATGTGGGCGCTTTTTATAGATCTCATACCAGATTCGGTTAGTTCGTCACCAAAGGGTGACGAACTAACCCGACCGAAGGGAGACGCTTTCTTCGCCGACCGACAGGGAGGGGTGTGCTCTAGGATTCAAAAAGACAGCCTCTGGTGTTTTTGGTTTTGTAAACTGTCTTTTTGAATCCGGTATCATACAGAGCCCCCACGGTTGCTCACTTACCAACGCCAGATGCAACCCACGCTGCAAAGCAACAGGGCCAGGCTGAGGGCAGGCGTGTTTAGAGTGTAGCAAAATTTGCCCGGGCCGGGCAGGTTCGCTTTCATACCAAAGCTGCTGGGTTTTTGCGAAGGTTTCTATGCGACCCCTGCAGGGTGGCTACCCGACGACGAACCGGGAAGCACCCGTGCTTTGGCCTATCTTTTACCGCCGCACCACCAATGCCACCCCTACCGCCGCCAACCCCATGCCCAGCAGGGCCCACCCCCCCAGCCGCTCACCAAACAAAAAATAGGCTTCCAGCGCGGTAGCGGGCGGCACCAGGTAGAACAGGCTGGCTACCGTGCTGGCCGAGTTGTGGCGGATCAGGTACATCAGGAGCAAAATAGCCCCGACCGAGAGCACCAGAACCAGCCAGACCAGGGCAAACACAAACGGCTGGGTCCACTGGATTTGCATGGTCTCGCGGAACAGCAAGCTCATTACAAAAAGCCCCACCGAGGCCGCGATATACTGCACCACCGTCCCCCCCACCAGGGGCATCTGCACCGCAAAGCGCTTCTGGTAGAGGGTGCCCAGGGTGGTGCAGAGCAAAGCCAGCACAATGGCCACAAAAGCTGGGGGCTCAATAGAGAGCAGGCGGGCCGAGAGGGCTTTCTCCCCTACTACCAGCCCCACCCCCGCAAAGCCCAGCAACAGACCGACCCACTGCACCCTGCTCACCCGCTCACGGAGCAAAAACTGCGCCAGAATGGCGGTCAGGATAGGCTGCAAGCCCACAATCAGCGCCGAGAGGCCCGCCGGGAGACCCCTCGAGATCGCAAAGAACACCCCGCCCAGGTAGCCCGTGTGCAGCAAGAGTCCCGAGATGCCAATATGCAGGTTCAGCACCCAGCCACGGGGCCAGGGGGAGCGTAGCAAGGCTGCTAGGCCTGTCAACAGCCCCACCACGATGACCATCCTCACCCATAAAAAGGTGAAGGGCTCGGCGTAGGGCAGGCCCAGCTTGGCCCCCACAAAGCCGGTGCTCCACAGGAGCACAAACAGGATGGGGGCCAGGGTAGAAAGCTGCACCCTAAACCCCCATCCATTGCAAAAGCCACAAAGCCCCCATGCCCACCAAAAGCGTGAGCAAGATGTTGCGGAAGCGCCAGGCCGCCAGGGCTGCAATAACTCCGGCCAACAAGCGCTCATTGTCGAGCCCTATAGCCCACTGGCCGCCCGGGGCCAGCAGGGCCGGAAACACCAGGCCGGCCAGGGTAGCGGCGGGTACGTAGCGCAGGGCTTGTTGCAGATTGGGTGGTAGCTGAAAGCGCTCCAGCATCACCAGCGGCCCGTAGCGCAGCGCAAAAGCAATCAGGGTCATGCCCAGCAGGGTGATCCAGAGCTCGAGGTCGCTCATTCCCGCCCCGCTCCCATCCGGTTCTCCAGCCATACACCGGCCCCAATGCCCACCAGTGCCCCAATAAAAAGCCCCGAGCGATAGGGCAGGCCGATCAGGGCCGTAGACACCAGGCCCCCCACCAGGGCCGCCGCCAGGCTGGGGCGGTCGTGCACCGCCGGCACCAGCAGCACCAGAAAACACAGCGGCACCGCAAAGTCCAGCGCCCAGGCCTCGGGCAAGCGCGCCCCCAGCAGCGCGCCCAGGTAGGTAGCGACCACCCAGTTTAGCCACAGCAACACACCTATACCCAGATAAAACCAGGGGGTGAGCCTTGGGCCCAGCACCCCGTACTGGTTCAGGGCCAGGGCGAAGTTCTGATCCACCATCAGGAAAGCCGCCAGTATTTTCATGCGCCCAGACAGGGTTTCTAGGGGCCGGGCCAGCGCGCTGCTGTACATGATGTAGCGCAGGTTCACCACCAGGGTGGCCAGCCACACGAAGAAGATGGAGGCCCCCGCCCCCATCAGCTGCAGGGCCACCAACTGGGCCGCCCCGGCGAACACCAGCACTGACATTACGGTCACTTCCACTGCACTCAAGCCCACCTTCACGCCCGCGATGCCGGTGACCAGGCCAAAGGGCACGATGCCTACCGCAATGGGCAGCGAGACCAGCACACCCCGCCAGAAAGCCGCCTGGGGTGTGGGGGGAAGGGCGTTTACAGCCATAATTTCATCTGCTCCTCGGTCAGGTTGCCCCCACACAGAACGGTAGCCACCCTTCGCCCTTTGAACTGGGTGTGGGTTAGGAGGGCCGCAATACCCACCGCGCCGGAGGGCTCCAAAACCAGCCCCAGGTGCTGGTGCACCAGCCGCATGGCCTGCAGGATGGTGGCGTCTTCGACCAGCAGTACCTCGTCTATCAACCCCTCGAGGTCTTCCAGGGCTTCGGGTATCGGGAGCCGCACCCCGATGCCGTCGGCAATGGTAGCAATGGAAGGGGCCTGCACCAGGGTTCCGCTTCGCCAGGAACGCTCCATAGCCGGGGCTCCAGCGGCGCTCACCCCCACCAGGCGGATCTCGGGCGCCTGGGCCTTGACCCAGCGGGCTATGCCAGCCAGCATGGCGCCGTTGCCCAGGGGAATCAGCAGGGCATCGAAGGGCTTGGGGTAGCGCAGCAGCTCCAGGCCCATCGTACCTGCACCCTCGCTGAATTCCACATCCTTGCCATCTTCGACAAAGGTCAGGCTGCGCTCTGCAGCATAGGCCTTGGCTGCAAGCTTGGCCGCATCGAAGTCTTCACCTACCAGGTGAACCTCGGCGCCCAGGGCCTGCATCCGGGCGACTTTGAGCGGGTTGGCATTGATCGAGGCAAAAACGGTTGGCTTGACACCACGCTTGCGGGCCGCGTAGGCCATCCCCTGTCCGAAGTTGCCCGCCGAGGCACAGATCACCTCCTTCAGGCTGGGGTTGCGCACAAAGAAATACTCGGCCCCACGGCCTTTGAAAGAGCGAATGGGGTTAAGGGTTTCCACCTTGACCACGAGTTCGACGCCCAGCACCTGGCTTAAGGTTTCGGCAGAGAATTGGGGGGTGTTGAGAAAGACCGGGTCAATGCTGCGGGCGGCTTGCTGGATGTTTTCCAGCTTCAGCCGGTGCCCGGGATCGGATGGGCCAAGGGCCGTTCGTACATAGCCAGAGCTGTTGGTTTCGGGGGTCAGAAAGCCGCGTTCGCACAGTTCGCTGCACAACAAGGCCCAGTCCTCGAAGGTGTGCCAGGCGTTCAGGAGGGTCTTGATTTGCGTCCCGTTGTAGCTTTGACCTGCCTGAAATTTTGCAGCCAGGTATTCGGCTACTGCCGTTTTCTCAGCAGACCTGGTAGGCCAGCGCGTCACTTGAGCAAGGTCGTTGAGCAGGTGTTTGATGGCATTCATGGGCAGGACTCCCGAGAAGGACGAACCCTCCGCGATGGTTTGGTCTTAGGGCCGTCCTTTCAGGCGGGCCAGGGCGCCCTGGAAATGGCGATACAAGCGTCGTTCGGCCTGCCGAACATCCCCCTCAACCACCGCTTCGATAATTCCAGCGTGCTCCTCTACCGAGACCAGCCCCAGTTTGGGGCTGCCAAAGTAGGCGAGCTCGAGGCGGTGGTGCTTCACCCGCAACCCCTGGATGATGTCGATTAGCTCGAGGTTACCGCAGGGGCGAACATACACATCGTGGAAGGCCGAATCGGCCTCGACCGCTCCAGGGATATCGCCCTTTTTGAGCGCGGCCTTGAGGCGGGCGTTGGCCTCCCGCATAGCGCTCAGGTGGGCTTTGCTCAGATGGGGGAATGAAAGCTTCAGGGCCATGCTGTCCAGCGCCGCACGGATCGGATAAATCTGTTCGGCCTCGTCCAGGTCAACCGGCCTGACCCGCGTCCAGCGGTTCTTGGCGGTCTCGACCAGACCCTCGTCCTCCAGGCGGCGCAGGGCTTCGCGCACGGGGGTGCGGCTCACGCCCAGGCGCTCCGCGAGTTGCTGGTCGCGCAACTGCTCCCCGGGTTCCAGGATTCCCTGTACGATCCAGTCGCGCAGTTGCTGGTAAACCGACTCCCGCAGGATAGGGCGCTGGAGGGTTGGGACAAATTCCGGCACAGGCATGTTCACCTCTTCAAGGAATCTGTCAGCTACGAAAAAGATTGGCCGCCAGGGATTGCTCCACATCGTCGGCCATAGCACGACACTTGCCGATAGCTTCTTTTCTTCCAGAGGATTCTTATCTCCACGAGGTTCACCAGTGAGATGTAATATATCACACACCGGATTCTGCCAAGCAAAACCTGGCCCGCAGGTTTTTTCTACCCATTGTCCTGGCCGATTGGCCATATTCTACCTCGTAGTGATAGGCTGAGTTTTGTGGCCTTTAGACTTCCTGAAAGCCCATCTGGAGAGGCTGCCAAGGCTTTAGGAGCCTACTATACCGACCAAACCATCGCCGGCTTCTTGGTGCGCTGGGCAATTCGCACGCCGAACGATTCGGTTCTGGACCCCTCATTTGGCGGAGGTGTTTTTCTACAGGCTGCTGTCCAAAGACTGGAACAACTAGGTGGCAACCCCCGAAACCAAATCTTCGGGGTCGAAATTGACCCGCAGGCACACGCGCGCACCCGGCTGGTTCTGGAACACAGTGGAATTCGCCCATCCAATCTTATTTTGGGCGATTTTTTCGACCTGTTGCCAGGCCAGATACCCTCGCTCACTGCTGTTGTGGGCAATCCGCCGTTCATTCGTTACCAGCGCTTCACTGGCGAGGGGCGAGCCAGGGCGATGGCCCGGGCATCTTCGGAAGGCCTCGCACTCAGTATGTTATCTAGTTCATGGGCTCCTTTTCTTGTGCACTCCGTGGCGATGCTCTGTGGCGGCGGGCGCCTGGGTATGGTAATTCCCATGGAGCTTGGGCACGCTGCTTATGCGCGGCCGCTGCTCGCATACCTGGCCCGAAGTTTTGACCAGATTGCTTTTCTCACCTTCAGAAAAAAGCTTTTCCCGAGCCTGAGCCAGGACACACTCCTTTTGCTTGCCGAGGGCAAAGGTGGTAAGACTGCTCACTTCCATTTGCTGGATTTGGAAAAACCTTCCGATTTGAACAACCTCGACCCTGCCTTTGAAAGGCAAAGCATCGAAGCGCAGGCATTAACTTCGGGCCGGCAAAGAATCATCGAATACTTCCTCCCACCAAAGGCCAGAGCGCTGTACCGTGAGTTGAGCCATTCCCAGCAGACCCAGCGCCTAGGCGAGCTGGCCGATGTGGGGATCGGCTATGTGACGGGCAACAACAGCTTCTTCCATTTGAGTCCTTGGCAGGTGGCCAAGTGGGGCATTTCATCAAGGTACCTTAAGCCCGCGGTTCGTAGGGCTCGAGGTTTATCGGGCCTGAGGTTTACCCAATCGGATTGGGAAGGGGGGCTGTTGCGTGGCGATAGTGGCTACCTGTTGCACATCACCGGCAAGAACGATCTGCCCCTGGAGTTGCAAGCCTACCTGGCTTACGGCGAATCCGAAGGTACGCACCAGGCCCACAAATGCCGGGTTCGTGACCCCTGGTATGCCGTACCCTACGTCTACCAGCCGGACGCTTTTCTCACCTACATGAGCGGTGAATATCCGCGTCTGGTAGCCAATGAAGCGCATGTAGTGGCCCCAAATAGCCTGCACATTTTGCGCTTGCGTTCAACCAGCCCCCTGGGCGCAGCCGGCCTGGCCTGCTTATGGCAAACCTCCCTCACCCGATTGAGCGCTGAAATTGAAGGTCATGCTCTGGGGGGCGGGATGCTCAAAGTCGAGCCGAGAGAAGCTGAAAAAGTGGTGCTGGCAGCTCCAAACCTGCCCCTGGATGCGCTCGATGCCCTCTTAGCCGAGCTGGATTCGTTGTTACGCATAGGCCGTGCAGAAGCCGCCCAAGATCTGGCGGATGATATTATCCTCATCCAGGGTCTTGGGCTAACCCGGGCAGAACAGCGCCTGTTGCGCAGTGCGGCGAATGTGCTCAAAGAGCGCCGGTCTGCCAGGTAGTACCGGATTCGGTTGGTTCGTTACCGAACGGTAACGAACCAACCCCACCGAAGTTATCCGCGTAGCGGAGGGCGATACCGCCCCTTGGAAGGGTGAGGTTTTTTTCGCCGACCGTTCGGGAGGGGTGTGCTCAAGGGTTCAAAAAAGACAACCTACAGAGCGCTCCTCACAAAGATCGAGCCTCCCAGGGTAAGGAGTCCTTTGTCCCAGACAGAACAGTTGCCGCTCATCCGGGCGGCAACGTCTGCGAAGGGCGCTCTAAACCAGCCACTGGGGACGATGCGCTTTGGGTACAAAGCACCTTCAGCGCGTTTCAAGCTTGACCCCTACCGTGGTGCGCGGTTTGAATCCGGGTAGGCTGGGGTTCAGGAAATTCCCGGCCTCGAGGTTATTTTGCAAGAAGCGCAGGAAGAATGCGGCGGCAAAATGGCGGGCCAGATCGTGGGCGCGTTCCTGATCCCACACCGGCTCCCAGCAACGCCAGTAGTCCTCTTCCCTGCTGCGCACCTCGGGTGTGCACTCCACAAAGGGGTTGTGCTGGGCAGCGGCCAGGGTCAGGAGGTACTTCTGGCTCGAGCCCGCCTTACGGAAATATTCCAGCCCGTCGCGGCGGTAGGTAGCTACGTCGTCGGCCTCGCCCACCGCCACGAACAATGGCAGCTTGAAGTTGGCCAGCGAGCGGGCCCCAATCCAGGGCTGGCCGTAGGGGGCCATGGCAAACACCGCCTGGATGCGGGGGTCGGGCTTAACCATATTCAAGCCACGTTGGGCCTCCAGTTGGGCAAAAAAAGGCAGAGCAAAACAGGGCCCCTCGTTGCTGCTGCGGCAGTACTCGCTCAGGGCGCTGCCGTCAAGCCCGGCTCCGGCCGCATTAATGACGGAATAGCCGCCATAGCTGTAGCCCAGCAATCCCACATTGCTGGCATCCGCACTGGGCATCTGCCGGGCCACCTCGCCGATGGCGAACAGGATGTCCAGTGGACGGTCGGCAATGCTGGTGATGTAGTTTTGCTGCGTGAGGGTCTGGTAGGTCGAACCGGGGTGCTCGAGGGCGGCTACCACAAACCCCCAGCTGGCCAGGTGTTCGTTCAAGTAAGCAAACTGAAACCGGGTGCCGGGCTGTCCGTGCGAGGCCAGAATCAAGGGGAATCGGCCGTTTGCAGGGGTGGCATCGCGGTTGGCGCGCCCGCTGATTCGAACCGGGGTTTGTCCTACCACGCTTTCGTAAACAAGGTTCTGCTGGGTTCCGCTGGTGGGGTACCAGACCTCGGCGGCAATGGTGCGGTTCTGGCGGCTCGAGTCGGTCATTTGCAGGGTTTTGACCCCGACCACAAAATTCCCTCGCTGAGCCAGAGGAGGTGCATCTGGACGTTTCATACTCACTCCTTGGGCCATAACCCCGGTCAAGGCCTGCAAAATCAAGATCAGCAAGGCTATTCGATAGTTGGGCATATCACCTCTGGAGCGCAGATTGCTGGGTGCAAGCCAGGCCCTATGGCTGAGCACGGTTTTCTTCAACTCACCCGCTCTACCCGGATCATATTGGTGGTGCCACGAACCCCAAAGGGCACGCCGGCGGCAATCACCACATACTCACCTACCTCGGCCAGCCCGGTCTCCTTGGCCTTGGCCACGGCAATTTCCACCATGTCGTCGGTGTCTTTGGGGTCGGGGGCCAGAAGGGGCAGCACGTCGGAAACCAGGGCCAGCTGGTTGCGCACATGGGGGTTGGGGGTCAGGGCCAGAATGGGTACCGGTGGTCGGGTGCGGGCCACCCGGCGGGCCGCCCCGCCTGTAGCTGTAAACACCACCACCGCTTTGGCCCCGGTGGACTCCACCACATCGTCCACTGCCCGGGCGATGGCGTCCTGCACGGTGCGGTTGGCCGGGGGCCGCAGGGCATTCAGGCGGTCTTTGTACTCCTGGGTGGCCTCAATGGTTCTGGCGACCCGGCTCATAAACGAGACCGCTTCCACCGGGTACTGCCCGGCGGCGGTCTCCGCCGAGAGCATGATGGCGTCGGTGCCATCGAAGATGGCGTTGGCCACGTCCGAGGCCTCGGCCCGGGTGGGGCTGGGGTTCTTAATCATGGACTCGAGCATCTGGGTAGCGGTAATGACCGCCTTGCCGGCCTGCACGGCCTTGAGGATAATCCGCTTCTGCACTGCCGGCACCTCCTCCAGGGGCATCTCCACCCCCAGGTCACCGCGGGCCACCATGATGCCGTCAGCCTCTTCCAGAATCTCGTCGAAGCGGGCCACCGCACTGGGTTTTTCGATTTTGGCCATCAGCCGCGCGCGGGAGTTGTGGCGGCTCAGGTAGTGGCGGGCCAAAAGCAGGTCATCGCGGCTGCGCACAAAGCTGATGGCCACCCAGTCTACGTCCAGCTCGGCCCCCAGGGCGATGTCGTCGATGTCTTTATCGGTCAGGGCCGGAATAGAGAGGTCGGCCCCGGGAATGTTGATGCCTTTGTTGTTGGACAACCGCCCCCCGATGACGACGGTGGTGTGGATATCGTTGAGGCGAACCTCCTCCACCCGCAGGCGGATATTCCCGTCGTCCAGGAGCAGTATCTGCCCTGGAGTTACGTCGTTGGGCAGGCCCCGGTAGGTGGTCGAAACCCGGGTCTCGTCGCCCTCGATGGGTTCAGAGGTGATGATGAACTTCTGCCCGGCCTGCAGCTCCACCGCGCCCTCGCGGAAGCGCCCGCAGCGAATCTTAGGGCCCTGCAGGTCTTGCAGGATGGCCACCGTGCGGCCCAGGGCGCTCGAGGCCTCCCGGATCATGTGCACCGATTCGCGGTGGTCGTCGGGCATTCCGTGGGAGAAGTTGAGGCGGAAGACGTCCACCCCGGCCTCGATCAGGGCGCGCACCATCTCGGGCGAGCGCGAAGCGGGCCCCAGGGTGGCCACAATTTTGGTTCGTTTTGGAAGTCCCATAGTTCTGGTCTCGGGTCTCAGGTCTCAGGCCAATGGCTGTCCCGACCTGAGACCTGCAACATCATCTCTTGAACGCTCCAAAGCCCAGGAAGCGGGCCCCAGAACCCAGCTCTTCCTCGATGCGCAGGAGCTGGTTGTACTTGGCCAGGCGATCCGAGCGGCTGGCCGAGCCGGTCTTGATCTGGCCGGCATTGACCGCCACGGCGATATCGGCGATGGTGTTGTCCTCGGTCTCGCCCGAGCGGTGCGAGAGGATGGTGGTGTAGCCGCTGCGGTGGGCCAGGCGGATGGCCTCGAGGGTTTCGCTCAAGGTACCGATCTGGTTGACCTTAACCAGGATAGAGTTCCCCACCCCCATCTTGATGCCACGCTGCAGGATGGCCGGGTTGGTCACAAACAGGTCGTCGCCAACGAGCTGGGTGCGCTGGCCCAATCGTTCGGTCAGGAGTTTCCAGGTTTCCCAGTCGTCCTCGGCCAGCCCGTCCTCGATGGAAACGATGGGGTACTGGTTCACCCAGCTTTCCCAGTAAGCCACCATCTCGGGTCCCGTAAGCGACTTGCCGTCGGCCTCGAGCACATACTTGCCATCCTGATAGAACTCCGAGCTGGCCGGGTCGAGGGCTAGGGCGATGTCCTGGCCGGGCTTATAACCAGCCTTCTCAATGGCGCTCAGAAGTACCTCGACCGCCTCTACGTTCGACTTGAGGTCGGGGGCAAACCCCCCCTCGTCCCCCACGTTGGTGTTGTAGCCTTTGGCCTTCAAGACCGATTTGAGGGCGTGGAAGGTCTCTACCCCAGCCCGCAGCGCCTCGCTGAAGGTCGGCAGCCCGCCCGGCACCAGCATGAACTCCTGGAAGTCCACGTTGTTATCGGCGTGCTTCCCCCCGTTGATCACGTTCATCAGGGGCACCGGCAGGGTCACCCCCTGCACCCCACCCAGGTAGCGGTATAGCGGCAGGCCCAGTGCGTCGGCAGCTGCGTGGGCCGTAGCCAGCGAGACCGCCAGCATGGCATTGGCCCCCAGATTGCCTTTGTTGGCGGTACCATCGAGTTCCAGCAGGGTTTTGTCCACAGCTTCCTGGTTGAGCGCATCCAGCCCTATAACTTCGTCGGCAATGCGCTCGTTGATGGCGGCCACCGCCCGCAACACCCCTTTACCGCCAAAGCGGGGGCCGCCATCCCGCAGCTCGACCGCCTCGTGGGCTCCGGTGGAAGCCCCGGAGGGCACCATGGCCCGCCCACGGGCCCCGGACTCTAGCACCACCTCGGCCTCGACGGTGGGGTTGCCGCGGGAGTCGAGTACTTCCCGTCCTTTGATTTCTAGAATTGTGGTCATGGAAAAGGCCTCCTTGCTGGAAACGCTTCTATTTCGCACAAGCCGCTTAAGAGTCTAACATCCCCACGTCAGGCTTGATCAAACTGCGTTCAGGAGAAAGCCCAACAATGCAGATCTGAAGACCTTTTGCAGCAGGCATTTCATCGGGTACACACGCTGCCCTAGACCCGCAGGGGAACCACCACAGCCAGATAACCCGCATCCTCCACTGCCTGTAGCACACTGGGGCTGGTGGGGCCGGACAGTTTGATCCGCACGGCACCCTCGATGGGGGCCAGCGCATCAATCAGGTACTGGGCGTTGTAGGCCACCATAAGCTGGGGTTCGCCCGAAGAATCGATGGCAAGCTCTTCCCTGCCCCGCCCGTAATCCCCCTCGGCATCGATGTCGAGCTTGCCATTGTTGAACAGGAGGTTAACGCGGTGGTTGTTGCGATCCGACAGCACCGCTACCCGCTTGAGGCCCTCGCGCAGGGCCTCGGCAGCCAGGGTGGCTTCCAGGACGAAGCTTTGTGGAATCACCCGTGCATAGTCCGGGAATTCGCCCTCCATCAGCTTGACCGACATGCGAACGGCCTCCCCCACCAGGGTCAGGGTGCCCTCTCCCACTGCAAAGGCCACCTCCCCCTGGGCATCCTTGAAGACCCGCACAATTTCGTCGGCGCTCCTGGCCGGGATCACCAGCTTGCGGGTTTGGAGTTGCATGGGCAGGTCGTAGCGGGCCAAGCGGAAACCGTCGGAGGCGACCGCCCGCAGGCTGGTGGGGGACATCTCCAGCTGTACCCCCCGGAAAATGGCCCGATACTCCTCGGTGCTGGCTGCGTAGCGCACCCGGGTGATGGCTTGGGCCAGGCGCGAGGCGGCAATCTTTTCAGAGCCAGGGGCTTTAAAGGCCAGTTCGGGGTAGCCATCGGGGCTGGTGGTGGAAAGCTGGGTGTTGAAGGCGCCCGAGTGAAGCTCGAGGCGCTCCCCCGGCCGCTCACCCGTGCCAAAGACCAGCTCTATCAGCTCCCCCGGGGCGCTTCGGACAATCTGTGCAAAGGTCTGGGCCGGCACCAGGACCTGGCCGGAGCCCTGGATCTCGGCGGGTAGCTTGACCTCGAGGTCTACCTCGCCGTTTGTACCGCGTAGAATCAGACCCTGCTCGGACAGTTCGATGGGTAAATAGGTCAGGATGGGGTTTGAACTGCGGCTGGGAATGATCCGCTCGAGGATGGAAAGTCCTTCGGCAAGGGTACGTTTGGGGATGCGAACTTCCACACTGGCCTCCGTGTTGGGCTATTAGCCGGGGTTGCGGCCCCCGGTGAGCCCAAATATTCTAACAGTCAACCCAGTTTCCATAAATGCGCTTAAGGCCTACCATACCCTGGTTGCCTGTAGGTGGGTTTTAGAAAATCCTGGATGTCGCTGCCGAGTGGCTAATACCGGATTCAAAAAGATAGTCATTTATACCAAAAAACCAGAGGCTATCTTTTTGAATCCTAGAGCACTCCTTTCAGTCGGGTTAGTTCGTCACTGTTCAGTGACGAACTAACCGAATCTGGTATAAGATATCCACTGTTCTGCTATCTTCACCACCCACTACCGGCGTGAATCGTAATGAGCCTGGTTCAGAGCGCCACGTAATGCACCAATGATTGTTTTTGAGCTGAAGGGGATTGAAGCTGAGTTGTGGACTTACTTTTTCCTAAAATTTGCTTTACGTGGTGTATTAAGACTTCAGGGGTCTGGGCCTTTGAAGTTTTGAGGGAGCTTTAGTTCGACTGAAATAGGCTGCAGAATTTAAATTCCTACTTCTTTTTAAAAATTTTAAGAATTAGTAATAGTAGTAATAGGGCCTGTGGATATGTGGATAAGGGCTCTTTAATCCGCAACGGTATCGAATTTGGCCTGTGGATAAAGGGTCTGAATAACTGTGTATAAGTTGTGGATAAACTGTGGACGAATTGGGTACTTATCCACAGGCCTGTTATGAACGTACTTATCCACAAGTCTATCCACAGGGTTGTCCACATTTTATCCACAGGCTTATCCACAGGTTGAATTAATTTATCCACAGTTTTAAGGCTCGCAATTATGTTATTCAACTACAAGGAAACGCGATTCGGGCCAAGTTCTTGAGATCGGAGGGTGGTTATTTGTATAAACCTGATTAGCGCAGCCGTTCCTTGATGCCTTTGAGGGCTTGCTGCAAGGCGGTGTCACTATCTATATTCTCCTGGATCTTCTGGATGGCATAAAGCACGGTGGTGTGGTCGCGTCCATCGAAGAACTGACCGATTTCTGGCAAGGAGGCGTGGGTCATCTCCCGAATCAGGTACATAGCCATCTGGCGGGGAATAACGACCTCCTTGCGGCGACCTGCCCCGCGAATCTCTTCCAGCTTGAGGTTGTAATAATCGGCCACGGCCTTGAGGATTTCCTCGGGGGTCAGGTTGGCTTCAGTAGCGGCAAACACGTCGGAAAGAGCCTTGACCGCTACTGCTTTACTCAGTTGCACACCGTTAAGGGAAGCATAGGCAATCACCCGCATCAGGGCCCCCTCGAGTTCACGGATGTTGGAGGTGATCTGTTTGGCAATGTACTCGAGGACCTCCTCGGGGATGCGCATATTGCGGTACTCGGAGTTCATCTTGAGAATGGCCACCCGGGTCTCGAGGTCGGGCGACTGGATGTCGGTGATCAAACCCCACTCAAAGCGACTGCGAAGGCGGGCTTCTAAGGTGAGGATGTCCTTGGGAGGCCGGTCGGAGGACAGGATGATCTGTTTGCGGGCCTCGTAGAGGGCATTGAAGGTGTGGAAGAACTCCTCCTGGGTACGTTCCTTGCCGGCGATGAACTGGATGTCGTCTACCAGCAGCAAATCCACCGAGCGGTAGCGGTCGCGAAACTCGGTCATGCGGTCTTCACGGATGGCGTTGATGAGCTCGTTGGTGAAGGTCTCGGTAGAGACATACTCAATTTTCTTGTCCGGGAAGCGCTGGGCTACCGAGTGACCTACTGCGTGCATCAGGTGAGTCTTGCCCAGTCCCACCCCTCCGTAGATGAATAGAGGGTTGTACGCGTTACCGGGGGATTCGGCCACGGCCACAGCAGCAGCGTGGGCCAGGTTGTTGTTCTGCCCCACCACAAAGTTTTCGAAGATGTATTTGGGGTTGAGTCGGGCACGCGATTCCTGTGGCTTGGTTTGAGTGGAAGCTGAGAAAATATCGTCTTGAACAGGCTTCCCGGGTACAACCTTGAGTTCAAAGCGCGGGGTTTGGGCCCCCAGGCGGGTCAGGGCCTCGGTGAGCAGTTCGGCGTAGTGATCCTCGATCCAGCCCTTGAAAAAACTGGTCGGAACGCCGAGCTCGAGCGAGCCGTTGACGACCCCGAGCGGCTGGATCTTTTCAAACCAGGTGTGGTACTCCACCTCGGTGATGCTTTGGCGCACGTACTCGAGCACGTTTTGCCAGACAGTGTTTTGGGTCAAGGTCAATCCTCCTGAAATCCAGACAAGTTTGTACATTTTACCGAGTTATCCACAGGTAGGAAATGCCCTGTGGATAATCCTGTACAGGCGGGTAAAAACACCCCTTCAGGGCTCAAAGTCTTCTGCTGGACAGCCAAATTCGAAATTTGCGCTCGTGGATCGGTTTTTGCGGTGCTGTAAAGACGCCGACAGTTTTTTGATGCGGGAATGTTCTGCTAGAATGCGGGGTCAGGAGTGGGCTGGATGAAGGTCTATGACGTAGTTGTAGTGGGGGGTGGACACGCCGGTATCGAAGCCGCCTGGGCCGCAGCAAGGCTTGGGGTCAAGGTAGGGCTGGTTACATCCAACCCCGAGCGCATCGGCTTGATGCCCTGTAACCCAGCGGTAGGCGGGCCCGGCAAGAGCCAGCTCGTGGCGGAAATCGAAGCCCTGGGGGGGTTGATGGGTAAAATAGCCGATGCCACTGCCATTCATACCCGTGTTCTTAACCGTTCTAAGGGCCCTGCCGTACAAAGTTTACGGGTGCAGGTAGACCGTGACGGCTACGCCCTTGAAGTCCAGCGTGTACTGCAAACTCAACCCAATATCGAGAATATCCGGGCCGAGGTGGCAGCTTTGTGGTTGGAGGGGGGTAGACTGCGCGGAGTTCAGACCGTGGACGGACGAAAAATTGCCGCCCAGGCTGTGGTGATCGCCAGCGGCACCTTTTTGCAGGGGGTGGTTTGGTATGGGCGACAGTCCAGGGCCGCAGGACGGCAGGGCGAACCACCGGCCCGCTTTCTCTCCGAAAGCCTGAGGGCAGTGGGACACCGCTTACTTCGCTTCAAAACCGGTACGCCGCCCCGCATCCAGGCCGACTCTGTGAATTACCAAAAGCTGGAGGTGGTACCTGCCGACGACCCCCCCGAGACCTTTTCGGGTACGGTGGGTATGCATGCCACTGCCCGCCCTACCTGGCAGACCCGCACCACCGAGGCCACCCACCTGCTCATCCAGGAAAACCTGCACCTCTCCCCCCTGTATGGTGGGGACATTGAAGGGGTGGGGCCGCGATACTGCCCCTCCATAGAGGACAAAGTGGTGCGTTTTTCCGATAAGGACACCCATTTGCTTTTTGTTGAGCCTGATGGCCTGCACACCACGGAGTTGTACTTACAGGGTTTTAGCTCTTCCCTACCCCCGGAATTGCAGGTGCGCATGGTGCAAACGCTGCCGGGGTTTGAAGAGGCCGTCATCCAGCGCTATGCCTATGCGGTGGAATACGATGCGGTAGACCCCCTGGAACTGACTCCAGGACTCCAATCCCGTAAGCAGCCAGGGTTGTTTACGGCGGGCCAACTCAACGGCACTTCGGGTTACGAAGAAGCTGCAGCCCAGGGGTTGCTGGCTGGGTTGAATGCAGCTCGCTATGCAATGGGCCTGGCGGAAGTCTGCTTGCCTCGTGAATCTGGCTATATCGGGGTCATGGTGGACGACCTGGTGCATCGGGGCGTGGACGAACCCTACAGGATGATGACCTCGAGGGTGGAGTTGCGCCTGCTGTGCCGCTCCGACAATGCCGATGAGCGCCTGATGCCACTGGCGGCAGCCTGGGGTTTGCGCTCGCTGAAGGATTTGGAGGCAGTGCAAGCCAAGTACGCTCGAGTCCAGGGCGAGCTGCTTCGCCTGCAAAAAGGCCGGGTGGATGGCGTTTCGGCGTTGCAGTACCTGCGCCGTCCCGAGGTCACCTATGAACAGGTGCTGCAGATAATTGGCCAGCCCGAGAAGCCTTTGAATAAAGCCGAAGCTTACCAGGTAGAGGTGCGGGCCAAGTACGCGGGCTACATGGAGCGTCAGGCCAAGCTGCGGGAAAAGCTGAAGGAGCTCGAGGCCTACCTCCTACCCGCGACCCTGGACTATGGCAAAGTCCCCAGCCTTTCTAAAGAGGCGTTGGAAAAACTAAGCCGGGTTCGACCCCGTTCGGTGGCGGAAGCCTCGAGGGTTCCAGGGGTTCGAGACTCCGACTTAACTGCGCTTCTGGTGTACCTGACGAAGGTCCCGGCTTAAGGTTTCACGGAAAACATTGGGGTGAAACAACTACAATTGTGATACTGTATTCTTGTTTCACAATGAGGTTTATTGTGAAACCCTGGAGGTGGAGTGTGTTAACAGATTTTGAAAAAGGCGTACTTTTGGGGCTACTTATAGGCGAAGGGCATTTCGGTGGAGATGGAAAGCAGCCACAAGTAACAATAAAAATGCACATAAGACATAAAAGGATATTTGAGTGGCTATTGGAACGGCTTCCTAGTTCAAAACTTTACGGCCCATATAAACACGACAACAGAACTTACTATCAATGGATGATGCGCGGCGTGGCTCTACGGAGAGATTTGATCCCGGTGTTAGATTCTCGTCCGTGGTGGCGAATCGATGAACATAGTTATGAGCGGTATATCAACATGAAAGAAAAATACCGACTAGGTATTGAGTATGCAGATGAGTAGTCAAGGAGTTAGTCTTTTCCTTGATTCTGCCCGCGAGCTGGGGCTAGAACTCGAGCCCACCCTGCCCTACTTCCAACTTCTCTACCAAAACCTGATCGAAGCAAATGCCATCACCAACCTGACTGCGATCCGGGATGAGCGGGGAATTATCCTCAAACACTTCGTGGACTCACTCAGTTGTCTAAAAAGTGGAAAACTGGAGGGTTCCCTAAGGGTAGTGGATGTGGGAACTGGGGCCGGGTTTCCGGGTCTACCGCTCAAAATTGTTCGACCTGAACTGGAGATGACTTTTCTGGATGCGACTCAAAAGAAGATAGCTTTCATCGAGGGAGTCTGTCGGAAAATGAAGCTGGCCCAGACCCACTGCATCTGGGGACGCGCTGAGGAACTGGGCCACGACCCTGCCCACCGCGAGACCTACGACCGAGCCTTGAGCCGGGCGGTGAGCGCCCTCAACACCCTGAGCGAGCTGTGTTTGCCCCTGGTTAGGGTGGGCGGTTTTATGATTGCCCAAAAAAGTGTGGGGGTGGAGGGTGAGCTCGAGCAAGCCCAAGCAGCCATCCAGAAACTGGGCGGCACCGTGCAGGAAGTGATAACTTTCCAGTTGCCCGGTCTGGGGGAGCTAAGAACCCTAATTGTTATCGAGAAAACCAGGCCCACCCCCCCCAGCTACCCCCGCAGGACAGGGGTGCCGGCCAAAAATCCGTTATCCTAGTGAGCAAGGTGAAGCGCATCGGGATCGTAAATCAAAAAGGTGGGGTAGGGAAGACCACCACAGCTGTCAATCTTTCGGCCTACCTGGCTAAAGCGGGTCAGAAAGTTTTGCTGGTGGATCTCGACCCACAAGTCAACGCGACCTCCGGTGTAGGGCAGGCTGTGCAGGAAGAGAATATCTATACCGTGCTGGTCGGCTCTGGTGAAGCCCAGAGTGCTGTGGTCAACATTGCCAAAGGCCTGGATTTATTGCCCTCGAGCCCCGATCTGGTGGGGGCTTCCGCCGAACTCATTGAAAACCCTACCCGGCTTGCTGAAGTATTGCGCCCGCTCGAGCCCGCCTACGACCTGATCCTACTGGATGCGCCCCCCAGTCTGGGGCCCATCACCCTCAATGTGCTCTCGGCCTCAGAGGGGCTGATTGTGCCGGTGCAGGCCGAATACTACGCGCTGGAGGGTATCGCGGGTTTGATGGAGACCATTGATCAGGTACGTGCCAGTCTCAACCCGGCCCTGCGGCTTCTGGGTGTACTGATTACCATGTATGACCCCCGCACCTTGCTGTCACAGCAAGTCGAAAGTAACATCCGTTTGAATTTGGGAGATAAGGTCTTCTGGACAGTGATTCCACGCAACGTTCGGCTGGCCGAAGCCCCCAGCCACGGTCAGGACATTGGGCAGTATGCCCCTACCAGCAGTGGAGCCCATGCCTACCGACGGCTGGCCGAGGAGGTGATGCGTCGTGTCCAAGAAGCCTAGCGGTCTGGGCAAGGGGTTGGAGGCCCTGTTGCCCAAAACCCCAGCCTCCCTGACCAAACTGCCCCTGGCCTTGATCAAACCCAACCCTGGGCAGCCCCGCCGCCTTTTTGATCCGGTTGCGCTGGACGAACTGGCGGCTTCCATCAAGGAAAAAGGTCTGTTGCAACCCCTGTTGGTGCGCCCCAAGGGGGATATGTACGAGCTGGTCGCAGGCGAGCGACGCTTCAAAGCCGCTCAGATGGCTGGGTTGCGCGAGGTGCCCGTGGTCATCAAAGACATTGGCGAGCGCGAGGCCCTCGAGATTGCTCTGATCGAAAACCTCCAGCGTGAGGACCTCAACCCCCTGGAAGAAGCTGAAGGGTACAAAAAACTGGTGGATATGGGGATGACCCAGGAGGAGGTGGCCAGGGCGGTGGGGAAGGCCCGGGTAACCGTGACCAACGCCCTGCGCCTGCTGCAGTTGAGCCCTGAAATCATGCAAGCCCTTGAAGAGAACAAAATAAGTGCAGGACATGCCAGGGCCCTCCTGATGCTGCCCGAAGCCCGGCGCAATTGGGGTCTTTCGGAGGTGCTTTCCAGGCAACTCAGCGTGCGAGAGACCGAAAAACTTAAAGACAAACCAGCGGCACAGGGCGCACGTTCCAGAGGTGAAGAGGCCTATGCCGACATTGCCCGCAACCTTTCGCGTCGGCTCGGCACCAAGGTTCGCTTTACCCATTACAAGCGAGGTAAGATCGAAATTAGCTACCACTCAGAGGAGGAACTGAGCGCTATCTTGCAGGCTTTGGGCTACGAAGCCTGACCCGGGATACCCCACGCAGAGCTTGTCCTGGGGGAAATTCAGGGCAATGGTATCCGGATTGCGCCCTCGAGATCGGTGCGGCGAATCTCCACACCGTGTAAGCTCAATCGCTCCAGCACGGATCGGGTGGGGTGACCGTAGGGGTTGCTGCCCACCCCGATCAGCGCTACCCTGGGCTGAAAACTTTGTAGCAACCGTTCGCCAGTGCTGGTGTCGGAGCCGTGGTGTCCTACTTTGAGGATGTCCACTTTTTCTACATCCCAAAGGGCCTCGGCCGAAACTGGAGCGTCTCCAGTGAACAGGGCTTTACGCCCTTTATACTCCAGCACAAACACCAGGCTGCGGTCGTTGTCCAGAGCTTCACGGCCTTGCGGCCCCAGAAAGCGCAGGGTGGCCCCGGCAATTTCGAGCTGCGCACCGGCTCGCGCCGATACTATCTGCACCCGCTGACGGCGGGCAGCTTGGTGCAAGGTGTCATCTAGCTTATCTCCCCGCACCCGCGGTCCAGTGACCAGTGTGCCTACCGGAAAGTTTTGCATCGCCAGCGGCAGGGCTTGTATATGATCCCCGTCCGGGTGGGTAGCGATTACCAGATCCAGATCATCCACCCCTAAGGCTCGCAGCGCGCTTTCTAGTCTGGGATAGGCCCAGTCCCGGCCCCCGTCCACCAGAATCTCCACCCTGCCCGGCAGGCGTACCAGCGTGGCATCGCCCTGCCCCACGTCGAGTTGCCAGATTTCGGCCCGCTGGAGGGTCTGCAGTACCAGGGAAACCAGGATCGTGGTCGCAGCCAGTATGCCAGCCCGCGACCAACGGATTCGACCATAAGCCGCGGCCAGCAAGGGCAAAATCCCCAGAAAATACAAAGCAAAACCAAAGGCGCTTATCTCGCCCCAACGCAGCTGCGGCCCGTTGGATAGCCAGCCCACCAGTCCCAGCGTAAGTTGGCTGAGCCACTCCACCGGCCAGGCCAGAACCCCGCCCAGCAGCAGCTTGACAAAGCCCAGCGGAACCAACAGGTTCAAAATCGGCAACACCAGCAAATTGGCGATGGGGGAGACCAGTGGCAGCTGGTGGAAGTGGTGGAGCAGTAGTGGAAGGATAAAGAGCTGGGCTGCAAAAGTCACACTTACCGAGGCCCAGAGCCAGTTTTGCCAGCCCTGAAGCTTGGGGAGGCGGGGCAGTACCAGGGCCATCCCCAGTACGGCCAGGTAGGAAAGCTGAGCCGAGAGGCTGAAGATGGCATGGGGCTCGAGTAGCAGGTGAATAAAAAGTGCGAGCGAGAGGGCAGGTAGCACCGCTACCTTGCCCTTGCCCAAAAACAAGCCCAGCAACACCAGACCCCCCATGATCACCGCCCGTACCAGCGAGGGTTGCGGCCCGACCAACAGCAAATACATCAGCAGGAGGCCTAGGGTCACCAGATAACGCCAATGTCCTAGACGGTACAAAACCAGTACCAGAAATCCAGCCAGAATGGCCACGTGGAGCCCGGAAAGGGCCAAAGCGTGGGCCAGCCCGGCGCGCTGGAACTCGCCATAGGTCTCTCCCAACTCCCGTCGCTCACCGAGGGTCAAGGCTACTACCAGCGCTGCTGCTGAGGGGGAGAGCCCGGCCACCAATTGCTGCCTGAGCCGCTGCCGGGTGTCCGAGGCTGGGGGTTCAAACCGCACCACCTGCCGGGCCTGCAAGACCGCCTGAACGCCCAGACCGCGCAGCCAGATTGCTTGGTCAAATCCGCCGGGGTTGCGCCTGGCCTGAGGGCGTAGCAAACGGCCTTCCAGTACGTAGTTTCCATCTTGCAAACGGGGGTAGTAGTGCACGTAAACCCGCCCCTGGGGGGTGTGCAGGAACCCCTCTTGCAGGGTGCCCTGAAGCCGCACCCACTGTCCTATCTGCGAAGCCCAGGGGTCTTTGGATAGGCCTAGATGAAGTACCACCAGGGTGTACGCCAGTAAGCCCAACCACCGCGCCGTCTGCGGTAGCCAAAGCCCGGCCAGCAAGCCCAAGAACGCCCAGGGGGTAAGCTGGGTCAGAGCTCCCAGCAGCGCTCCCAGGCCCAACGCATAAGGAATCATAGGGCGACCAGCGGCCGCAAACGCTCCAGTAGCTTGGGGCCAATTCCCTTGACCCGATCCAGATCCTCGAGCGAACGATAGGGGCGGCCCTCAATAATGCGCTGTGCGAGTGCGGGGCCAATGCCGGGCAGGCTTTCAATCTCGGCTTGGCTGGCGGTGTTGAGGTTGACCTTGCCAACCTCCGGGGCAATAGGGCCGGGTTGTAGGGCAGATGGGGTCACGCCTGGCTGGGCCACCAAGCCCTGGGCGGCGGTGGTTTTGACCTCGGCCCGGGCGAACCGAACGGTCAACTGGGGCCATATACTTGCGAATCCAAGCCCAAGGACAACAGCAATATAGGCTACGCTCAGCCAACGTTCCACAAAGTCCTATATTTAATCACCATTTGGGGTGAGAACGGGTTGTTTGACAAGGGATCCCAGGGCCGGTGCGTAAACCCCTGCTAACCTTAGCCAAGTGCGTGCAAAAAATTGCTTGTAGGCAAGCGACCTGGCCGGGTATTAGGCCCCCACCTAGCCTCCCCCGTTGGGGGAGGAAGTAGAGGCTTTACTTTATGCACCGGCCCTGCATCCGGCCCATGCGATCGTCGTTCAAAAGCTCGGGGGTGATACCTTCTCCCAGGAGCCACTCCGTGGGTTTACCTTCCCAATAGTGGCTGAAGAGGTAGAGGGGGGAGGTGAGGAAGCCCAGGGCGTTCAGGATGGCGGCCTTGAGGGCCATACCGGTGGAGACCTTTTCCCCGGGCCTTGGCCCCACAAACCGGTCCACGGTCTGTACCAGGTCTATCTGATCCAGGATGCTGGCCACCAGGCCTAGATGGCCCAGGTCGTACACCTGAAAGCTGTCTGCGATCCCTCCCATCCCAAAATCCTACCCGGGAGGGGGAGGGGTGCGAAAAAGGTGAAAGGCCGCAAGAGGCATTGGCTGGTGGATACCCAAGGACGGGTATTGAAGGTCAAGGTGTTGCCCGCTAACCTCAGCGATGCCCAAGGAGGCCGGGTCGTGTTACCAGCGGCTTGGGCTATATTCAAGCGCCTATCCCACCTGTTTATCGACGGCGGCTACAAACGCCAGTTTGCAGACGGGGTCAAACAGACCCTGGGCTGGACGGTACAGGTCATGCGAAGACCCGAGGCAAACTTTAGGGGTATCTGGTTACCCATGCCCCCCGACCTGATCGAGGAGCTTGGCCAGAAGACCCGCGGCCGTCGCTCTTTCGTAGTCATCCCCCGCCGATGGGTGGTGGAGCGTACTTTTGCCTGGCTCAGCTTCAACCGCAGGCTCAAGCGGGACTACGAGTTTCTGCCCGAAACCACGGAAACCTTCATCTACGTCGCAATGATCCGCCTTATGGTTAGAAGATTGGCTTCCTAGCGCCTTATCGGACAGTCTTTCAGAAACCCTTTGGGGACTGCCAGAAGAGGCCCCTCCTCAAGGCCGCTCCACCGGCAGGTCGGCCTCGGCTTCCCACTCGAGCATGCTGCCCAGGTAGTTGCGGGCCTGTACCCCCTGCTGCCGCAGCAGCCAGAACGCGCTGGCGCTGCGGGCCCCGCTGCGGCAGTGCACCCCCACCACCTGGCCCGCATAAAGCCCCAGGGCCTCGGCGTTGTCGAGCCCAAAGGTCCCCAGCGGAATGTTTTTCGCGCCGGGAATGCGGGCGATGGCAAACTCTTGCGGCTCGCGCACGTCGAGCAGAAGCTGGTCCGGATGGGCCAGTATTTCGTCGGCCGTCAGGAGAATATCGCGGTTGAGCTTGGCCCAGGGTTCGCCCGCCTGGGGCTGGGCCGGGGTTTGGCTGGTGGCCCGGGCCTCCCAACCCTGCGGCCACAACTGCACCTCCAGGCCGCCCAGGGCCAGCATGAAAGCGGTCTTGGTGAGGCGGGTGCTGAAGCCCACATCGTAGACCACCACCGGCCTCTGGGGGCCTGCCCCCAAGCGCCCGTTGAGGTCGGCCAAGGCCTGCTCGAGCTGCCGGAGCTCCTCTTCGCTGCGCAGGCGCCCGCGAAAGCCCGAAAGGTCGAGATTGATGGCCCCCTCCAGGTGCCCCTGGGCATACTCGGCGGGCGAGCGGCTATCTATGAGCAAAGCATGGGCGGGTGGGTCGGTAGAAAGAATCATGTGCACAATTGTACCGGTCTGCCCTATGCAGTTTTGCGCAACACCCCTGGCAGAACCCGGTTTGCCGCTTGTTATGCGGGTTGCGGGCCATCGGGCTGGTATCCTAAAAGCCATGAGCTTGCTTGTGGACGTACTTTCCGGTGCCGAGGTGGCCCCCTTCATTCCCGAGCTCGCCCGGCTGCGGATGGCGGTCTTCAGGGAATGGCCTTATCTGTACGAGGGGAGCCTCGAGTACGAAGAGCACTACCTGGCCAAGTTTCTGGGCCTTCCAGAAAGCACCCTGGTGGTGGTGCGGGATGGCGAACGGGTGGTGGGGGCCTCTACGGCCTTGCCCCTGGCGCAGGCCGAGGCCGAGTTTCAAGAACCCTTCGTGAAGGCGGGGCTCGAGCCAGCCGATTGGTACTACTTTGGGGAGTCGGTGCTGGAGCCGGCCTACCGCGGCCAGGGGTTGGGGGTGGCCTTTTTCCGTCACCGAGAGGCCCGGGCCCTGCAACTCGGCTACCGCCAGGTCACCTTTTGTGCCGTCGAACGCCCGGCCAACCACCCCCTCAAGCCTTCCAACTACGTACCCCTGGACGCGTTTTGGCAGCGGCGCGGGTTTTCCAAGCGCCCAGACCTGGTTTGTCAGTTTGCCTGGCAAGACCTGGGCCAGCCGCGGGAGACCCCCAAGCCCCTGGTTTTTTGGGTCAAGGCGCTCTAATACAAAGCGCATAAACTGACAATCGTTTCACAATTTTACTCGCATACAGAACTCCGTTAGAATCAGCAAAATCCACCGTCTTGCTACGAGAAACACCCCAATGCCCACAAGGTTATCCACAGACAATAGGGGGTTATCCACAGAGTTATCCACAGGCTAGACCCTGGGCCTGTTGAGAAATGTATGAGTCCCACCCTAAGGGGGCTATAAGGCTTATATGAGTACAAGCTTCACTTCTTTCTGCCATCTGGCACTAATATCATGGGCCAAAGGATACCTATGCAGCCTACGGACGCTACCCCCGGTGTCAATCTGAAGGGTTTTTTGCGCTATGTGGCAGGTCTCTTGAACCGGTGCCCCTACTGGGTGGCCTCGCTAGCCCCCGACCAGAGCTATGCCCTGGCCCAGTCGCCCACCGGGGTGCGCTACCTGCTCCATGTGGAAGCCCAGACCCCCACCCACGAAGACGCCCTGCAAGCTGTACTGACTGCCCAACAAATCCACCACGCCCAGGAGGTTATCCTCGTTGCCCTCAACGGTCAGTACAGCCCGTGGTTTCGGGCGCTGGCTAAAGCCCAGGGGGTTCACCTGTGGACGCTGGAGGAAGTAGATTATCTGGTCATGGCCGCCGACCTCGAGTCCAACACCCCGCTGGCCTACCTGGGCCTGGAGGTCAGGCCGCCCAAAACCACCCTGGTACAAGAACCTGCCCCGGCCCGTCAGGCCACCCAGGGTTTCTGAACCGGAGCCGGTCTTAGCAGCCTGCGCTAAACACCTCAAAGCTGAGGGCAAGGTTCCTGGCCAATTGGGATCCCTGGTTATCGAGCGCTCGGCTAGCCTACAGGCTTTTATCGTCTTCCCCTTTCCTGCTCCCCCGTGGGAGGGGGTGGTGTTGGCGGCGGTTAGCCTGGTGCCCGTTTTGCCCAAAAGGACACTTCTGATGGCAACCCGGTGTCGCCGGGTGAGGGGGCTCTAACCCATGCTTCCAGGCAAATGATAAGAACCTGGGCTAGCCATTAGCCATCAACCGGGCTTGGTATAAGCTGTTGATATGAGCCAGAAACAAGTCCAGACCGACCAGGCACCCCAGGCCATCGGCCCCTACAGCCAAGCCATCGTGGCAGGCGGCATGGTGTTTTGCTCAGGTCAGATTCCCCTGACCCCCTCCGGCGAACTGGTTGCGGGCGATGTGGAGGCCCAGACCCATCAGGTGATGAAGAACCTGGGCGCGGTGCTCGAGGCCGCCGGAAGCTCCATGGCCAAAATAGTACAAACCACCTGCTACCTGGCCGACATGAACGATTTTCCAGTCTTCAACAAGGTTTATGCCGAGTATGTAAAAGAACCCTTCCCGGCCCGCGCCACCGTTCAGGTAGCCCGCCTGCCGCGCGACGTTAGAGTAGAGGTGGCCTGTATCGCCCTCCTTTAGGCCATGAAAATCCTCCACCCCACCGATTTTTCCCAGGCCTCGCAGAAGGCCCTGAAGCTGGCGCAACTGCTCCGCGACCTGACCGGGGGCTCGCTCACCATCCTGCATGCCGCCGAACCTCGCTACGCCAGCGCCGCTCATTTTTTTGACACCCAGACCGAAAAAATCTTTGACGAGGCCGAGCAAGCCTGGTCGGTCTTGATGGCCCGGCAGCTGGAGGGCCTGGATGCCCGGGCGCAGACCGTGCTCGAGCCGCGCAAGCCCATCCCGGTGATCCTGCGCCATGCCGCCGAGCACGACCTGGTGGTGATGGGCACCCACGGCGAGGACAGCCTGGCCGACCGGCTGCTGGGCACCACCACCGAGCGGGTGATTGCCCAGAGCAGCAGGCCGGTAGCAGCCGTACCTCAAGAGGCCAATGCTCAGGGCCTGGCCCACCTGCTGGTAGGCTTTGGCCCCACCCCCGGGGCCGAGCGGGTGCTCAGGCTGGCCCATCACATTGCCGAGGCCAGCGGCGGCAAAATCACCGTATTGCATGTGGGGGACGCGGACGAACTCGAGCGGATTAACCAGGCCATCGGCACCTTGCCCCTGGCCCTGGAAGGCCGCCTCGAGGCCAAGGTGCTCTCCACCGCTCAGCCGCCAGCGGCAGCCTTGCTGGGCTTTGCCTACGAGCAACAGGCCGACGCCTTATTTGTGGGGCGCAGCCGGGCCGGGGGCTTCTTTGGTTCGGTCACCCGCTGGATTCTGAACCACGCCCAGGTTCCGGTCTTTGTGCAGCCCTAAGCGTGTGCAGACAAGGGCCTGGTAGCCCCCACTGCTTGAAGGAGCCCCGATGAAAATTGAACAGCGCCTGGAACAGCTTGGCATTGTGCTGCCCGAGGTCAAACCCCCCATGTTTAGCTTTGTGCCCTGGGTAAAAAGCGGCCAGCTGGTCTTCATTTCGGGCCAGGTCTCGAGCCTCAAGGGCAAGCTGGGCCGCGAGGTCAGTACCGAGCAGGGCTACCACGCCGCCCGCGAGGTCGCTATTCGATTGATTGCGGTGTTGAAGGATGCGGTAGGCGACCTGGACAGGGTCAGCCGGGTGGTCAAGCTTCTGGGCATGGTCAACTCCATGCCCGACTTCGAGGAGCAGCCCAGGGTTATCAACGGCGCTTCGGATTTGCTGCTCGAGGTGTTCGGCGAGCGGGGCAGGCACGCCCGCTCGGCGGTGGGCATGGCCCAGTTGCCTTTTAGCAGCAGCGTGGAAATCGAGGGGATTTTTGAGGTTGTGTAGGGCTATAAGCCGAAGACCCAAAGCACCTTACGTGCAATACATGCGTTGCGATTCGCTCAGGAAGCACGCCCTCATCAGTACAGAGCGAAGCGAGGCTTTTGTTGCGCCAAACTCTTCCACTACCGCCCCCGTGCTGGATTCCTTGTCGGCCAGGTCTCCTCGGAATGACCCAATGATACCGGATTCAAAAAGACAGTTCACAAAACCAAAAAACCCATAGGTTGTCTTTTTGAATCCTAGAGCACACCCCTCCCTTGAGTACCGGCGCTAGCCGGGGGCCGATGGCCCTTCACTGTCGGTCGGCGAAGAAAGCGTCTCCCTT